>NZ_AP022573.1:901337-1201783 GCF_010729105.1 Mycobacterium saskatchewanense
CGGCGGCTGGGCGACCTGGGGGACCGGCTCCGCGACGCGCACGCGGCGATGGACGGCGACCGGATCCGCGAGCTGTCGGCCGAGCAGCACAAACTCATCGGTCAGCTCGCGCGCACCGCGTTCGAGACGGCCCGGATTCGGACGCCGTCGCCGACCGCGCGCGACGACGTGACCAGCACGCTGCAGGCCGCGATCGCCGACCCCGACGTCCGCGCGCGCCTCGGGCGCCTGACGGGTCCCGAGCAGTGGTCGGGTTTCGGCGCGTCCGCCGACCTTCCCCCGGAGCCCGGGCCCCCGCCGAAGAGGGGCCGGAAAGCCAAACGATCGGGTCCGCCCGCGCAACGGCCCGACGACGGGGCGGCGCGCCGGCGGGAGGAGTTGACCGCGGTCGTCATGGGCGCCGAACGCAACCTGGCGGAGGCCGACGAGGCGTTGTCCGCGCGGCAAGCCGACCGCGCCGCCGCTCAACACCGCCGCGACGAAGCGCTCGCGGGTCTGCGCGCCGCCGAGCGCGAACTCGATGCCGCCGACGGGGAATACCAGAAGGCCAAGCGGGCCAGCCGCACCGCCGCGCAAGTCGTCAGGGGGGCGAAAGCGCAGCTCGAACGCGGGTGACCCGCTTGGCGGTTACCCCCGGGGCTGCCGGGGTATCAGTGCAGTCGTGACCTCGCTATGGCTGTCCGACCGCGTCGAACCCCCCTGGTCCGCAAGCCGGCTTGAGGACGGACCTCGTTCCGCCGACATCATCGTCGTCGGGGCCGGGATCACCGGCCTGATGACCGCGGTGCTGCTCGCCCGCGCCGGTAAGGAGGTGCTGGTGCTGGAGGCGCGCACAGTCGGCGCCGGCACCACCGGCAACACCACCGCCAAGATCAGCCTGCTGCAGGGCACCCACATGACCAAGATCCTGGCCAAGCACGGCAAGGACCTGGCCCGCGCCTACGTCGAGGGCAACCGCGAGGGCCAGGACTGGGTGATCAACCACTGCGAGACGCACGGGGTCGCGGTCCAGCGGGAGGACGCCTATACCTACGCCCAGTCCGCGAAGGGCGTCCCGTCGGCGAAGGCCGAGCTGAAGGCGTGCCAGGCGGTCGGCCTGCCGGTCGAGTGGAGCGACGACGCGGGCGTGCCCTTCCCGTACCACGGCGGCGTGCGGCTGCCGGAGCAGGCGCAATTCGACCCGATGCCGTTCCTGGACACACTCGCCGAGGAATTCACCGACCGCGGGGGACGGCTCGTCGAACACGCCCGGGTCCGCCGGGTGTCGTGGCGCGGCGACAAGCTGCGCGTCTACGTCAACGACGCGGCCCAACGCGAGGTCGAACTCGAGACCGGCAGACTGGTGCTCGCGACCGGCATCCCGATCCTGGACCGCGGCGGGTTCTTCGCGCGGCTGCAGCCGAGCCGCTCGTACTGCCTGGCCTACCGGGTGCCGGGCGAGATCACGCGGCCGATGATGATCTCCACCGACTCGCCCACGCGCTCGGTCCGTTATGCGCCCGCCGCGGACGGCGAACGGCTGATCGTGGGCGGAGCCAGCCACACCGTCGGCCGCAGCCGCAGCCCCTCCAAGGACCTCGAAGAACTGTCGTCCTGGACCCGGCAGCACTACCCCGGCGCCGAGCAGACCCATTTCTGGTCCGCACAGGACTACACGCCCATCGACGACCTGCCGTACGTCGGCCCCATCCTGCCGAACAACGAAAGTATCTTCGTCGCAACGGGTTTCAACAAGTGGGGGATGACGAACGGGGCCGCCGCGGCGCTGGCGCTGTCGAGCCGCATCCTGGGCGGGCGGATGGACTGGTCGCGCGCGTTCGCCAGCTGGAGCGCGCACGAGCTCTCCGGGGTATTCACCGCCATGCAGTTCAACGCGGAGGTGGGTTTCGACCTGGCCAAGGGCTGGGTGACCCCCGCGACGCGTATCGGCCGGCGCGGCCCGGGCCCGGACGAGGGCGGCGTGGTCAGCGGACCGCCGTGGCACCTGCAAGCCCGCTGCCGCGTGGACGGCACTGAGCACCGCGTCTCGCCGGTCTGCACGCACCTGGGCGGGATCGTCAACTGGAACGACGCCGATAAGGCGTGGGAATGCCCATTGCACGGGTCGCGGTTCGCGCCCGACGGCACGCTCCTGGAGGGGCCGGCCACCCGCGATCTGACCAAGTCGAGCTGAATTCAGACCTGACGCCAGGACGGCTGCGTCGGGTCTGCCAGGCGCATGTCGACCGGGCCGACCCCGAACACGGCGATGACCGCCGGGTCGGGCTGGCTGGCCGGCACCCCGTCGTAGTGTGGGGTTCGCGCGGCCCGTTTCACGTAGCCCCCGGCGCCGACGGGCACGGCGTCCTCGGGCCGGAAGTCGTTGCCGCTGTTGACGAACCACGTGCCCGACACCACCACCTGGATGCGGTCGGTCGCATACGTGTGCGGTGCGCTGAACCACCCGGGATTCCATCTCATCATCACCAGGTACGGCCCGGGCTTGTCGAAGTCGCCGTACAGCTTCGCCATTTCGCCGCTGTGGGCCGGCAGATTGCCCCAGGATTCGAACGCAATCCGGTCGAAGGGTAGGACGAATGTCTCGGCGGGATCCGGCCCGTTTTCGGGCGGCGGCGACAACGCGACGTCGGCTTTCGCCGCCGTGTCGGCCCCCGTGGCGGCCTCGGTAGCGGCCAGCGCCGCCAGCATCAGCGGCGCCGCCATGAGCAGTGCTCTCCGGTTCGATTCCATGGTTCCCCCGCCTCTCTTCAATCATATTCTGCCACAATATGATTCGTCTGGCATCAGCCCTTGCGGTAGACGAGCCAGCGCAACTCGACCGGGGACTGCTCCCGCTCGACGTCGAACACGTCGAGGCCGCCGGCCCACCCGTCGAACCAGCCTGTGGGCGGCCATGCCCCCTCGGGCAGGTGCGCCTTTTCGTAGTCGTACGCCGAATCGTCGCCGACCAGCTCGAGCGGCAGCCCCGCCGCGGATGCCGCTACCTCGTCGCGGGTGAAGAGCATCGTGTTGCACTGCTGGCCGAACTCGCGGGCGGCGGCGTCGGGGGTGTAACCGGGACGCGCTACGAAGGTGTTGAACACCAGCACTCCGCCGGGAGCCAGGCAGTCCGCGGCGAGTTCGAACACGCCCCGCAGCTCGTTTGTCGTGCGGAAGTCGGACACCACCTCGGAGAGCAACATCAGCTGGTACTGACCGTGGACTCCCTCCAGGGCCGTGAAGACATCGCTCTGAATGACGCGCACGCAGAGCGATTCGACCTCGGCCGCCGACCGGATCTCCTCGGCGAACTTCGGCGTCATCTCGACCGCGTCCACCGGGTGGCCGCGCCGGGCCAGGGCCAGGGCGTTGCGTCCGGTCCCCGCCCCAATGTCCAGCACCCGGTACGCCGCCGGGTCCCGCACGTCGGCGGCCAGGGCCATCACCCGCGCGTCCGGTTCGGTGCCGAACAGCGGCGGTGCGCGGAAGCCCACCCACTGCTCGTAGTCGGCCTCGATGCTGCGCCATTGGGCCTTGACGCGGTAGTTCAGCCCGGTGCCGAAGGGGACGCTGAACGAGATGACGATGTCGGAGCGAGGGGAGGCCTTGAACGCCTTCGCCAGCTCCGCCTCCAGCACCACCCTGAGTTGGACGGACTGTTCGTCCGTGTAGGCGACGCCCAGGCTGGCGCAGAGGTTGGCGCACAGCTGCACGTACTCGTCGATCAGGCCCGGGACCGCGGGAACGGTGATCTGGCCCTCGGCCGTTGAGCGGCGGTACAACCGCCGGACCATCGCCTCGCGCAGCACCGACGGGTCGAAGGATCTGGGTGGGCCGTCTTCCACCAGACCCTTCTACAGGACCGTCCGGCCCGACACCAACGCTGGCGGCGCGCGGTCGGCTCGCCCCGGCTAGAACGGTCGCGGCTCAGCGCCCGAGCAGTTGATTTTTCAGCCGGTCGTATTCGTCGTCGGTCAGCTGCCCCCCGTCGCGCAGCTTGGTGATCTCGCGGATCCTGGCCGCGACTCCGGTGACCACGACCCGCGGTTCGGCGCGGGTGGGTTCGGCATCGCGGTCGGGCGCCGCGTCGCCGAACCGGGCGACGACCCGTTGCCCGGTGACCGTGCCGCCGTCCGCACCGCCGCCCGGCGGCCCGGCCATGGCGCGCCCGGTCATGCCCGCCAGTCCCATGTCGCTGAGCGTGGCGCTGGAGTCGATTTCCAACGGGGCGGCCGCCGCGGAGTCGGCGCCGGTGAGCGGTGACGTCAGCGCCAGCGGGTGCACGTCTGGAGCCTCGACGGTCCAGCCCTGCGGCACGGACAACGCCCCCACCGCCTTGGCCTCAGCCAGCCCGGCCGACACCGTGCCCGGGTTCAGATTCCACCCCGCGTTCAAATTCCACCCCGCGTTCAAATTCCACCCCGCGTTCAAATTCCACAAGGTCGCCGGAAAATCGGTGACGGGCGCGGGTCGGATCCCCGGCCAAGCCTCGACCCCGTCCCAGCCGCTGACGATGACGTCGGTGTGGTAGCCCAGCAGGCCGCTGGCGACGGCGTAGGGGAAGTCAATCGCCCCGTCAAGGATCGAGATGGGGAAGAGCACACCCAGGGTGGATGCGCCGCTCGGCGCGCTGATCAACAAGGTGATCAGGTCGGTCAGCGGGGTCAGGGGGTCGGACGAGGCCCCCGGCGCAGCGGTCGCGAGGCCTTGAAGCGCCCCAGGCACCGAGGACAGCAGCTGCGGGACCGCGGACACCACCCTCTGCGCATCGCCGGCGGGTGCGCCGACCGCTCGACTCACCGCGGCTGCCTGACCGGCCGGGCCGCCCGGGGTGGTGTTCTGTGGCGGTGGGCTCAACGCCGTCAGCGCCGTCGAGGACGCCGACGAGGCCGCGTAGCTGTACATCGCCGCGGCGTCCTGGGCCCACATCTCGGCGTATTCCGCCTCGGCGGCCGCGATCGCCGGCGTGTTCTGTCCGAAGAAGTTGGTCGCCACCAACACCGCAAGCAGGCTGCGGTTGGCCGCGACGACCGGTGGTGGCACCGTGGTGGCGAACGCCGTCTCGAAGGCGGCGACCGCGGAGGTCGCTCGGTCGGCGGTTTCCTCCGCGATCGCCGCGGTGCCGCTGAGCCATTCCACGTAGGGTGCGGCAGCCGCCGTCATCGACGCCGACGCGGGGCCCGCCCACGGTCCATTGGTCAGCTCGACCAATACCGCTTGGTACGCGCCGGCCGTCGCGTACAGCTCGTCGGCCAGTTGCGCCCAGGCCTGCGCTGCGCCCAGCAGCGTCGCCGAGCCGGGACCGGCATACATCCGGCCGGAGTTGATCTCCGGTGGAAGCATCCCGAAATCCATTGCAGCGCATTCCTTTTCGAAAAGTCGCAGTATCCCGAAGGGCGGTTCACCGACCGAGCAGTCGGTTCTTCTGCTCGGCGTACTCTTCCTCGGTCAGGATTCCCTCGTCGCGAAGCTTGGCGAATTCGCGCAGCTCGGCCGCCACTCCTGTGACGACCGCGCGCGGCGGCGGGATCTCCGGGGCTCCCGCTTCACCGTCGGCCGCCGACCCCGGCGCGGTGTCGGCCTCACCCGCGGCGGCCTGCACGCGGTCGGCTGCGGGCGCCCCGCCGCCGCCGGCACCGGTCCCCAGGGTGCCGCCGATGGCCCGCCCGGCCAGCGCCGCCAACGCCATCTGCCCGAAGGTGCTCGACCCCGCAGCCGCGCCCTCGACCGCGCCGGTAGTGGCGGCGGGCAGTGCGGGCAGGGCGTAGGAGACGGGGCGTACCGCGGGCGTGGCGATCGTCCACGTCGCGGGCACCGACAGACAGCCCGCCGTGTGGGCTTCGCCCAGCGCGGCCGAGACCCTCGGGGCGGGCGGCACCGTGCCCGGGGGCAGGTTGAGCAGGGTCGCCGGGAACTCCTTGACCGGCGCCGGTCCCGTTCCGGGCCAACTCTGTTCGCCGTTCCAGCCGCTGACGATGTCGTCGGTGTGCACGCCGATGTAGTAGCTGACGATGTCGATGGGGAGGGCCACGGCACCCACTGTGCTCAGCGGGATGTCGCCGAAGATGCCCACCAGGCCCGCCGGCAGATCCACGAACACGGTGATCAGGTCGGACAATGTCGCCAGCGAGTCCGTCGGTGCGGCGGACACCGGGGACGCCGTCGCGAGGCTCTGCAACGCGCTGGGTACCGCGCTGAATGTTTGCTGAACTGAGGAAACGGCGCTCTGCGCCTGGCCGGCCGAGGTGCCGGTGGCCTGACCGACGGCCGCCGCCTGGGTGGACCCGCCGGTGGGGTTGGTGTTCTGCTGCGGGGCGGTGAAGGGTGTCAGCGTCGTCGCGGACGCCGACGACGCCGCGTATCGGTACATCGCTGCGGCGTCCTGGGCCCACATCTCGACGTACTGGGCCTCGGTGTTCGCGATCGCAGAGGTGTTCTGCCCGAAGAGATTGGTCGCCACCAGCCGCGTGAACAGTGCGCGGTTGCCGGCCACCAGTTGCGGCGGCACGGTCGAGGCGAACGCCTCTTCGTAAGCCGCGGCGGCGGCCCTGGCCTGTACGGCGGCCTCCTCGGCCTGCGTCGCTACGTTGCTGAGCCAGTTGACGAACGACGCGGCCGCGTCCACCATCGACGCCGACGAGGGACCCTGCCAGGGGCCGGCCGCAAGTCCGGACACCACCGCCCGATACGCGTTGGCGGTCGCGTGCAGCTCGGCCGCCAAACCCTCCCAGGCCTCGGCCGCGGCCGCCATCGATTCAGCACCGCGGCCGAGATACATTCGGCCGGAGTTGACCTCCGGCGGGAAGATCGAGTAGTCCACGCCGGCCCCTAACCGCAGCCGATTCGGCAGGCCGCCGCGGTGGTCGCGTCGAGGTCGCCGGACGGTCGGTGCTGGCCTCCGGCGTCAGGGAGCAACCGCACCCGGCCTACGGATTTGCTGGCAGCACCGCGCGACGAGCCCATTCCCATTGCTGCCACTCCCGTCCGCGGTGCGCAGATTGTCCACCGAAAGCGTTGCGGGGCATCCCTTGCCGTGTGCTCGACGCGCCCGCCCGGTTTCGGACGGTATGCCGGAATAGGCTGTCCACCAGCGCAAATCCTCGCCCCCTACTCAGCCTGGATATGCGCTGTCGAGCAGCTCCCGGCGATTCGCATTGACTTCCCAACGGTGCTGATATTAGTTGACGCGGCGGCTTGCTCGAAGCGAAGTCGCCGGTCACCCGGGTTCCCGATTGGGAAACTCGTGGCGGGGGACTCGGTTGCTGGCTTCCGTCGCGCGCCCCGCCGGCGGTCGCCGGCGTTCACCGAGTCGTTGCCACGACGTTACCGACGGCACAGCGCCGCGCGTTCCGGGTCGCGCTCACCCCCGGGGGTGGTCGGGCCGCGGAGCGGTCAGTGCGCCGCCCGCAGGAATTTCGCACCGGAAATCGGTGAACCTTCCGAATTCGTCCGAACCCCGCCGGCATGCCTACGCAATGCGGTGACCGAAGATAAGATCCATTAGATGCCCTCGGCAATTGTTGTCATATCACCGTCTACACCTCGCGTAATGACGGTGTTGAATCGTCGCCCACCACTCCGGGCAAATTGAAACGGGGTCGATCACCGTCTTCGGAGTTGAGCGCCGCGAGCGGATCGGGTATTGACAGAGCATGGCCGGAAACGAGATAGCGCGACTCGGAGACGCGAAGTTCGTTTCCTTGACGACGTTCAAGCGCGACGGGAACCCCGTCGCCTCGCCGATGTGGGCCGTGCGCGACGGCGACCTGCTGTGGTTCTGGACGCCGGCGGAGGCGGTGAAGGTCAAGCGAATTCGACGCGACGCGCGGGTCTCCCTGGCTCCCTGCGGCCGGACGGGCAAGGTGCCCGGCGGTCAAGCCGTCGCCGACGGCACGGCCGAGGTCATCACCGAACCCGGGGAAGTCGCCCGCATCGAATCGCTCGTCAAGCGCAAGTACGGGCTCGAATACCGGCTTGTCACGCTCATCGAAACTATTGCGGCCCGCGGCCGCAAACCGCGGGTGGTCCTGCGGGTCACGTTGGCGGGAACCACCGCGTAGGGCCGCCGTCACCGAATACGCGGCACTTTACCAGCGATTCAGGGTTTCCCTATTTTTAATATTCGGTCCGATCAAGCGCTCATATACTGACCGCACCGCGAAGCACGACAAGAAAAGAGGGTCGCCAAATGTTCCCACCCCGTTGGCTTGCCAAACTCGCTGTCCCCGTGATGATAGGGGCCGCCTTGTCGGCGAGCACGGCGATTGCGCTCGCCGATGCCACCGACGACGCGTTCATCGCGCAAATGCAAAAGCTCGGATTCACCTGGCCCGCAGGGGACGACTCAGACATCATCGCGATGGGCCACCAGATCTGCGCCGACCGCAATGGCGGCAAGACGCCGGACCAGATCGCGACCGACATTCACAGCACGTTGGGCCCCAAGGGCATCACTTTCGCCGACGTCACCTCGATGGTGAGCGCCGCGGAATCCAACTACTGCCCGGGTTAATCGGCCGCCGGTCCGCGCGGATGCCGTAGGTGGGGCGGCATTCGCGCGGGCCTCCTCGATACCGCCCCCGAGCGGGCGTCATACTGTTCGGAGTCAGGCAGAGTGGTCAGCCGGAAACAGGGGTGGGTTACGGGCGATGCGGGAGCCGACGCCAGCTGAAGATTCGGCAGAGCTGCGGGTGCAAAGCCTGCTCCGATATCCGGTGAAGTCGATGCTCGGCGAGACCGTGGGCAGCCTGCTGATGGACGAGGGCGGCGCGGCGGGCGACCGCCGGCTCGCGCTCGTCGACGCCGTGACCGGACACATCGCGAGCGCCAAGCAGGCCCGGCTGTGGCGCGGGTTGCTGAAGTGCACCGCCAACGGTGACACCGGGCAGGTGAGTATCGCTTTGCCCGACGGGACGAGCGTTAAGGCCGACGACCCCGCCGTCGACGAACTGCTGTCGCGCCTCACGGGCCGGACGGTGCGCCTGGTGCGCCAGCGGCCGGACGGCGCAACGCTGGAACGCCCCGATCCGGAGCAGCTACTGGACCTCGGGCTGGACGCCGAGGTGGGCGGCCGCATCCTCGAGATCGCACAGAAGACGCCGGGCGACTCGTTCACCGATGAGGCGCCCCTGCACGCCATCACGACGGCCACCCTGGACCACATCGGCGTCGAAGCGCTGCGGTATCGGCCGAATCTGGTGATCGCCACGCCGCCCGGCTACCCGCCTTACGGTGAAAATGATTGGGCTGGAAGGGAAATTACCGTCGGCGAGGCGCGGCTGCGGGTGCTGACGGCCACATCGCGATGTGTGGTGCCCACCCTGGAGCACGGACCGCTGCCGCGGGCCCCTCAGGCGCTGCGCACCCCGGCGGCCGAGAATCGGATCGACACGGGCGGCCACGGGGCGCAACCCTGCGCGGGCACATACCTCGAGGTGCTGACGACGGGCGTCGTTCGCGTCGGCGACGGCGTCACCGTCGAGTAGGAGTCGGGCCGCTCAACCGGCGACCGCGGCCCAGTCGACCCACAGGTGCCGCGGACCGCGGAACACCTGATTGTGGCGATACGGCGGCGGGTCGACCACCAGCTTCGGCGATTCGACGCGACGCAAAAGGGCCTCCAGCGCCAGGTTGACCTCCAGGCGCGCCAGCGGCCCACCCATGCACGTATGTATGCCACTGCCCCAACCGAAGTGCTCGTTGTCCGCACGGAGCGGGTCGAACCGGTCGGGATTGTCGAACCGGCGCGGATCCCGATTGGCCGCCGCGTAGACCAGGTGCACCGCCGACCCCGCCGGGATCACGGTGCCGGCGATCTCGATGTCGGCGGTGGCGCTGCGGCTCGGGAAGAACTGAACCGCGGACTGCAGCCGCTGGACCTCCTCGATGGTCCGGGGGATCAGCTCCGGGCGCTGCCGCACCAGGTCCCAGGAGCCGGGATTGCGCAGCAGCGTCAGCACGCAATTGGTGATCGTGTTGACCGTGGAATCGTGGCCCGCGACCAGCAGCAACATAGCGTTGGACGTCGTCTCCCTGGCCGGCATCGGGCCGTCGGGCCCGTCGTCGTGCAGCAGCTTGGACAGCAACCCCTCGCCCGGTGTCCGGGCGTACCTCTGCACCAAACACCCCAGATAATCCAGCAATTCGGCGGTGCTGGCGCGGCCCTTCTCGGCCAGGGCGCGGCCTTCCTCGGTGGCGCCCTCCGGGCCGAGGTCGCTGCCCATCATGAAGTCGAAGATCCACGAGTGGAACGTCGGCTCGTCTTCGACGGGCACGCCCAGGATCTTGCAGATGACCGCGACGGGGATTGGGTAGGCGAAGTCCTCGACGACGTCCAGGCGGGTGGCGCCGCGTTCCTTGACCCTGTCCAGCAGGTCGTCGGCCAGCCGCACTACGAACGGTTCCATGCCGGGGATCAGGTCGGGGGAGTGCGGCGGGCCGAAGTGGCGCATGACCTGCCGCCGGGCGCGGTCGTGATCCGGGGGGTCGGACACGATGATGCTGGCCTCGCGGCCGTAGGCGGGCAGCTGCTCACCGGCGGGCTTCTCACCGCCGAAACCCGCCGGGCTTCGGCTGATGTCCGAGCTGATCCGCGGATCGTGGGCCAAGGCGAGCAGCTCGCCGTAACCGGTGACGACGAAAGTCTTCTCGCCGACCTTGGCCACCGGGGCCTTGCGCAGTTCCTCGAAGTACGGGTACGGGTTCGGGCGGTTCTCGAACTTCATCGCCTCGGCCCAGGCGGTGGCGGCGTCCATCGGGTCTCCCAGGTTCAGCGTTTGCGCGGGCGGAATTCGGCCCCGCGCGACGTCGGGTCGTGTCCGGTCAGCACCACGTCGGGCATGGCGGTCGGCTCGCGGGGGTCGGGGAAGCGGGCCGGCATCGGCTCGAAGATGGCGGGCCGGTCATACCCCGGCGGGGGCGGCGGGAAGGCGGCGGACCGCTCGATGAGCGAGGCGTAGTACGGCAGCCACTTGCCGTGGTTGAACGTCACCGCCCCCACGATTCGGCCACGGTATCCGTAGGCGGCGGCGAAGCGCCGCTGCTCGGGCGAGCCCTGGGTGAAGACGATCTCGTCGCCGAACGAGCAGACCCCGACGCTCTTGATGTTGACGCCGAACTGGCCGGACCAGAACGACGGCAGCGGCAGGTGCGGGCGCCGCCCCAGTTCCAGGCTGATCATGTTGTTGGCCGCCACCTCGGCGCCGAAAACCGCGTTGTCCCAGTGCTCTTGGGACATGAACTGGTATTCGTAGAGCACGTGCGGGGCGCGCGCGACGTCACCGGCGACGAAGATGTTGTCGGTCACCACGCCGTTGATGTCGAACGCCCGGCAGCCGGCGTCGCACGCCACTCCCCAGAAGCCGCTGGCCAGCTGCGCACCGTCGAGCCACTCCACGTTGCGGATCGACCCCAGCGACGCCACCACCACGTCGACGTCGAGCGCCGTGCCGTCCGAGAGGTGCGCGGCGCGAACGTGGCCGTCGGCGTCTCCGTCGAGGCCTTGCACGGCCACGCCGGTCCGCAGGTCCACCCCGGCATCGAGCTGCATCTGCGCGGCGATGTCCCCGATGACGCCCCCCAGCGCGCCCACCAACGGCGCCTTGCCGCGCTCGGCGACCGTCACCGCGAGCCCCAATTCGCGGCACACCGAGGCGATCTCGGAACCGACGAAACCGGAACCGACCACCAGCACCCGCCGCGGCCGGTCCTTGAGCGCGGCCGCCAGCTTCGCGGCGTCGCCGCACGTGCGCACCGTGAACAGCCCCGCCAGCGCGGCCTCCTCGGGGTTGAACCAGGGGCGCGCGCGGGTGCCGGTGGCGATCAGCAACCGGTCGTAGGCGACCCGGTCGCCGTTGGCGAGCAGCACCTGGCGGTTGGACCGATCCAGTGCCACGGCCGCCACACCCAGACGCCAGTCCGCGTCGACGGGGCGCAGCCGGGGCAGCTTCGTGTGGTCGGCCGGCACCCAGCCCTTCAGCACCTGCTTGGACAGCGGAGGACGGTCGTAGGGTTCGTACGGTTCGTCGCCGATGATGGTAAGCGATCCTCGAAAACCATTCTGCCGCAACGCCTCTGCGCCGCGTAAGCCGGCCAGTGAGGCACCCACGATGACGATCCGGCCGTCCGCCTTGAAGCTGTCGACGAGCTGACCGACCAGGGAGGCCGTGCTCACTTGGCGGCCCGGTCCGCGGGCGGGTCCGCCTCGACGATGATCGCCTGCACCGGGCAGGACGCCGCGGCCCGCATTACCCGCTGCCGCTGGGCGTCGTCCGGGTTCGGGTCGTATGCGAGCGCCTCCTCCCCGACGAGCCGCAGCACCTCGGGCGCCAGTGGGACGCACTGGGCATAGCCCTGGCACTTGTTGAGGTCAACCACCAACCGCATTACCCGACCCTTCCGCCGGCGACGTGACCCCCGCGGGCCGAGAGTACTTCGGTCGGGTTCGCGTCGCGTCCGGGTTGGCGATTTAGCCCGCCTGTTCGCGGTACGCCCATGTCCGCGGCAGCCAGCCGCTCCTTGATCAGGAGCCGCGCCCGCGGCCAATCGCTCGCAGGTCTGCTGCCCGGGGTGCTGGTCCGGCGGTTCAGCCGCCGAGGTTGTGCACTGCGCTGTCGAGGTCCTCGGCGGCGAGCAGTCGCCCGACATCGTCGGCACCAACCGCCATGCCAGACCCCTTCCCGAGCACCTATGCCCGGTATCGCACGCAGGTAATCCGTGCTGACGCGCTAACCTGCGGCGCCGACCATCTTCATCGCGAGAAGCACCGCGACCGCCACGAAGATGACGACGAAGACGCACACGCCGACGACCGCGACGACTCCCGTCGGCGTGAAATGCCCGCGCCCGGGCGGGTGCGGGTTGGCCACCCCGGGTGTCTGGCCCGCTGCCGGTGGGGTGGCGCCGGGGCTGACCCCACCGCCCGCCTCCAGGTCCGGGGTATTCGCCGGGTCAGGATTGGGTGGCTGCGAGGTCATGGCTCTCACTGGTCCTTTCACCGCCGGGCTGGCCGGCCCGGCTGGGCGTCGACCACTTCTTGACCACCCCGAGCACCTGACTTTTCGCCAACTCCCAATGGCTCACGCCGCGCTCCCTCCATTGGGCAGGCGATACCCCTCTCCGTGCCGCGCAAACACCCAGCGGCAAACGCCTTCCGGGAACGGCCCTAGACGGTCAACACTTCCGGCTCGCGGGGCACCTGGGCCGTCGCGAGGTCGACAGCCGCCTGCAGCTCGCCGTTCGCCTGCCGGATGTACGTCGCCGCCTGGGCCATGTCCCGAGCATCACGGTTCTGCGCGCCGGCGGTGCAATACTGCAGCCCGACACCGTACCTGTTGATCGCCTGTTGGAATGCGTTGTTCAGCCGGGCATCCGGGCTCGGCAGGGCATGCTGCAGGGCACCCACGGCGTCCTTGGCGCTCTCGCACGTCGCCCCGGTGCGGGCGATGTCGTTGTTGGCCGCGGCCGACGCGATCGACTGGCGCGCGGTCAGCAGCGCATCAATGGACGGCTCGGCCTGGGAGAGCCAGGTGCGCAGCGGAACGCGCATGGGCGAGGGCGCCGCCGGCACCATAGTGTCCGCGGGAGCCGCCGGGGCGGTGGTCGCCGCGACCGGCCGCGCGCTGGTGAGGCTGTGGTTGGCCCAGCCCGAAAACAGGCCGACAACCGCCAGCACTGTGGCCCCGCCGGCCGCAGCGATCAGTTCACCGCGCCGGTTCGGCGGGTTGGCGCCGTCCCTCGATCGAGACTGCGCTGCGCGGTGCCGGCCAGAGTCGGCCATGGGGAACTCCCGTGTCGATCGGATTGGTTAATACACAAGCTGTTTCCGATCCTGCAATTTCCAAACCCCCTCCGGGGAGGGTCCAACGAAACCGCTTGGGTGCACCGGAGGGATCGCCGGCCGGGGCCGAACGGCCCTTGCGCCGGGTCAGTGGATCTGGTTGGCGAGTTTGTTGACCAGGGCGGTGTTGAGGTACGCCGTGGCGGCGGGGCCGCCCGTGTTCAGCGCGGAGATGGTCGCCGGGTCGTCGACGATGACCAAAATTCCGTGGTACCCGACGAACGGGGTGGGCAGGCCGGCGTAACCCCCGCCGCCGGCGGCGCTGTCAGTGCGCAGCAGGACCATCACGTCGGTGTTTTCCACCCAGAAGAAGGACGTGTCGACGTTCAGCGGGAACGCTGGCGGGTCACCCGGGCCGGCGCGCCGGTAGTGCTGGTTGTAGGTGAAGCCAAGGCCTTCGATGTAGTTGGTGGGCGGCGACACGCGCTGCGCCACGGTGGCGGCGCTGTCGGAGATGTCGACGACGGCGATGGACTTGCCGGAGAACGCCGGGTGCTGCGACCTGATCGCCGTCTGCTGCGACGTCGCGTCGGCCAGCACCGTCTTGGCGGCATCGGTGCGGCCCAGCGCCGTGGCGATCCACGTCAGTTGCGTCTGCCAGACCCAGTTCTGGGTGATGTCGGCCGGGCGGGTCAGCGTGGGCGCGACGGCGGCCAACTTGTCATACGTGGGCTTGTCGATGTCACCGGTGTCGATGATCAGGTCGGGCTTGGCCGCGGCGACGGCGCCCGGATCCGGGAGGGCGAGCACCGGGGTCGACGAATGCACCTGGGGCTGCAGCCAGCTCGGCATTCCGCCCTGGATTCCGCTGATTGCCACCGGCTGCACGCCGAGTGACAGCACCGCGTCGGAATCGCCGGGCCCCAGGGCGGCGACCGCCATCGGCCGGTGCTGCAGTTGCACATTTCCGAGCTGGGCGTTCAGCGTTTGTGGCTGATACGGCGGCAACTCGCCGGTGTGGTGCCGGCCGGCGAGGTATACGCCCGCGGCCACCGCGACGGCGACGACCACACCCAGTGCGCCCAGGATCAGTGCCGCTTTGCGCCGACGACGCCGCGGCGCAACGACCCCACCGGAGGGTCCGACCGGGAAGTGTTGCGGCGCAGGCAGTCCCGGTGCGGGCGGGCCGCCGAACGGTCCATACCACCCGGCCCCCGGCTGCGGCACGCCAGGGGGCGGCGTGGAGGGATACGACAGCGGCAGATTTGTCCAGTTCGCGGTTCGCGACCCGCCGGCGCGCAACTGTTCCGACGGGAGGCCGGTGAGCGCCGCCGCCGCCGCCTCGGCCATCTCGCCCGCGGTGGAGAACCGGTCGGCGGGGTTCTTGGCCATCGCGCGGGCGACCACGTCGTCGACCGCCGGGGATAGACCGGGCACGAACTGGCTCGGCCGCGGGATCGGCTGCATGACGTGGGCCATCAGCATGGCCGGCAAGCCGTGAAAATCCTCGTAGGGGGTGCGTCCGGTCAGCAGCCGGAACAGCGAGCAACCCAACGAGTAGATGTCGGCGCGGTGGTCGACCGCCCGGCCCTCGATCGCCTCGGGCGAGGCGTACGCGGCGGTGAACACCAGGGATCCCGTCGCGGTCAGGGTGGTGGCGTCGTCGAGGGCGCGGGCGATCCCGAAATCGGCCAGCAGCACGCGCTCCTGGTCACCGGCCCCGGGCCGCGAGACCAGGAAGTTGCCGGGTTTGACGTCGCGGTGCAGCACTCGGCGGGAATGGGCGTAGTCGAGCGCCTTGCCCACGTCGGTGACGATGCGGACGATCCGCGTCGGGGTGAGGTTGGCCGCGCCCAGGTCGTTGGCCGCGGTGCCCTCGATGTACTGCATGGCGATCCACAGCTGACCGTCCTCGGTCTCGCCGCGGTTGAAGACCGTGACGATGTTGGGGTGACTGAGGGTGGCGGCCAGGTCGGCCTCGCGGGTGAATCGGTGCCGGAACTGGTCGTCGTGCGAGAGTTCGGACGACAGTACCTTCAGCGCGTCGCTGCGCGGCAGAGTCGGATGGCGGGCGAGGTAGACGGTGCCCATCCCGCCGGCGCCCAGCACCCCCTCGATCCGGTAGCCGGCCACCACGGACCCGATAGACAACGCCACAGGCCCTACTTGCCGCTCAGGATGCGGTATTGCGCCGCGATCATCTGGTGGACGGCGCCGAGCTGCTCGTTCTGGGCGGTAAACGCGTATCGGTCAAAGCGCGCCACGCAATAGAACCCGAGGGACGCGGCGAAGCACTTGGCGTTCGGCATGCCGGTGATGCTGCCCGCCGGGCGCAGCTTGTCGAAGTCGGTGGCCACGGCGGCGAAGTCGGCGACGACGCGGTCCGCCGAGCCGGCGTCCGGTGTCTGGTAGACGGCGCTGGTCAACGTGAATGAAGCCTGCTGCAGGCCAACGGAATTGAACAGCGCTTCCTCGTGAGCGGCATCATCTTGGAAGTGTAAGTCCCCGTGTGGCTCATAGACGCCGTCATCCGTCGATTCGTCAGCGCCCTTCGGGGGCAGGGTGCGGGCCAGGAGCCCGGTGGGGTCGAGGGGCAACTGCGGGAGCTGGTCGACCGGCGTGGGGGTGAACTTGTCGATCAGCGCCTGCTGCAAATCCAGTGTGGTGGCGACCATTTGGGCGGCGTTGTCGGGGCCGGCCGCGGAGTCGGCCGCCTGTGCCAGGACGTAGCTGCCGTGCGCGGTCAGGGCGATCACCGCCGATCGTGGCGGTTCGGTGCTGCCTTCCGACGGCGTCCAGCTGTAGCCGACCGCGGCGGTGCCCGGGTAGCGGGGGATCGAGGTCGGTCGAGTGGGGGTTGGGGCTTCGGAGAACGGCAAGCTGAGGGACCCGCTCTTGGCGGCCATGTCCGTCGCGGCGGCCGACGCGTCGGCCGGAGTCGCCAGCCGCAACACGACGTTGATCAGGCCTTTGTAGGGACCGGCCGTCGTGTGGCGGGCGCTGGAGAACCCGGCGACGAAGTTGTGGCCGGCGAGACCGTCGCCGATCGGCGCGCCGAGCAGCGCGTTGACCGAGTCTCCACCCTTCATCACCCCGGTGTTGAACTGCTCGAACTTGACCAGGGCGGGGTCGGTCTGCCAGGGGCCGACCACGAAGCCGGCCATCCGGCGGCCCTCGGCCAGGCCGCCCCGCTTCGGGTTCCCGGCGACTCCGAGGGGCGCCCGCGGCTTGATCGGGTAATTGCCTGTGGTCAGCTGCGCGACGTCGACGCCGTCCCCGCCGCTGTCGCCGGGCGCCTTGACGGCCACGCCGGTGACCGTCGATGCGCAGCCGGCCACCAGCGCGACCACCCCGACGGCCGCGGCGCGCGTCCACATCCGGCCGGTCATGACGCCGTCAACATCAGGTATTGGGCTGCCATCACCTGGTGCAGGTCCAGTTCCTGGGTGGCGGTGGCCTTGAACGCGTAGTGATCGACCGTGGCGACGCACATGAACCGCGGCAAGAGCTGACCCCCGGGACCCCGATCGAAGCAGCGCGCCGACGGCAGGCCGCTGATGCCGGCGGTCGGCTTGTAACTGCCCCACGAGGCATTGATGCGGACCAGCCCGTCGGCGCCCCGCTGCGCGCCCGGTGCGTCGACGGCGTCGTACACAGACGTCAGGTCGGCCGACATGCGCTGGACGCCGGCGTCGTTGAACACCCCCTGCGCCGCGGGCGGATCGGGGCTGAAGTGCAGCGCGGCGTGCGGCTGGTAGACCGCGGCGTGGTTGGGGTCGGGCTTGGTGGAGGGCACCGTGCGTGCGAGCAATCCGGTGGGGTCGGCGGGCAGGGCGGCGAGTTGATCGGCCGGTGTGGCCTGGAAATGGTCGATCGCCGGGCCCTGCAGGTCCAGCGACTTGGCGATCAGGTCGGCAACCGCGTCGGCGCTTTCCTTCGAGCCGGCGTACTCGTGGAACACGTAGGTCCCGTGCGCGGTGAACGACTCGGCCTCGAAGCCCTGGTGGACGGCCGCCATGTTCGCCACCGTGGTGGGGTAGCGGGGGATCTTGAGCTCGGTCGCGGGCACGCCGTCGCGGGGGATGCCGCGGTTGGTGGCGGCCATCTCGCCGGCGGCCGCGGCGGCGTCCTCAGGGGTCGCGAAGCGCAGCACCATGTTGACCAGAATTTTGGCTTTGACGCCCGCGGATTGGCCGGGCGCCGGGGCCGGTGTCGCCCGCCCGCTGACGAACCCGAGCAGAAAGTGGTGCGCCCTTGCCTGGGCAATCATGCCCGGGGCGAGGTCACCGGCCAGTGAATCCAGGGTCGGCAGTACGCCGATGGAAGCGTGTTCGACCTGACCGGTGACCAGCGTGCGGTCCACTTCCCACGGGCCTACGACGGCGTCGGCCATACGCTGCGCCTCCACCACCCGGCCCGCGTCCTCGTTCGGCACCGCGCCCAGCGGCGGGCGGGCGCGGCGGGGGTAGTTGCCGGGATCCAGCAGCGCGGGGTCGGCCGCGGCGGGCGCCGGGCCGCCTGCTTTGACCGCGCTGCCGCCCACCACCGCGCCGCAGCCGGCGGCCAGCGCGATCACCGCACCTGTCGCCGCCATGACCCGGGCGGTCGCAGAGATCCGACTCGGCTTCACCGGCCGACCCCCGGCCCCCAGTCCCGACCGCGGCAGCGCAAGGTCGGTCAAGCCAAGCCCCTTTCGTGCGCGCGCCCCCCGGATGTGATGACGGCCTACCCCGACGCAAAACGGTAGTCAATGTTAACAACGAGTCCGGTTGGTTTCGGCTCGCTTACCTGGTCCGTTGGCACCGAGCTTGCCCCGGTGGTCGTGATCAAGCGGCAAAGCACGACCCTCACGGCGACCCCGGCGGCCGGTATAGCTAGCTGGGGACGTGGACCCGGTCTGCGATCTTGGTGGCGATCGCGACGGCCTGGTCGGTGCGGTTGAAGCCGCAGCTGCGGGTGTCGATGACAACGTTGTTGCGCACGGTCATGGCCCGCTGGCATCCCCAGCCGGCGGCGCCCTCCTGCGCCAGCAGGACGCTCACGGTGCCGTCGCGGTCGCTGGTGGGGCCGACCGTCCAGGTGACGGGTGCTTCGCCAATTGCGTTGCTGGTCAAGGGCTTTCCAGCGCATCTCGCCCAAGCCTGGGCCTGTCCGGCCGCATAGTCGCTGGCCAGTTGGGCGGTGGGGATGTTGACGACGGCGTTACTGACCAGGTGCTTCCAGTCCTCGACGGGTTCGCGCAACACCTGGGTCTGCGCCGAGATCCAGCCGCTGCCCTGTAGGGCTGCGACCATTGCGGGGTGCTGGATGCCCTGGCATTCGGGGCGGTCGGTCTTGATGTCGGAGAATCCCGAACCGGACCCGGCGTGGGGATCGGGACGGATCTCCATCCCGGTTGTGCCCTCGATCGCGTTGACGACAGCCGGCTCCAGCAGCAGCCCGGGCAGGGCGTCGATCGGCACGACCGGGGCCTGGGTCGGCGTCGGGGTCTGCATCGTCGGCGCGGCCGGCACAGGGGTGGGCGACTCGCTGACGGTCGTGGTCCCGGCGGGTGCGCTCGACTTGTCAGCGACGGCGATCAGCAGGCCCGCGCCCGCCATTACCGCCGCCGCGGCGGCCACGCTGCCCGCGAGCACCCACTTGCTCGGGGACTTGCCACGCGGCGCCGCCATGGCGGGGTACCCGGGGGTCGGGAAGGGCATGCCGGGCGGCGGCAGCACCGCCGGTGGGGGGCCGCTCGGCGGGCCCCCGGCCGGGCGCACCCAGGTCTGCGCCCAGGGATCGACCTGTGATCCCTGTGGATAAGGCTGCGGCGCAACGTGATTGGGCCAAGTCCCACCAATGGCCGGGGCGTTCGGGTGGCTCCACATCTCGTGTCCTTTACTTTCGTAGCTGCGGCTCGGGCTAGCGGATTCCCGCGGCGACTTTGGTGGCGATTGCCGAACCCTGCTGCATGACGGAGAAGCCGCACGCTTCGACGTCGACCACCACGTTGTTGCGCGCGATCAGGGCGTGCTGGCAGCCCCATCCCCGGGCGCCCTCCCGGGTCGTGAAGGACGCGAGCATGCCGTCCTGACGCCCGACGGTGGCCACCCACCAGGTTTGGGGCTTCTGGTTCGGGGTGGTGGTCGTGATCGACCTGCCGTTGCATAGCGGCCAGGCCTTCGCCTCCTTGGCGACGAAGTCCGCGGCCCCGGCGGCGGTGGGGAAGCTGATCACCGACTGGAACACCTCGTGGCTGGCGTCGGCCGGTTCGCGCAGGTATTGCGTTTGCACCGACACCCACCCGCTGCCGGCATACACTTCGCGGTTGGCGTTCGCCCACACCCCGCCGCACTCGGGCTTGTCGGTGGTGTCGATGTATAAGCGCGTCGTCGTGAGGGTGGGGTTCACCAGCAGGTCGTGGGTGCCCATGATGTTGTTGACCGCGCCCACGTCCAGCAGCAGCCCCGGCAGGTCTTCCGCCGCCACCGGCCTGGCCGGCGCCGGGGTCGCCGTCGCCGACGGCGGACCCGACGGCTGGGAAGCGGACGGCCGGTGGGCGCCCGGCGCGGCGGGCCGGTCAGAATGGCCGGCGGTGGCGATCAGCCCAACGAGCGCGACCACGATCACCACGAGCACCGCCACCCCCAGCAGGACCCACGTCCGGGAGGACGCCCCGCCGGGCGGGGCCGGGGGATAAGCCGGCGAAGGGGCCGGGCCGAACCCCGGCGGCGGGGGCAGTGGCGCCCAGCCGGCCGGCGCCCCCTGCCGCGAGGCGGCGCCCATCGGGGACCACGTCGAGGCCGGGCCAGCGGCGTAACCCCGAGGATTCCCCGGCGGCGGCGTCGGGGCGGCACCCCCACGCCACGCGTGACCGGGCATTGTCGGGGCGGTTTTGACGGACATCCTGGACCATCCTTCGGGGCGAAGCTGAGCAATACGCTACGAAGCTAATCACAAATACACGTAGCACTGCAACATCTAATACGTAGCATCGCGGGGGGACGGACCGCCTCGCAGGCACTCAGCTGTGCTGCGACAAGCGAGTTTTGCGCGATGGGACGGCCCGGCCAGGACAAATGAAAGACGTAGCGGTGCGTGCTTAAAGGTCGGCATGCGCGCCAACCGGGGGACGCAACAGATGAAAGCGCGCCGGGATACCCCGGGCTTAGTCGGGTGTCAGTCGGCGTGCGGGGTGGGACTCTGCGACGACTCCCACTTCGACTCGAGCGACCTCGTCACCGTCGTGCCGGCGGGCAGGTCGAGCTGGAATGTCTCGCCGCGGTCGGCCTCGATCGTGACCGTGTAGCCGCCGTCGGTGGAGTCGACGAACACCACCCTGCCGGACCGCTCCCCGACCGTGATGATGTCGCCGGGGCTGACGTCGTCGATTCGATCGTTACCGGTCGCTTTGGACATACCGACGACCGTAGCCGATCACACGACGCCGTCCGCGAGGCGGCGCTTCGCAGAGTGACGCAGGCCACACCAGGGTTTGACTGCCTTCGCCCGTGGAACCACCTTCAGCATCCACGGGAAATCACGCGCGGTTCTTGGTAAGAGCCTCAAGGAGTTTCGATGAGTGAGCACGGCAAGGCAGGCGAGGCCCGTAGGGGACTGATCGATTCGGTGAAGGGCAAGGCCAAAGAGGTCATCGGGGCGATCACGGGCAACGATTCGTTGACGGCCGAGGGCCAGCTCGACCAGACCCAGGCCCACCAACGCAAGGAAGCCAACGCGGCGGAGGCGGTCGCCGAGTCCAAGGCGAAGCACGCGCGTGAAGAGGCGGCCGAAGCCAAGGTCGACGGTGCCCGACAGCGGCTCGCGGCGAACGCTCAAGCCGTGGCGGCCGAGAACTCGATCGAAGCGCAGTCAGCCGCCCAGAAGCGGGCCGCCGAGGTCGCCGCCGAGCGGCAGGCCGCGACGCAAAGGACCCAGGCAGAAGTCGACGCGCAACGCGAGGCGGCCCAGGCGAAAGCCGAGGAGCGGCAAGAACTTCGCGACGCGACGGAGGACGTCGTCGACGCCGTTGCCGAACATCAGAGCGACGTACAGGTCGCCAAGAGCCAAGAGTCGGAGGCCGACCGCCTTCGGCGTCAGGCCGAGAACGTGACCAACGAGGCCGACCCTGCCCTGAAACCGGGCCGGATACAGGAGCAGACGATGAAGATTTCCGACGTCCCCACCGCGATTTTGCGATTCAACTACCAGCTGGCCCGGTTCCCCCTACAGGTGATCGAGGACCGGCTCATCACCCGGATCCCCGCGGAAATGCCCGCGCGGCTGATCTACGAGCGATCGCTGGGCATGCTCGACGCCACCGTCGGCAACGCCCTCGGCGACACGGACCTCGTCGAGCGCGGGACGGCGCTGGTCGAGCGCAGCGACGCCCTGGGCCGGGCGGCGAGCCTCGACGCGCAGGCGGCGGCCCGCAAGGAGCAGGCGAACGTCAAGCTGAAGAACGCCCGTGACCAGGCGATCGAGGACCAGCAGGAGGCTCGGGCGGCCACCGAGCAGGAGATCAAGGAAGCGCACGAGGCGGCCGACGAGCGCAAGCGAGACGCGACGCAATCGGCCCAGGAGCGCAGTGCCGCGGCAAAGCAGGACGCCGACGAGATCGCCGCCAAGCGAAAGGAAGCGGTCGAAACGGCCAAGCGCCAAACCGAGCAGAGGACCGCGGCTGCCGAGAAGGCCGCTACCAAGGCGGCCGAGAACATGCTCGACGAGGCCGAGGACAAGCTTGATGAGGCCGCCGACACGCGCGCCGAGGCGGACCGGGTCGCGGAACTGGCCGACGCCGAGAAGGAGAAACGCCAGGAGGAGTCCGCCGACTAGCGCGTTCGCCTGGCGCGCCAACCGCCGCGGCTATCTCGGCGGCCACAACCGCCGACATTGCCGCGGGGGTCGTGATTTGCCTGCGGATCACCACCACTGCGGCTATCTCGACGCCAGTTGCGACAGCTAGCCCCTCACACTTTGCTGCTCAGTCCGGCGATCAGGTTGATGGTGACCGCCAGGACGACCGCGCCGAGCAGGTAGGACAATAACGCGTGGCGGAGCACGGCCGCCCTGATGGGCGTCAGGCAAATCTCGGTATCGGAGACCTGATAGGTCATGCCGACGGTGAACGCCACGTATGCGAAGTCGCGGAAGCGGGGCGGCTCCGGATCGTGGAAGTTGATACCACCTGGATCGCCCGAGTAATACAGCCGGGCGTAGTGCACCGTGTAGAGGGTGTGCACCGCGAACCAGGACGCTGCGACGGTCAGGACGCCGAGAAGGGCGGCAATGATGGGCCCCACCCCCGAGCGCGATCCGGCAGCCACCACGTAGCCGACGCCCGCCAGGCTCGCGACGCTCGCGGACAGGACGACCACGTCGGCGACCAGGCGGGTGGGGTCTTCCCGGGTCACGTAGCGGCGGGTCTCCTCGGCGTCCATCCCACCGAGCAGTAGGCGGGTCCACACCACATACACGCCGGCGGTCACGACCCAGCCGAGCAGTGCAAACCGCCAGCCGATCGTCTCGCCGACCGACACCGCGACTGCCACGCCCAGCACAACGGCAATCAATATCCGGACCGCGACGGTGTCGCGGAACGACGTCACCAGGGATCTCACACGCCGAGCTAAGCACCACCTGCCGGTGGCGGCCGGTGTGACGCGCCGCGGCCTAGGTGCGGTCGGACGGGGGGCCGAGCTTGCTGACCGCGAACGTCGCGGCCTGGTTGGTCATCCCGGACTGGATGTAGGACACGTGGGCCATGATGTTGCCGCCGGCCGAGCAGATCGGGTCGTCGGGCGCGCACAGGCTGATGGTCTTGGACGCGTAGATCGGGTTGATCGTGGGCAGCGGCTGGCCGCCGTACAGCATGCTCGAGAACCCGCTCGATGGCTCGCCGAACAGCGCGACGGCGGCGACGTGGTCGGCCACCGGCGCTGGCATCTGGTTGGTGGCCAAGTCGATCACCGTCGAGCCCTGCGAATAGCCGCCGAGGACCAGCTTGGTGTTGGGGCAGCTGGCGACGGTGTCCTGAATGTTGGCGCTGGCGTCGTCCGCGCCGGCCGATGAGCTGCCGTGGTAGTCGTCGTTGGCGGGGTAGTTGACCGCGTAGACCGCGACGGAACGGCCGTTGGCCTGCGAGGTCAGCGAGTCGACGAACGCCTGGCCGACGTCGCCGAGGCCCGGGGCCTGGTGGGTGCCACGGGCGAAGACGACCGCGACATCGGAGCAGGCGTCGGCGGACGCGGCGGGGACGGCGACCGCCGGGGTCAGCAGCGCCCACGTCGTCACTGCCGAGGCACCGGCGATGCGGGCGAGGATGCGTGAAGTCATTGCCGAATGCTGTCATACGGGCGGCGGCGGCGCCGCGGGCGGCGTCTCCAAACGCCGGCAAAGCCACGCGTGAACGGGCCTCGCGGCAGTGGATCCCGTTGCCGGCGAACGCCAGGTGTCCTATTGCTTCGGCCCGCGCCGGGGACCTAGCCTCGCCCCGTGGACGACCGCTTTTCGCCGACCGAGCGCGGTTTCGACGACGGGCGCCGCACGGCGAAGCTTCCGGGCATCACCGCCCCCACGTTGGTGATCGTCGGCGCCGACGACGCCGGCACCCCGCCCGCCAGGAGCCGCCGCATCGTCGAGCTCATCGATGGCGCGCGGCTGGTGCAGATCCCGGATTGCGGGCACAGCAGCAGCGTGAAGCAGCCCGACGTCGTGTCCGGGTTGCTCACGGATTTCCTTGGCGGCCAGGCTGATTAGGCGCCTAAGCGCTCACCGCCATTTGATGCCGCAGCCGATCGACGGCCGCTGATCCGGGTCGACCGGCCCGCCCGCGAGCACGGCGCCGACCGCGGCGCGGACGTCGGCACCCGTCACGGGCAGGTCGTTGCGGGGACGCGAGTCGTCGAGCTGGCCCCGGTACACGAGCCGCCGATCGCCGTCGAAGACGAAGGTGTCCGGCGTGCAGGCCGCGGAGTAGGCGCGGGCGACGTCCTGGCTTTCGTCGTAGAGGTACGGGAACGTCCAGCCATGGCGGCGGGCCTCGGCGACCATCTGGTCCGGGCCGTCCTGCGGGTAGGTGGCGACGTCGTTGCTGGAGATGCCGACCATCGGGACACCCAGTTCGGCGAGGTCGCGGCCGAGCGTGGCGAGACCGGCGGCGACGTGCTGCACGTATGGGCAGTGGTTGCAGATGAAGGTGACGACGAGGGCGGGACCCGTGAGGTCGTCGAGGCTGACCGTGCCGCCGGTGGCGGGCTCGGGCAGCGTGAACGGCGGGGCGGGGGTGCCCAGGGCAAGCATCGTGGACTCGGTGGCCATGCCGCCAGGGTAGCGCCGCAGCGGCCGCCCCCTTTCCCGCGTCGCACGGCCTTTGAGCCGAACAATCGCGGAGCCCCGCCACGGCATGACACCCAAGGGGTGCCCGCTCGTGTGCCGGTCTGACAACGTCACATGTGCAGGGAGCGTCCGTTTGGTTAAAAGCCGAGATTTTCAGGCGCCGATTTCCTAGAGTCAAGAACTGCCGGGGCCCTGTGACGCGCCCGAACGCGTGGGGGTTAGGGTCCGTTCCCGGTTGAGGGTGCGGTATTGGCTAGGGGCTAGGGGAAGGAACTCGGGGGATGAGTTTTTTGGTGTGGCCGCCAGAGGTCAATTCGTCGCTGATGTTTTCCGGCGCCGGGTCCGCCCCGATGCTCGCCGCGGCGGAGTCGTGGAACGGCCTGGCCACCGAACTGAACGCGGCGGCGCAATCGTTCACCTCGGTGACCTCGGGGCTGGCCGAGCAGGCCTGGCAGGGTCCGGCCGCGGCGGCCATGCTGCAGACGGCGACGCGCTACGCGGGCTTCCTCAACGCGGCGACGGCCCAGGCCCAGACGGCCGCCGCCCAGGCCCAGGCCGTGGTCAGCGCCTTCGAATCGGCCCAGGCCGCCACCGTGCACCCGTTCTTCGTCGCGGCGAACCGCAACGAGCTGGTGCAGCTGGTGGTCTCCAACCTGTTCGGGCAGAACGCGCCCGCGATCGCCGCCGCCGAGGCCGACTACGAGGAGATGTGGGCCCGGGACGTGGGCGCGATGCTCGGCTACCACGGCGGTGCGTCGGCCGCGGCGGCCGCACTGCCGTCGTGGTCGACGGCGGTGCAGGGGCTCTCATCTGAGCTTTCCGCCGTGGTGTCCGGCAACCCGCTGGGCGCCGCGCTGACGTCGGCGGCGACCAGCAACCCCATCGGGGACTTCGTCACCACCGTGCAGCAAGACGTCATCGGCGCCATCAACGCGCCCACCGAGTTCCTGTTCGGCGCTCAGCTGATCCCGACGAGTCCCGCGGTGGCGCTGGGCGGCAACGGAGCGACGGGCAACGTTCCACTCACGATGTTCGGCGGCACCGAGGCCCTGGTGAACGCCTCGGTCGGCACCGGGGCCCCGGTGCCCCTGCTGGTCGACACCGGGTCGCAGGGTCTGGTGATCCCGTTCCAGAAGGTCGGTGGCGTCTTCGGGATGCTGCAGATGGGCCTGCCCACCGGGTTCGGCATCAGCGGGTACAGCGGTGGACTGGACTACGCCTACCTCACGTTCAATGCGCCGGTGAACTTCGGCGGCGGGCTGGTGACCGGGTCGACGCCGGTCAACGTCGAACTCTTCGCCTGGCCGACGTCGATCCAGTCGGCCCTCACCAACGGCTTCACGTTCCAGCAGTTCTTTGCGAACGACGGTGCCAGCGGCGTGCTGGGCATCGGCCCGAACGCGACCGGCCCCGGCCCGAGCATCCCCACCCAGCACTTCGCGAACCCGACGTTCAACCAGGGCGTGCTGATCAACGAGCTGGGGAACAACCCCTCGCTCACGTTCGGCGGGGCACCGACGAATCTAGGGAACCCCATTGCCACCCTCAGCGGGGCGCCGATCACCAACCTCAACGTGTCAGTAACGCACAATGGCGCCACGACTGACTTCAGCGGCGTGCCCTCGATCGTCGACAACGGTGGCGTGTTCGGCACCATCCCGGCCGGCTTGAACGCGTCGCCCGGAGATGTGATCACCGTGGAAGCGCCCAACGGGACGCCGCTGTACTCGTACACCTACAACGGGAATTATTTCCCGACACCCATCTCGAGCGGCCTGATGAACACCGGTGCTCTGCCCTTCCTGGAGCACCCGGCGTACATCAGCAACGCCAACAACACGCTGGCCTTCTACAGCTGACCGGAAGCGGCTTCTGAACCAAGCCGCTGACGGGGCGATTGCCCTGCGTGCAGCCGGTATCGGGCGGGTGAACTCTGGCCCCGGCGCGGCCCCGCCCGTTTTGCCCCGCCGAGATATCGGGTATTGATGGGGGCATGGGGTGGGTCACCGGGCACGCGGTCGCGATTTTGTCCGCACTGCTGGCCGCGTTCTGGGCCGCGGTGGGCATCGTCGTCCGGCAGCGGGTGGCTCAGGCCGTGCCCGCGGAGAAGGCCATGTCGTCGGGGGTGGCGACGACGGTCGTCCGCAAGCCGCTGTGGTGGGCGGGCATGATCGCGGCCATCGCCGGCTACGTCTTCCAGGCCCTGGCGCTGGCCAACGGCTCCCTGCTGCTGGTGCAGCCGCTGCTGGTCTCGTCGCTGCTCTTCGCGCTGCCGCTCGGCGCTCGGCTCTGCGGCCAGCACATCACCTGGGCCGAGTGGGGATGGGCGACGCTGCTGACGGCGGCCCTCACGGTCTTCGTGCTCGTCGGGCAGCCCCGCGACAGCCATGTCCGCGCGGCCATACCGGCCTGGACGCTGGCCCTGGTCATCACGGTGCCGCTAATGGTCGTCTGTGTGGTCGCCGCCAACCGCGCCATCGGCCACGCGCGGGCGATGCTGCTTGCGGTCGCCGTCGCGGTGCAGTTGGGCATGATCGCCGTGCTGACCAAGATCTGCACGCACCGCTTCGCCGTCGCCGGATGGCACGGCCTGCTGACCGTTCCCGCCCTGTACGTGCTGATCGCGCTGGCGGTCACGCTAACCGTGCTGCAGCAGGCGGCTTTTCACGCCGGAGCCCTGCAGGCGTCGGTGCCGATCATGTTGGTGGGGGAGCCGATCGTCGCCGTCGTGCTCGGCATGATCGTGCTCGGTGAGCAGCTCGACGTCCACGGTCCCGGCGCGGTGGCGCTGGGCCTGGCGGGCGTGGCGATGGTGGCGTCCACCATCGCCCTGGGCCGTAGCCAGGTGCCCGCGACCAACGATTCGTCGCCGCAACGGCGTTCGAAGGCAGACGCGCTGATCGGTTGCCCCTGAAGGATGCCAGGGTATCCGTCGGGAAGAACCACTGTGGGAGCTCGGTCGTGAGAACGGTTGGCCTGGAAGAGCATTTCGTCACCGCCGCCGTGGTCGAGGCGTGGGGCCGCCTGGAGCCGCAGTGGCAGAACCCGCCGGAGCCGGTGGGGGGCGACGATCTCCAGCGCCGCCTCGGCGACCTCCACGGTGAGCGTTTCGCCGCGATGGACGACACCGGGCTGGACGTTCAAGTTCTTTCGCTGACGAGCCCCGGAGTCCAGAACGTGCCGGCCGGCGACGCGGTGGCGCTGCAGACCGCCTCCAACGATCTGGTGGCGGACGCCGTGCGCGCGCACCCGGACCGCCTGCAGGGCTTCGCGACGCTGGCCGCCACGGACCCGGGCGCGGCCGCGCGCGAACTGGAAAGAGCCGTAACAACTCTGGGGCTCAACGGCGCCATGATCTTCCCGCGGAGCCGTGGGCGCGCGCTCGATCACCGCGACTTCTGGCCGATCTTCGAGACCGCCGCCACCCTCGGGGCGCCGCTCTACCTGCACCCGCAGGTTCCGCCGGCGCCGGTGCAGGACGTCTACTATGGCGGGTTCGACGCCGCCGTCAACGCCGGGTTCGCGACCTACGGCATCGGCTGGCACTACGAGGTGGGCGTCGCGCTGATCCGCTTGATCCTCGCCGGGGTCTTTGACCAATTCCCCGATCTGCAAGTAATAGCTGGCCATTGGGGGGAGGTGGTGCTGTTCTATCTCGAGCGGGTCGACAACCTCGCCGCCGCCGCTTCGCTGAAGCAGCCGGTTTCGGAATACTTCCGCAGCAACGTCTTCGTCACACCCAGCGGCATCTTCAGTCAGCGGTATCTGCGCTGGGCGCTCGAAGTGATGGGCCCCGATCGCATCCTGTTCTCCACCGACTACCCCTACCGGTTCGTGCCCGACGGCGGAGCGCGCCGCTTCCTGCAAGACGCAGACCTCAGCGAGGCCGACCGGGAGAAGGTCGCGTCGGGCAATTGGGAGCGGATCTGCGCCGCCATACGCCGCTGAGCGCCGGCAGCAAGTGTCGAACGCGCTCAGGCTGAACCCCTTTCGGTGAGCCGGACCCGTGTCACATCGGCGGGGTCCACCCGCTCACCGCAGACGTCGCAGGTATGGCCGATCGACAGCGCGTGGTCGTGGTGCCGCACCGCGACGGGGGGTTGCTCCACGGCCCACCGGTCGCCCCATTGGCGCAGCACTTGCAGCACGGGGACCAGTTCGCGCCCCGCCTCGGTCAGGTAGTACGCGGAGCGTGACGGCGACTCCTGGTACTCCCGTCGCTCGAGGACGCCTGCGGCGACCAGTTCCTTGAGCCGGGCCGCCAGGCGATCCCGCGGGGCGGCGGTGTTCTGGGCGATCTCGCCGAATCGGTGGTGACCCAGGTTGACCTCGCGGACGATCAAGAGGCTCCACCGGTCGCCGACGATCTCCAGGGCGGCCGCGATCGAACACGGGTTGCCCCGGACGACGGGGGTCTGCAACGGCCCCGGCGTTTTCACGACGCGCTCTGACATAACCCCTAGGTTCGCATATCAAACCGGTAGTTGAACCAATGGGCGGCCGGTCTCTCGCCACGCCTCATCCGACAGCAGCACATCCAGGTC
This sequence comes from Mycobacterium saskatchewanense, assembly GCF_010729105.1. Taxonomy (NCBI): domain Bacteria; kingdom Bacillati; phylum Actinomycetota; class Actinomycetes; order Mycobacteriales; family Mycobacteriaceae; genus Mycobacterium; species Mycobacterium saskatchewanense. The sequence continues at coordinate 930,957 of NZ_AP022573.1, forward strand.
TACGTGACTGCTCGCGTGCGCGATGTGCTCGACGATCCTTTGGCGCCGCGTCGTCGTGGACTCGTCACCGTGGGCCACCAGTTGACGCAGGGCGCGCTCGACCTTAGCCCGCAAGGTTTCTCCGGCGATTGGCCTGTGCGGCTTCCCCCCGCTGCAATCGCCGCCCAGGCCGCGATTAAATACGCCGTCAAGCTGGCGCACCGGCGGTCAGAGTGGCATGCCACTTGTAACGGTTCTAGCGACTTCCGCCTCAGCTAGGGGCATCACCTGTCCGTCCCCAGTAACACCCCCGGCCCGAGACGAACGGCTGGAAGGAATTAAAACTGCTCTTCAGAAGGCCTTCGTGTCGCGGAGACCGGGTGCGAAGTCGCATCAAGGAACGCGCACTGCCCGGCGTCTACGCGAAACGAAGCCGAAATATGACCGCCAACCCCTAAACCTACTAGAAACGTTACGAGTATTTGGGGGTGACATCTGGATCATAGCTTCAAAGGCGCAGTCAGATACCATACCCCGCTTCAGCAGACTCGATAGAAACGGTACGACCACATCTCGGCGGCGCTGCTACCGGCTGCCACGCTCAACGGGATGCCGCCGCGCTTGCCGGCCCGCAACTACGGCAACGTGTCGGGTCTGCTGCGCAGCCTCTGCGGGCGCCGGGGTGTCTGTAGTTTCGAGCGCCCAGCGGCGGGCGGCCTTTCGGGGCGCTTTTGTGGCCCTGCTACCGATCTAGCGAACTAAGGGCAAAGCACAGTGAAGACACTTGAAGTCGAGCATCGGACGACCGCCAGAGTGCCGCAGGACGAGCGCTTCGGTCGAGCACGGGACCTGCTCGGGATCTGGTTCGCGTTCAACATGGGCCCGCTGGGCCTCGTGGAAGGGGCCGTCGGAGTCACCCTCGGCCTGTCTACGGTGTGGGTAATCGTGGGACTCTTGCTTGGCAACATGCTCGGCGGGCTGACGATGGCCTTCCATGCGGCACAAGGGCCTGCGCTGGGAGTACCGCAGATGTTGCAGGCTCGGGGGCAGTTCGGCATGCGCGGCGCCTCCGTGCTGACGAGCGTACAAGTCGTGGTGGCGCTGGGATATTTCGTGTCGGTTCTCATCGCCTCGGCGCAGTCGGTGAACCGGCTGTTTCCAGCCATCAGTGTGACGACGGCAATTTTTGTTTCGATTGCGATGAGTTTCTTGATCACCTTTGTCGGGTTCAGGCTCATCAGCGCGATGGCGAAGGTGGTTGCGGGGGCCATCGGGATATTCGCGGTGATCCTCATCATGGCGATGGTGATGAACGGCTCGCTCGACAGCACGATGTTGCGAGGGGGCGACTTCAAGGTCCAGAGTTTCTTCCTCGTTGTCAGCGTCGCTGCTTCGTGGCAACTCGCCTGGGCGCCTGATGTCTCGGACTATTCACGCTACTTGCCGTCGACGACGGGCTCCCGCCCCGCGTTTTGGTGCACCTACCTGGGCTGCTCGTTGGGCGGGGCACTCATGATGATTCTCGGCGCTCTCGCCGCCGCGACCGTGTCCTCCGCAGACGCATTGGAGGGATTGCACACCGGGGTTGGCGCGCTCGGTGCGGTCGCGCTGGTCTTGTGCGTTGCCGCCGCGGCGACGATGAATACGGTCAATTCCTACAGTGCGACGATCTGCGTGGTGTCGACCTACGAAGGCTTCCGGCCTGTCAAACCCCTGAAGAACAGCCGGTTCGTGGCTCTGGGCGCAATCTATGTGCTGGCTTTGGTTTTGGCTTTAGCCGGCTCGAGCAACTTCACCACCCACCTCATCACGTTCGTCTACATGTGCATGTACGTGCTCATTCCTTGGTCGGCAATCAACTTGGCCGACTACTACATCGTCAGGCACGGGCATTACGACGTGCAGCAGTTCTTCATGCCGCACGCGGGCATCTATGGCGACTGGAACAAGCGGGCGGGGGTCGTTTTCCTCATTGGCCTGGCGGTCGAGGTGCCCTTCATGGCCACCGAGCTGTACCAGGGGCCGATCGCACACATGCTCGGAGGAATAGACGTCGCCTGGGTCGTCGGGTACGTCGTTTCGTTCGGTCTGTACGTAGCGATCGCGCAGCGTTCGAAGTCCGTCACCGAAACTGTGCGTTCCCTCGACCCGACGTTGGCCGTCGAGTAGCAGCACCGTCGGCCGCGGAGTCGAGTGGCTCCGCACCGGACCGAGCCCGTTGCGAAGTACGACCAACAAGCTTGAGACAGAAAGGAATAGCAGTCGATGTCGCGGACGATGCACCTGGTCGCCTTCTTGGGGACCGGCCCCACGATTTTTCATCAAGGAGCTTGGCGCCACCCGGCGACCGAGAACGATTTCCTGGACGGTGACTTTCTTGTGCGGCTCACCCAGACCCTCGAGCGGGCGAAGTTCGACGCTGTCTTCTTCGCCGACGGTCTGGTCCTCTACGACGGTCAGGCGGAAAAGGGCGGCCTGCTGTACCTTTTGGACCCCATCGTCGTCGCCGCAACCGTGGCGCAGGCGACGAGCAGGATCGGGATCGGTATCACAGTGTCGACGAGCTATTTCGAGCCCTACGGAATCGCGCGGAGCTTGGGATCGGTGGATGTACTGAGCAAGGGCCGCATGGCGTGGAACATCGTCACCGGCGGCGCCGAAGTCGACGCCGAGGCGAGAAAGTTCGGCTATGAGGTCGGGCTGAACAGAGAGGAACGGTACGACCGCGCTACCGAGGTCGTCGAAGCCTGCCTTCAGCTCTGGGACAGCTTCCCAGCCGACGCCATCGTCGCCGACCGCGAAAGCGGCAGGTTCATGGACGCTTCCAAGCTGGTGAACTTTCAATACAGAGGCAAGTACGTCGGGACCGAGGGCCCCCTGAACGTTCCCGCGAGCCCGCAAGGCAGACCGATCCTGATGCAGGCGGGAAGCTCACCCCGAGGCCGGGACTTCGCCGCACAGTTCGCCGAGGTCATCTTCGTCGTACAGAAGACCGCGGACGATATCCGGGCCTTTGTCGACGACATGACCGCCCGGCTGGCAAAGTTCGGGCGGTCGCGGTCTGAGTGCCTCATCCTTTCCCAGGTCAATGTCGTCGTCGCGGAAACATCGAGCATCGCACGAGAGCGGTGGGATCTGCTCAACTCGCTCATCGACGAAGAAACGGCGCTCCGGTGGGCGTCGTCGGCCACTGGAGTCGATCTGCGCGGGCTCCCCTTGGACACGCCGATCCGAGAACTGGATTTCAGCGCCGTCGACCCCGACGGAAAGGGTTCGTCGGGGTACGTCCAATTGCTCCTTCAGCAGGCTGCCGAGGGCGAAGACATCACGCTTCGCCAGGCGGCAATCCGAGTCAGTAACTCCGCCGCCGAGATCGTCGGCGACCCCGACGAAGTGACCGACGGACTGGAAGAGCTCTTCCGCAGCGGGGGTGGGGACGGATTCATCCTGTGTGCGCCCGTGATGCCGAGTGGCTTCGAGGACTTCGCGCGACTCGTCATCCCCTGCCTTCGGCGGAGGGGGCTCGTCGCCGCCGACTACCCGGGAACCACTTTGCGTTCGACGCTCTTTGGCTTGTGCTCCGATGAGTGAACGCTCTTTCTGGCGCAACTTCATCCTGAACATCGACGCCAACAAACACACGAATTTCGCGCAGTACCCGGACGGCATGGAGTACCTGTCGGGTTACCTGGAGGCGCGTGGGGGTCCCTACCCGGTGTCGCTGTTCGTCGGGCTCCAGGCATTCCTCATCGAGTACCTGTCGCGTCGGATTACGACGAAAGATGTGCAGCAGGCCGAGGCGTTCATGGGCCACGGACTCGGAGTGCGGTTCAACCGCGACGGATGGCAGGGCATCGTCAATGAGCACGACGGGTATCTGCCCATCGAGATCGAAGCTGTTCCGGAGGGAACGGTCCTCCCGATCGGGAATGTGCTCCTCCAGGTCGTGAACACCGACCCAAAATACGCATGGCTCACGACTTACATCGAAACCGCGCTGCTACGAGCGGTGTGGTACCCGACGACCGTCGGCACACTGAGCTGGCTGCTGAAGCAGGCGCTGCGCGAAGCTTTCGAGCGCACGTCGGACCACTGCGAGCTGCTGCGGCTGTACCTGGAAGACTTTGGCTTTCGTGGTGTGAGCTCGTTTGAATCGGCAGCGCTGGGCGGCATGGCGCATTTGGTGAACTTTGATCAGACCAACACCATCGCCGGTGCCATCGCGGCCACGCAGTATTACAACGCGGCGATGCCCAACGCTGCATCCTGGCTGCAGGAGCACTCGGTGACGACGGCGTGGGGGCGTGAGCACGAAAGCGATTCGTTCCGAAAGATATTGGCCTACACCGGCGATAACTCGGCGGGCCTACTCGCCGACACCTATAACCACGAGAACGCGGTGAGCAACATCATAGGCAAGGAGTTGCACGACGAGATTGTCACGTTCCCCGGCCTGGTCACGGTGCGTTGCGACTCGGGTGACGTGATCACGGTCCCGGCGGACACCGTCGAACGGCTGATGGAGAACTTCGGCTACGACATCAACAGCAAAGGATTCAGGGTGCTGCCGCCGAACCTCCGCGTGGTGCAGGGCGATGGTCTGGTGCTAGACACGCACACAGCGCTTTACGCGGAGCTCGAGCGTCGCGGACTCGCCGCCGACAATGTCATCTGCGGAATGGGCGGTGGCCTGCTGCAGCAGGTGAACCGAGACACCATGCGATTCGGCTTCAAGGCCAACGCCGTGTGCATCCAAGGCAGCTGGCGCGATGTCTCCAAAAGCCCGACCGGCGACACCGTCAAGAAGTCCAAGCCCGGCCGCCTGGCACTGGAGTACCGGGATGGCCAGTACCGCACAGTGCCGCGCGATTCGATCCCACCCGAGCAGAACCTGCTCCAACCGGTGTTTCGCGACGGAAAGGTACTGCGGCTGCAGCACTTTCAGGAAGTCATCGAGCGCAGCGAGCGTCCTACGCCGAGGCACTACTACATGGGGACGTAGAACCGATTAAGCCCTGCGGATCTTCGCGCAGCTACGACAGGGGACTTCCGTTAGCCGCTGCGAGCGCTGAGCGGGAGACGCGATCGGCTTCTCACGACAAGGTTTCGAGCGGAACGATCCCCGGGGCCGGAAAGCTCTCATCGAGCACTCGCAGCTCGTCAGCGGATAGCCTCAAGTGCATCGCTGCAGCGTTCTGCTCGATGTGCGCCCGACGAGTCGCCTTCGGAACGGCGATTACGTCGCCATCTCGTACGGCCCAGGAGAGCGCAACCTGCGCGGGTGTTATCCCACGCGCCTGGGCTATGTCCACCAACGCGGGCCTGTCCAACAGGCGCCCCTTTTCTATCGGCGAGTACGCCATGATCGTGGTGCCTGACGCGCGAGACCTAGGAAATAGGTTGGCCTCTGGGCCGCGCCGGGTGATGTTGTATAGGACTTGATTGGCGGCCGGAACGGCACCGGCGGGTAGATCGTCAAGATCAGCAACGTCGAGGTTGCTGACGCCCCATTCGCGGATGTCACCCGCCTCCTGCAACCGGTGGAACGCTTGCACCGTCTCGCTGAGCGGGACTTCACGGCGCCAATGCAATAAATACACGTCGATGCGGTCGGTTCCCAGTCGACGCAGGCTTGCATGGCAGGCGCGGACGGTCCCCTCCTCTGTCGCATTGGCTGGCAGCACCTTGCTCACCACGCAAACCTCGTCGCGGCGACCTAAGATCGCTTTGCCCACAATGACTTCAGCATTGCCGTCCGCGTAGAGCTCAGCAGTGTCGATCAACGTCATGCCCAGATCGATGCCAGCGCGCAAAGCCGTGATTTCGTCGGCTTCGCTATGGTGGTCCTCGCCGAACCGCCACGTTCCCTGGCCGATTGCGGCAAGGTCGCGCAGCGTGCCGATGCTAACCATCAGCCATGGCTACGCCGCCGGCGATGCACCGAGGAACGGCTCGGGTTTGTCCCCGTAATACCTTGAGGGGGTATGGATTTCACTTCGCCGGATGAGACCGTGTATGTGCCCTCTTGTGTCTGTCGACGTTGGTGATGATATTGCCCTAGTGACTCCATTGCGCCATGGTCTTCTTCCTGTCCTGTTTGTGCGCTAAACACGCGTAAGAGAGGTGTGGAGTCTGCGAGGCTCTCCGCCGATCGGGCGCGAGCCGCCAACCAGTTCTGAAGTCTAGGAGTTCCACTCTGGAGCCGCAAACGCAAGTAACGTTTCTATTGTGACACGCTGATCGCCCTTGAGCGCCCTCGATTCTCGTGAGAGATGCCCGACCGACGCGTAGCCACCAAGAGCTGGAACTTGCTTGAAACGTATCTTTCTCAGCCATTGGCGGAAGGGGGCTGGAGCCCCCGCTCGAGCGGGCCGTCACCGCAAAGGACCCGCCGGCTTGGTGGCCGATACCCGGGTTGGACTCCTTCTTCCTCAGCCTTCGCCGGCAACTGCTCACCCGACTGCCGTTGATCCAGTTCCATCACCACACGGGCCGATGGAGGATCTGGCGGTCTCGGCGAGCTTCGGTGGATTGGTGCGCAACTTCGTTGACGCGGGCAAGCCGGTTGGGCGGTGTGCCATGGTCCCGCTGCGTTGTTGTCGGCCAACACCGCGGGGGGAAGGTGGCTCTTTGCCGGATATCAGCTGACGGGCGTCAGCAGTAGCGAAGAGGAACAGGTCGGCTTTGCAGACGAGGCAGCCTGGCTGCTGGAGGACTGCCTCAGAAACCGAGGCGGCTTGTACGCGAAGTCCGCGGAGCCGTGGAAGGAATTCGTCATCGTCGAGCGCAATGTCTACACCCGCGCCTACGTCGAAGGGCGCCGCGCAGAGGACGTACGACCGGACAGATCCGACGCTGCCTGATCTGTTCTGCTCCGCTAGTGTGTTGGTTGTGACGGTTCGAAAATCAAACCGTAAGACGCCCCGCTGGGTTCTCGCATCCGTCGTCGTGGCGGCCGTGTTCATGGCGAACCTCGATCTGTGGATCGTCAACGTCGCGCTCGTCGACATGGGGCGCGGTTTCGGCAACTCGCTGTCCGCGGTCTCCTGGGTGCTCAACGCATACGCCATCGGGCTGGCCGCGCTGTTGGTCCCGGCCGGCCGACTCGGCGACCGCCTGGGGCAGCGGCGGGTGTTCCTCAGCGGCATCGCGGTGTTCACCCTCGCCTCGCTGGGCTGCGCCGTCGCGCCGAACCTCGCGTTGCTTGTGGCCGCGCGCGTCCTGCAGGCCGTCGGCGCCGCCGCGCAACTGCCCACGTCCCTCGCTCTGCTGATGGCCTCGGTGGAACCGCACCGCCGCACCAACGTGGCCCGCGGCTGGGCCGCCGTCGGGGCACTCGCGGCGGTGTGCGGCCCGGTGCTCGGCGGCCTCCTGGTCACCTTCGACTGGCGGTGGGTGTTCGTGGTGAACCTGCCGGTCGGGCTCGCCGCGTGGCTCGTCGGGCGCCGCGTGCTGCCGGTCGAACCTGCCCGCCGCGACGAGCGGCTGCCCGACCTCGTCGGCAGCGCGCTGCTGATCGTCGCCGTGGCCGCCCTGACCGGCGCGCTCGTGCAGGCGCCCATCTGGGGCTGGGCTTCGGCCGGCACGGCCGCGCTGGTGGCGCTCACCGTGCTGGGCACCGGGGCGTTCGTGTGGCGGTCGGCCCGGCATCCGCAGCCGCTGCTCGAACTGCCGCTGCTGAGGATCCGCCACTTCGCCATCGCCAACGTCGCGTTCTTCTGCTTCGGCGCCGCCTTCGCCATCATGCTGTTGTCCAATTCGCTGTGGTGCCAGAACGTTTGGCACTACAGCGTGCTGCGCACAGGCTTGGCCATGGCGCCGAGCCCGGCCGTGGTGCCGTTCGTCACATTCGGGTCGACCCGGCTGGTGCACCGCATCGGGCCCGGCCCGGTGGCCGCGATCGGCAGCGTGCTATTCGCCGCCGCGCTACTGTGGCGGATCGTGCTGGCCAAGGCCGCACCGCACTACCTGACCGATCTGTTGCCCAGCATGCTGTTCAGCGGAATCGGGGTCGGGCTGACGCTGAGCACGCTCATGGCCGCCGGCGCGACGGCGCTACCCCCAGCCCGCGCCGCGACGGGCTCGGCGCTGGTCAACTCCGGACGGCAGGTCGCCTCGGCGCTGGGCGTGGCGATCTTGGTGACGGCGCTCGGACCGACCGCTTCCGTCCGCGAGTTCGACCTGGGGTGGTGGCTGGCGCTGGCCTTCATCGCCGCGACCGCGGTGATCAGCCTGACGCTGCAGCACGTCCGCTCCGAAGTCTCCGCCGCCGCGTCCGTTCCGGCCGCCGCACCCGCCGAGCCGATTGCCGAATTGGCCTGAGGTCATAGGGCTGCAGACACCGCGCCGCGATGGAAGTATCGCAGGGGTGGCCAACACGAACCCGCAAACAATCTCTTACCCGGCACCGGACAAACGACGGCGCCGCCATGACACCGAGGCGCTCGACCCCCACGTCATCGTCCTATTCGGCGCAACCGGGGATCTGGCCAAACGCAAGTTGATTCCCGGCCTGGCCTACTTGGACCAGTCCGAGCTGGCGCCCGACATCCAGATCGTCGCGACATCGCTGGAAGACCTCACCGTCGACGAATTCCGCGAACTCGCCAAGAACGCTATCGATTCATTCGGCGCCCACAAGCTCACCGCCGAACAGTGGGCCAACTTCGCCAAGGTCATCACCTACGTCCCGCAGGGTATGGGACCCGAGGCACTCGCCGAGGCGGTCGCCGAGGCCGAGAACAACCTGGCCCCCAACGTCCGGCGACTGCATTACCTGTCGGTTCCGCCGAAAGCGGCGCGTGATGTCATCACCATGCTGCGCGACGCGAACCTGGTCGAACGCTCTCGCGTGGTGATGGAGAAGCCGTTCGGCACCGACCTGGACAGTGCGGTGGCGCTCAACGACTTTGTGCACCAGACGTTCGAGGAATCGCAGATCTTCCGCATCGACCACTTCCTGGGCAAGGAAGCGGCTCAGAACATCCTGGCGTTCCGCTTCGCCAACGGGCTGTTCGAGCCGATCTGGAACCGCAACTTCATCGACCACATCCAGATCGACATTCCCGAGGCCCTCGGGCTCGATCAGCGGGCCAACTTCTACGAGGAGACCGGCGCCTATAAGGACATGGTGGTGACCCACCTGTTCCAGGTGATGGCCTTCGTGGTCATGGAGCCGCCGACCGCGCTCGAGCCGTTCGCCATCAGCGAGGAGAAGAACAAGGTGTTCCGGTCGATGCTGCCGGTCCTGCCCTCCAACGTGGTGCGCGGCCAGTACAACGGCTACCGCGAAGAGACCGGCGTGGCAAAGGATTCCGACACCGAGACGTTCATCGCGTTGAAAGTCGGCATCGACAACTGGCGCTGGGCCGGCGTGCCGATCTATCTGCGGACCGGCAAGAGGATGGCCGAGGGTATCCGCATCATTTCGATCGCGTTCAAGGAGGCCCCGCGCACGATGTTCCCGCCCGGCTCAGGCGTGGGCACCCAGGGGCCCGATCACCTGACGTTCGACCTCGCCGACAACTCGAAGGTCTCGCTGTCGTTCTACGGCAAGCGGCCCGGCCCCGGCATGAAGCTGGACAAAATGTCGATGCAGTTCTCGTCGCAGGAGATCGACAGCTCGGTCGACGTGCTGGAGGCTTACGAACGGCTCATCCTCGACGCGATGCGTGGCGATCACACCCTGTTCACTACCGCTGAGGGCATCGAATCGTTGTGGGAGCGTTCGGAGGACCTGCTCGCCGACCCGCCGCCGGCCAAGCTGTACCAGCCCGGCACCTGGGGTCCCAACGCGATCCACCAGCTGATCGCGCCCAACGCGTGGCGGCTGCCGTTCGAGCGCGAGTGGCGGGAATCCAGGGGGTAGCCCTTCGTGCGCCAACCACCTGAGGGTCGTACCGTACCGATGCCCGGGTGGGCTGTCAGCGGCGATATCGCACACCATCGCCTCATGGGGACTTTCCGGGACCTCGGGCGGTCCAAAACCGTTGCCGTACCGGGGCCGAAGGGGACCGACGTACCCCTCAGCGACCCCGCCACTGCGGCTTGCGTTTCTCGCGCCATGCCCGCAGCCCCTCGGCCACGTCCTCGGTCGCGGCGGCCACCTTGCGCATCGTCTCACCGAAGCGGACCGACTCGACCCAGCCCATGTCCGGGGTTCGCCACGCGACCTCCTTGGTCGCCCGCTGGGCCAGGGGAGCGGCCTCGGTGAGGGTCCGGCCCCACGCACGCGCCTCGGCATGTAGCTCGTCGGGCTCGACGAGCTTCCACACCAGCCCGACTTCCTTGGCCCGCGCGGCGCTCATCGGCTTGCCGGTCAACAGCAGCTCCATCGCGTTGGCCCAGCCCACCCGCTCGGGCAGCCGGATGGCCCCCACGATGGTAGGCACCCCGAGCGACACCTCCGGGAAGCAGAACGTGGCTTCCGTGCTGGCGATCACGAAGTCGCAGAACAACACCCCGGTCAACCCGTAGCCGACACACGGGCCGTGCACGGCGGCGATCGTCGGCTTGAACAACTCCATGCCGCTTTCGAAGGAGTTGATCGTCGGCTTCTCCCAGAAGGTGCCGCCGAAGGTGCCGACGGACCCCTCACCGTCTTTGAGGTCACCTCCGGCGCAGAAGACGCTGCCGTTGGCGGTCAGGATGCCGACCCATGCGTCCAGGTCGTCGCGAAACCGATCCCACGCCGCGTTCAGGTCCTGGCGGAGCGGGCCGTTGATGGCGTTGCGGGCCTCGGGCCGGTTGAGGGTGATAGTGGCGACGTGGTCTTGCAGCTCATAGGTGACGAGGCTCATGCCTGCACCCTATTTCGCCCGGCTGTTCAGTCGGGTGGCTCTCGCTCCAGGGCTTCCGAGCCGACGCGTTCGGTGTGCTCGCGGTCGCTGCGCTTGCCCGGAACGCCTTCCGCTTCCCGTTCGCTGGCGACCTTCTCGTCGAGCTCGTCGACGATGTTTTCCAGCTGCTCGGTGCGACTCAGGGGCTCTTTGTCGGGTTCCGTCATATCGCTTTCCGTTGCTGTCCATCGGCGGATAGCGCCTCCCGTCGACGCGAGGCGGTGGCTATCCAATACCCTGCCGTGCTCTTGCTGATCCGGCAAAGCATACGGCCGAGCGGCGAGCCGTGCGCCGGCGCGGGGCCGGATTCGCGTCCGGCCGACGACCGCCCGCCCGCCCGCGCCAGGCGTCGGACCGAGCCGCACGGCGCCTATCCTGGCCACAGTGGCCGAACCGACCGTCTCCGCAGCGGACTTGCGCAAACGCCTCGACGGCCTCACCATCCGCGACGCGGCGCGCCTCGGGAGGCGCCTGAAGAATTTGCGCGGCGCCACGCCCGAGAAGCTGCATCAGCTCGCCGACCAGATCGGTAAGGCCGAAGCACTCGTTGCCGCCCGCGTGGCCGCGGTACCGACCGTTGCCTACCCCGACCTGCCCGTCAGCGACCGGCGCCGCGATATCGCCGACGCCATCCGGTCGAACCAGGTCATCGTCGTCGCCGGGGAGACCGGCTCGGGCAAGACCACCCAGCTGCCCAAGATCTGCCTCGAGCTGGGGCGCGGCATCCGCGGGACGATCGGGCACACCCAGCCCCGCCGCCTGGCGGCCCGCACGGTCGCGCAACGCATCGCCGACGAGCTGGACAGCCCGCTCGGCGAGGCCGTGGGCTACAGCGTGCGCTTCACCGACCAGGTCAGTGACCGCACGCTGGTCAGGCTCATGACCGACGGCATCCTGCTCGCCGAGATCCAGCGTGACCGCCGGCTGCTGCGCTATGACACCCTCATCCTCGACGAAGCCCACGAGCGCAGCCTCAATATCGACTTCCTGCTGGGCTACCTGCGCGAGCTGCTGCCGCGCCGCCCCGACCTCAAGCTGATCGTCACGTCCGCGACCATCGAGCCGCAGCGCTTCGCGGCGCACTTCGGCGGCGCACCCATCGTCGAGGTCTCGGGGCGGACGTATCCCGTCGAGATCCGGTACCGGCCACTGGAAGTCCCGGTCCCGTCCGACCCCGGCGAGGACCCGGACGACCCCGACCACGAGATCGTGCGCACCGAAACCCGCGACGAGATCGAGGCGATCGTCGACGCCATCCACGAGCTGGAGGCCGAGCCGCCCGGCGACGTCCTGGTGTTCCTGTCCGGCGAGCGCGAGATCCGCGACACCGCCGAAGCCCTGGCGGGGCTGCGGCACACCGAGGTCCTCCCGCTCTACGCCCGGCTGCCGACCGCCGAACAACAGAAGGTCTTCGCGCCGCACACCGGCCGCCGCGTCGTGCTGGCCACCAACGTCGCCGAGACGTCGCTGACCGTGCCGGGCATCCGCTACGTGGTGGACCCGGGCACGGCGCGCATCTCGCGCTACAGCCGCCGCCTGAAGGTGCAGCGGCTGCCGATCGAGCCGATCTCGCAGGCGTCCGCCGCGCAGCGGGCCGGGCGGTGCGGCCGCGTCGCGCCCGGCGTGTGCATCCGCCTGTACTCCGAGGAGGATCTAGCGGCGCGCCCGCGCTATACCGACCCCGAGATCCTGCGGACGAACCTCGCCGCGGTGCTCCTGCAGATGGCGGCGCTGCAGCTCGGTGACGTCGAGAACTTTCCGTTCCTCGACCCGCCGGACCGGCGCAGCGTCCGCGACGGCGTACAGCTGCTGCAGGAACTCGGCGCGTTCGACGCTCAGGGTGGGATCACCGACCTCGGCCGCCGGCTCGCGCGCCTGCCCCTGGACCCGCGCCTGGGCCGGATGATCCTGCAGGCTGACACCGAGGGATGCCTGCGGGAGGTGCTGGTGCTGGCCGCGGCGCTGACCATCCCCGACCCGCGGGAACGGCCCGCCGACCGCGAGGAGGCCGCCCGCCAGAAGCATGCCCGGTTCGCCGACGACGACTCCGACTTCGTGTCCTACCTCAACCTTTGGAATTATCTGCGTGAACAGCGAAAAGAGCTGTCGGGCAATCAGTTTCGACGCTTGTGCCGTGAGGAGTTCCTGCACTACCTGCGCATCCGCGAGTGGCAGGACTTGGTCGGGCAGCTGCGCAGCATCGCCCGGGATCTCGGCATCGTCGAGTCCTCCGACGCCCGGGCGCCCGCCGACGCCGCCCGCATCCACGCGGCGCTGCTCGCCGGGCTGCTATCGCACGTCGGGATGCGCCGCGAGGACGCACGCGAGTACCTGGGGGCGCGCAATTCGCGGTTCGTCCTGGCGCCGGGCTCCGTGCTCACCAGGCGGCCGCCGCGCTGGGTGGTGGTGGCCGAGCTGGTCGAGACGAGCCGCCTGTACGGGCGGACCGCCGCGCGCATCCAGCCCGAGGTGGTCGAGCGGGTCGCCGGTGACCTGGTGCAGCGCACCTACAGCGAGCCGCACTGGGAGGCCAAGCGCGGCGAGGTGATGGCATTCGAGCGGGTAACGCTCTACGGGCTGCCGCTGGCGGCGCGCCGCCGGGTGGGCTACGCCCGGGTGGAGCCCGATGTCGCGCGCGAATTGTTCATCCGGCACGCGCTCGTGGAGGGCGACTGGCAGACGCGGCATCACTTCTTTCGCGACAACGCGCGGCTGCGCGCCGAACTCGAGGAGCTCGAGGAGCGCGCCCGCCGCCGCGACCTACTGGTCGGGGACGACGACGTCTACGCGCTCTACGACGCCCGCATCCCCGCCGACGTCGTCTCCGCGCGGCACTTCGACGCGTGGTGGAAACGGCAGCGGCACAAGACACCCGAGCTCCTGACGTTCACCCGCGAAGACTTGCTGCGGACCGCGGACGCCGCCGACGCCGACCGGCCGCGCACGTGGCGGACGGGTGACGTAACGCTGCCGCTGACCTACCGGTTCGAACCCGGCGCCGCCGACGACGGTGTGACGGTGCACGTGCCGATCGACGTGCTGGCGCGGCTGGGCGGTGACGACTTCGCGTGGCAGGTGCCGGCACTGCGCGAGGAGCTGGTGACCGCGCTCATCCGCTCGCTCCCGAAAGACCTGCGCCGCAACTTCGTTCCCGCGCCCGACACCGCCCGAGCGGTGCTGACGGCGATCGATCCGGCCGGCGAACCCCTGTTGCCGGCATTGCAGCGCGAATTGCGCAGGCGCACAGGTGTGTTGGTGCCTATTGATGCATTCGACCTGGACAAGCTGCCGCCGCACCTGCGGGTGACGTTCGCCGTCGAGTCGCCCGACGGTCGGGAGGTCGCCCGCGGCAAGGACCTGCCCGCGCTGCAGGAAAGGCTGGCCGCGCCGGCCCGGCGGGCCGTCGCCGACGCGGTCGGCGGGCTGGAACGACGCGGGCTGCGCGGCTGGCCCGACGACCTGGACGAGCTGCCGCGCGTGGTCGAGCGCGCGGTCGAGGGGCGCGCCGTGCGGGGATTTCCCGCGTTCGTCGACGCGGGCTCCGCGGTCGACGTGCGGGTCTTCGCAACGTCGGCCGAGCAGGGCGCCGCGATGGGCCCCGGCCTGCGCCGCCTGCTGCGTCTCAGTATCCCATCGCCCGTGAAAGCGGTTGAGCGGCAGCTTGATCCGCGCACCCGCCTGGCGCTCGGCGTGAACCCGGACGGTTCGCTGTCGGCCCTGCTGGAGGATTGCGCCGACGCGGCGGTGGATGCGCTGGCGCCGGCGCCGGTGTGGACGCGCGACGAGTTCGCGGCGCTGCGCGACCGGGTCGGGGAGAACCTTTATGCGACCACTGTCGATATCGTCGGCCGTGTGCAGCGGGTCCTGGCCGCCGCGCAGGACGCGCAGGTCCTGCTGCCGACCCGGCCGCCGCCGGCACAGGCCGAGGCGATCGCGGACGTCCGCGACCAGCTGGACCGGCTGTTGCCGGCCGGCTTCGTCACCGCCACTGGTAGCGCGCATCTCGCCGACCTCACCCGCTACCTCACCGCCACCCACCGGCGCCTCGAGCGGCTGCCCCAGGCGATCGAGGGCGATCGGGAGCGGATGCGGCGGGTGCACGCGGTGCAGGACGCCTACGACGAACTCGTGCGCGCCCTTCCTGCCGCACGAGCCGCGGCGACCGACGTTCGTGACATCGCCCGGCAGATCGAGGAGCTGCGGGTGAGCCTGTGGGCCCAGCAGCTCGGCACTCCGCGCCCGGTCAGCGAGCAGCGAATCTACCGCGCGATCGACGCGGCGGGCGATGGTTGATCCCGGCAGCGTCGAGGCGAACCGGCCTGGGAGAGGATGAGGCCATGGCACCGACACTGCGCCCGCGCCGATCCGCCCTGTACCTGCCCGGGAACAAGGCCCGCGCGCTGGAGAAGGGGAGGACGTTGCCCGCGGACGTGTTGATCTTCGATCTCGAGGATGCCGTGGGCCCCGACGCCAAGGCGGACTCGCGGGCGAGGGTGTGCGACGCGGTCTCGTCGGGCGGCTACGGGTCCCGGGAGGTCGTGGTGCGCGTCAACGGGCTGGGCACCGACTGGCACGAGGACGACCTGGCCGCGGTGGCCGGTTCGGGCGCCGACGGCGTGCTCGTGCCCAAGGTCGAGCACGGCGACCACGTCCGGTCGCTGACCGGCGCGCTCGACGCCCTCGGGGCGCCGGAATCGTTGCAGCTGTGGGTCATGATCGAAACGCCCCGGTCCTTCCTCAGGGCGGAGGAGATCGCCGCCGCGAACGATCGCTTGGCCGCCCTGGTGATCGGCACCAACGACCTCGTGAACGACCTGCATGCGCTACACGTGCCGGGCCGCGCACCCGTCGTACCGGCGCTGGCACTGGCCGTGCTGGGAGCGCGGGCAGCCGGGAAGGTGGTGTTGGACGGGGTGTTCAACGACATCAGCGACGAAGCGGGCTTCCGGTCCGAGGCGCGCCAAGGTCGTGAGATGGGTTTCGACGGCAAGACGTTGATTCACCCTTCCCAGGTCGGGCCCGCCAACGACCTGTTCGGCCCCTCGCCCGACGAAGTGGCGGAGGCCCGCAAGATCGTGGCGGCCTATCGGAAGGCGCAATCGGACGGCGGCAGCGTCATAACGGTCGACGGCCGAATGATCGAGAGCCTGCACGTGCGCAACGCCGAGCGGATCCTCACGTTGGCCGCACTCATCTCCGAAATGCAGACGGGTTCCTGAGGCCGCCGACTTGCCCAACTTCTCTTCGACGGAACCCCTCCCATTCTCAACTTATAGGGCAACGGGGGGCTTGCCGCAAGACCCGGGTCCTGCCGCAAAATCGCTGGCCGAACACATAATTCGCCGGACATTTGGGGGACGCGATGCGGGAGAACGAAAGATTGGCCGATCATGCGGTGGTGATCGCCGGGGCCGGCCCCACGGGGCTGATGCTGGCAGGGGAATTGGCGTTGGCCGGGGTGGACGTCGCCGTGGTGGAGCGGCGGCCCGACCAGCGGTTGGTCGGCTCGCGCGCGGGTGGTCTGCACGCGCGCACCATCGAGGTGCTCGACCAACGCGGGATCGCCGACCGCTTTCTGGCGCGGGGCAGGTGGCCCAGGTGGCGAGCTACGCGCAGATCCGGCTGGACATCAGCGACCTTCCCACCCGGCATCCCTATGGCCTTGCGTTGTGGCAGAACGAGATTGAGCGGATCTTGGCGGATTGGGTCGCGGAGCTGAACGTCCCGATCTATCGCGGGCAAGAGGTGTCGGGGATTGCCCAGGATGACGGCGGAGTCCAGATCAGGCGGTCCGACGGCTCGGCCGTGCGTGCCGGATATCTCGTGGGGTGCGACGGCGGACGAAGCGTGGTTCGCAAGGCCGCCGGGATCGACTTTCCGGGATGGGATCCGACGACCAGCTACCTGCTTGGCCGAGGTGGACATGTCCTCCGAGCCGGGGAATGCACCGGATTGGGGTATCCGGCATGACGCACTCGGTGTGCACGCCCTGAACAAGCCCGACGGCGACGGACCGGTTCGGGTGATGGTCACCGAGCGACGGGTCGGCCCCGCCGGAAACGCGACGCTGGGGGAGCTGAGCGAGGCGCTGGCCGCCGTCTACGGAACCGATTACGGGATCCACAGTCCCGCTTGGATATCCCGGTTCACCGATGCGGCGCGGCAGGCCGCGGCCTATCGCGACCGGCGGGTGCTGCTGGCCGGTGATGCCGCGCACGTCCATCATCCGGTGGGCGGCCAGGGCCTCAACACCGGTGTGCAGGACGCGGTGAACCTGGGCTGGAAGCTGGCGCAGGTGGTGAAAGGCGCGGCACCCGACGGCCTCCTCGACACCTACCACGCCGAGCGTCATCCCGTCGCGGCCCGGGTGCTGCGCAACGCAATGGCCCAGATGGCGCTCCTGCGTCCGGATGACCGCACCAAAGCCTTGCGCGACACCATGTCCGACGTGCTGGTCATGGAGGAGCCACGCAAGCGATTCGCCGCGATGATGTCCGGGCTGGACATCCGTTACGACCTCGGGGAGGGTCACCCGGTGCTCGGGCGCCGCATTCCCGATCTCGATCTCGTCGACGGGGGCGGTCCGCTCCGGGTGTTCAGCCTGCTGCACGATGCCCGGCCGGTGCTGCTCAACTTCGGTGACCGCGGGGGTGCGGATGTCGGCCGATGTTCAAACCGTGTCAAATCGGTCGATACGAAATACGCTGGCCCGTGGGAACTTCCGGCGATCGGCGCCGTGCCGGCCCCCGGAGCCGTCTTGATCCGACCGGACGGATACGTGGCGTGGGCGGGGGAGGGCGGCGACCCGGGTCTGCACAACGCTCTGGTGACGTGGTTCGGGCCGGCCTAGCGTCACGCCGGCCACCGTGCTGACAACTCGCGCGGTGCCCACACCGGCCAACTTGTGGCGCCGATCAATTCGCCGCCACTGAGCTGGGCGACGATGCGAGGCCCTTTCAGCGCGCTGTTGTCGTACACGGTGGCCGAGTCGCAGCGGGGGATCGCGGCGACGGCCAGCGCCCAAAGACGTTGGAACCGTTGGCGGATCTTGTCCTCGGGGACGTCATGTCCGCCGGCGACGACTCGGTGTCTGACCCGCTGCACGGCCAGCTCTTCGGGGATGAGCAGAACGTGCAACACCACGGTGTAGCCGGCCGCGCGCGCGGTGCCGATCAACTCGAGCTTGGAGGGATGGGAGAACACGGTTTCGGCGATGAAGGAGCGGCGCAATTCGATCAGCCGGGAACGGGTTTCGGCGGCCACCCGGGCGGCCTCGTAGGCGTGCGCGGTCGGATGGGCGGGCCAGCGACGCTTGGCGATCTCGTCGGCGTTGACGAACGCGCTTCCCGGCAGTAAGGGCGCGAGCGTGAATTCGACGAAGGTGGATTTTCCGGCTCCGTTGGGCCCGATGACCAAGTCCAGCCGGTTCATCGGCCGGCGGCGTTACTTTCCGCGGCGGGCGCGCCGGCGGCCGGCGGTCACGACGACGGGGCGTCCGTCGGGCGGGTATTCGACGATCTCACCGGCCTCGTCGAGCGCCACGGTGGCGATGCCGCGCTGGGCGAGCCGGTCGCCGTAGTGGGCTTTGACGAGGTTTTCCTCGACCGCCGCGGCGATCTCGGCGTTGAAGACGACGCCCTCTTCGACGCTGAGTTCACGTAGCTCGAGGTCGCCGGCCAGCGCGGCCTCGACCCGCCGGCGCGCGGCCGTGTGCTGGCTGGAGACCGCCCGACCCACGCGCGCCCAATGGTCGAGTTGCTGCTTGGCCGAGCGGCTCTGTCGGGCCCCCTCGGCGGCTGCGCTGTCCACCAGATCGGCAGCGAAGCGGGTTACCCGATCCGCGGCAACGTCAACCATCACTTCTCGCTTCCGTAGCATCTTGTAACGATTGTAGCGTCCTGTTACGCCGGGGGCGATCCGTCGGCGGTGCGGATGCGAATAGGGCGCGCCATCCGCCATCGGGGTCGAGGACCCGGCCGCCCCGAGTGATCAGGACGCCGCCGTCTTTCGCCAGGTCACGCGCCGCGGCGGCATCGTCCGTCAGGTCGCGCCAGGTCGGGCCGCCGACGGCCCTCGCCGCAGCCCAGTCCCCATCGCGTGAGGGGGGTTCGCGCGCCAGCCGGACAACATCGTTGAACGCAAGTCCACTCGGGCGTTGAACAATGGCGGCTTAGCCACCCGCTTCCAGAAAAGCCGCCGCCGTCTACTGTGCCGCCACCCTGGCTCAGGCCCGGAGGGGTTGTGGCAGCGAGGTTTCCGAGCGGGTCTGCCGCGCGCGAGCGCCGATCCGAATGTCCTTGCTGACTTCGTCGAGCGCGAGGCCGTTCGGCTCGCGCAACAGCATCGTCGCGGCGATCGCAGCGGCGTAGCAACAGAATGCCAAGAGCATCACCGAGCGCAGCCCCTCGCCGGTCAGCAGCAACGGCACTAGCAGTGCGCCGACGAACGCGCCCACCTTGGCGACGCCGGCCGACACGCCGTGGCACGTGCTGCGGATCGAGGTCGGATACGACTCCGCCGCCAGCAACATGGTGGTGTAGTTGGGACCGAACGCGATTCCGAACAGCGAGACCCCGAAGACAAACGCAAACGGAACCACGCTGACGCTGAGGCTGGGCACCACGGCGATGACCAGCATCGCCACGGCGCATAGTCCGAAGCCCACGATCTGCAGCCGTCGTCGCGGCACCCGATCCAAGGCGAGCAGGCCGGCGATGCCGCCGCCGAGGGTGAAGCACACCACCAGGACGGCGTTGAGCGCGATGTTCGACAGTACGGTACCGTGCGGCGCGATGCTCTTGATGAGCAGCGGCTGGCTGACCGCATTGCCATACACCGCCACGTTGAAGAAGAACCAGCTGCCCGCGGTGCCCGCCAGGGTGATCAGGACGCGCCGGTTAGCGAGGACCGAGCGGATGCCCACGTGCGGCGCGCCCAACGCAAAGGGGGCGGAGAAGGCGGAGTTGCCCGACTGTGCCGAGAACGATTCGAAGTCCTCACGCGCCCGCTTCTCGTCGCCCCGCTCGGCGGTCCACCGCGGTGACTCGGGCATGTGCCTGCGCTGGTACAGCACCAGCAGCGACGGCAACACGCCCAACCCCAGGATGAGCCGCCACGCCGTGTCGTCGGGAATGCCCACGGCGAGGACCAACAGGCTGACCAGGTAGGCGCACGCTTGACCGAACACGTAGAAAATGAAGGTCAGTCCGACGAGCCGGCCGCGGTTTCGGCGGTTGGCGTACTCGGTCATGATCACCCCGCTGGCCGGGTAGTCGCCGCCGATGCCCAGCCCGAGGATCAGCCGGCCGACCAGCAGCATCGTGAAATTCGGTGCCAGCGCGGAGATCAAGGCGCCGATCATCATCAGCACCGCTTCCAGGCCGTATACGCGGCGGCGCCCGAACACATCGCCGAGCCGCCCGAAAAGGACGGCGCCCAACGCGACTGCCAGCAGCGTGGAACTCGTCAGCATGGAGATCTGCTTGCCGTTGAGGTGAAACTCCGTGGTGGCCAACAGCGTTACCGTGCCGATCACGTTCAGGTCGTAGGAGTCGGTGAAGAAGCCGGCGCCGGCGGTTGCCGCCGCCTTGAAGTGAAAGACACCGAGTTTCGCGTCGTCGATCGCCTTCGCGACGCCGGCTTCCGTCGTTGTGGTCATGGCGTCCTCCGGACAGCGGTGGGCATGGGGCGAAACGCACGAGCGGAGCGCCAGGCTCGGCGTCCACCGCCAACTTGTCATGAGAAGTACCGTCATTCATCCGGGTGCACCATGTCAACTTCTTGCTGCAATCGGAGTCAGATTTCAGAAACGATTAATCTGCAGTCTATTTGAGGTCGCCTGCTCTATTCGGACCTCGCCCAGACCTGTATAGTCAAGTTCATGACCGTGGCGTTGCACGAGATGATCGCCGACAGCCTGCGCGAACAGATCCAGCGGGGGGAACTCGCACTTGGCGCGGCGCTGCCGTCCGAGTCACAGCTATGCCACCGGTGGAACGCATCACGCGGACCCGTGCGTCAGGCGCTCGCCGCACTGCGCGCGGAGGGGGTCATCTCAGGTGGGCGCGGAAAGCCGCCAGTGGTGTGTTCTTCCTCGGTCGGCCAGCCGTTCGACACTCTGCTCTCATATTCCGCCTGGGCACATTCGATCGGCCGCACGCCCGGACAGCGCACCCTGGAGCTTGCGTTGCGCCGGGCCGACGACACCGCGGCGGCCGAACTCGGTGTCGACGAGGGCGTGCCGGTGGTGCAGATGCTGCGGTTGCGGCTTCTCGACGGCGAGCCGGCCATGCTCGAGCGCGCCACGTTCGTCGAGCACGTCGGCCGTCGGTTGTTCGACTTCGATTGCGACTCAGGGTCGTTGTGGGCGTATCTGCTGTCTCAGGGCGTCCAGTTCCGCACGGCCTCCCACGTCATCGACGCGATCGCCGCCGACCCGGTCGACGCAGTGCATCTCGACGTCGCCGAGGGCGCGCCCTTGCTGCGGCAACAACGCCGCACCCGCAGCGCCGACGGCGAGGTCATCGAATATCACGACGACCGCTATCTGCCGGGGCTGGTCAGCTTCACGCTCGAGAACACCCTCGACGCGCGCTGCGCTCTGGCCCGCAACGCCAAGCCCTGATCAGGAGGTCCGCATGATCACACCCGAACTCGTCGTCCTGGATATGGCGGGCACCACCATCGACGACGGTCAGCAGGTATATCGGGTACTCGCCGAGACCGCGGTCGCGCACGGCGGCACGCCCACCCCCGACGACATCGGGCGCTGGCACGGCGCAGCCAAACACGAAGCCCTGCGGGCGTTGCTCACCCCGCCCGGCGGCCCCCCGCCGGATGCCGGGCGGCTGCGGACCGTCGTCGCCGACTTCCATGCGCGGTTGACGGCGGCCTACACCGCCGCCGCGCCGGTGCCACTGCCCGGCGTGCCCGAAGCGCTGGCCGATCTGCGGCGGGCCGGCATTCGAGTCGCACTCAACACTGGCTTCGAGCGCGAAATCGTCGAATCTTTGCTCGAAGCGCTGGGCTGGCAAGGGGATTCGACCGTCGACGCCGTCGTGTGCGGCAGTGATGTGCCGGCCGGGCGGCCCGCCCCCTTCATGATCTTCCGGGCGATGGAACTCCTCGGGGTCATCGACGTCGCGCGCGTTCTCGTCGCCGGGGACACGCCGCGCGATCTCGAGGCCGGCACAAATGCCGGCGCGGCCTCCGTCGTCGGCGTGCTCTCCGGCGCCGGCACGGCCGAGGAACTCGGAGCTCATAAGCACACGCACCTGCTGCCCTCGGTGGCCGACCTGCCGGCCTTAATCGGCGCACCCGTTGCCGCAGCGAGCATTTCGTGACCACAAAGACCCTCGCCGCCGTATGGCGCGGAGGCGGGAACATCAGCATGCAACTGGTCCCCGTCCCGCCGCTGGGCCGGGGCGAGGTTTTGGTGCGGGTGCGGCTGGCCACGGTCTGCGGCAGCGACCGCCACACCGTCAGCGGACGCCGCACCCAACCCTGTCCGTCGATCCTCGGCCATGAAGCCGTCGGTGAGATCGTCTCGCTCGGGGAGGGCGACCCTGGTGCAGTCGACGGCCGCCCGTTGCGGGTGGGGCAGCGCGTCATCTGGTCGGTCACGCTGGCGTGCGGCGCGTGCGATCGGTGCCGCGCCGGCGTGACCGCGAAATGCCGCACCGTGCGCAAGGCCGGGCACGAAGCGCTGGATTCGGGGTGGGCGCTTTCCGGCGGCTATGCCCAACACGCGGTGTTGCCGAAAGGTTTGCCGATCGCGATCGTCGCCGACGACCTGCCCGACGCTGTCGCTGCGCCCGCCGCGTGCGCGACCGCCACGGTCATGGCGGTTACCGAGCGTGCAGGCGCGATGGCCGGCCGACGAGTGGTGGTCGTGGGAGCGGGCATGCTGGGCCTGAGTGCGGTGGCCGCGGCGGCCTGGGCCGGAGCCGCCTCGGTGCTGGCAGTCGACCCGGTGCCCGCCAGACGCCAATTCGCACAACGCTTCGGCGCGACCTCAGTGGAACCGTCAATCCCCGAGAACGCCGATTGCGACGTGCTGTTGGAGTTCTCCGGCTCGTCGGCGGCGCTGGGAGCCGGGATACGCGCGCTCGACGTCCAGGGGGTGGCGGTGCTGGCCGGGTCCGTGGCTCCCGACACACCGATCAGCGTGGACCCGGAGTCGGTGGTGCGTCGCCAGTTGTGCATCGCAGGGGTGCACAACTACGAGCCGCGCCACCTCACCGCCGCGCTGGACTTCCTGCGCCAGACGGGCGAGCGGTTTCCCTGGCCGCAACTCGTCGCCCGGCCGCACCGCCTCGACGACATCGCCACCCTCCTGATGGCGTCAGGCGGAACGGTGCCCCGCTATTCGATCGCCCCTTGAGCACGCGCCGGCCGCGGTGAAACGCGGCGCGCATCGGGAGAACACTTCATGCTCGCCTGCGCATCGCTGTTCCTGATCGCTCTGGCCGCCGGCACGCTCGGGGGACTGGTCGGCACCGGGTCTTCACTCGTGCTGCTGCCGGTGCTGGTCACCATGTACGGTCCGCGCGTCGCCGTGCCGATCATGGCCGTCGCGGCCGTCATGGCGAACGTGAGCCGAGTCGCGGCCTGGTGGAAGCACATTCGCTGGAGACCGGTGCTGGCCTACGCCGTTCCCGGTACGCCCGCCGCGGTACTCGGCGCGCACACCCTGCTCACCATTCCCCAGACCGTCGTGGAGAACGTGCTCGGCGGCTTCTTCCTGCTCATGATCCCGGTACGGAGAATCATTGCGGCGCGTCAATGGCGGGTTCGGCTGTGGCAACTCGGCGGTGCGGGCGGGCTCGTCGGATTTCTGACCGGACTGATCTTGTCCACCGGCCCCCTCAGCGTGCCGGTGTTCACCGGGTACGGGCTCACCGGCGGCTCGTTCCTGGGCACCGAGGCCGCCAGCGCCATGATGCTCTACCTGGCCAAGATGGCGACCTTCGACCAATTCGGCGCGCTGAACCACTCCGTCGTCATCCGCGGCCTCGCGATCGGGGCCGCGCTGATGATCGGCCCGTTCCTGGCGCGTCCGCTCGTGCGCCGCTTACACACCCGCACCTACGGCCTGCTCATCGACCTCGTGCTCCTGGTCGCAGGCGTAGGCCTCTTCGTCACGACCCTGGGCACCGCACGCTGACGTGTGGAGTCGGATCGGTTGGCGCACAATAAGCGTCATATCCATCGCCCACGACCTACCGTCTCGGCTGGTTGGGCGCCAAGCCCTCACGAACACAGCGTGCCGAAATCGGCAACCGCTTACTTCATGGCAAACTCGTCTGGTCAAACGCGGAATCTTCAACTGGCGGTATGCATGAAGCCTTTGTCCGAGCGCGAACTGCGAATGAACCAACAGGCCGCAGCGGTTGCTGCAGCGGTGCTGTCCCAGCCCGTCGAGGCGGCGACGCGCTGCGAGCACGCGTCGACGGACATGGTGGCCGAGGCCGCCGGCGCGAGCCGGTTCACCCGCGGAGTGGCGAAGTTCTTCGGCCGCGTCCCGACGCTGGGGAACCTGGGCGGAATGCTCAAGCAGATGGAGACGGGTGGGCTGCCCGAAACCTTCGTCCTCGCGGTCACGAGGGACCAGGTCCACGTGATCGAGGACAAGCGGAGCCACAGAGACCTTGTCGCCGGCCGGGTGCTGAGGTCCTGGGACAGGGCGGACTTCAAGGCTCGCACCGTCACCCCGGAGTGGAACGTGTCGCGGGGAGTGCCCGACGACCGGCAACTGCTGGTGCTCTGGGTGCCGATCGAGGCGAGCAGCAATCCGTATCTGCAGGCCGGCGTGCGGGCCGCAGCCGAGGCCGGTCAGCCGGGCTTGCCGACCGACTTCATGGTCGCCAAAGACGCCCCGAGCCAGCGGCTCATCGACGCCCTCGACGCCGCGGGCCACGTCCGCGTCGTCGACGTCCTGGGTGACGCCGAGGAGGCGCAGGACCCGGAGGACGCCGCGGACCCGTCAGACGTCTCTTCCCCGCGGCCGTCGACCACCGAACGGCTCCAGGAGCTGGAAACGCTGCGCGCCACCGGAGTGGTCTCGGAGGCCGAATACGCCCGCAAGCGGGAGCAGATCATCGACGAACTGTGACGCGTGTCTCCGGACCGCCCGTCGCCGGCAGATGAACCTTTGGATCCGATACCCCGGGCCGGTCGCGGCCGGCGGACTTTTCGGTAGGTTGAACGCGGTTCGATCCGACCGGGAAGGGAGACACCGTTGCGTCAAACCGCGGCCATGGCCGAGGCCGACCGCGTCTGGATGATCGACACGCTGCTCGCGCTGCTCCAGACTCCGAGCCCCTCGGGGCGGACGGACGCGGTGATGCAGTCGATCGGCGACATCTTCGACGACCTCGGGGTGCGGTTCTCGCTGACCCGTCGCGGGGCGCTGACCGCCGAGCTGCCGGGTGAGTCGGCCACCACCGACCGGGCGCTGATCGTGCACGCGGACACCATCGGTTGCATGGTGCGGAGGCTGAAGGACAACGGCCGGCTCGAGATCATCCCGGTCGGGACTTTCTCGGCCCGGTTCGCCGCGGGCGCGCGCGTCCGGATCTTCTCCGACGACCCGGACGAGTTCATCACGGGCACGATCCTGCCGGTCAAGGCCAGTGGGCATGCGTTCGGCGACGAGATCGACACCCAGCCGACCGATTGGGAGCATGTCGAGGTCCGTGTCGACCGCAAGGTGTCGAACCGCGAGGACCTGGTCCGTCTCGGCCTGAACATCGGCGACTTCGTCGCGCTGATCGCGAGCCCCGAGCTGACCGCCGACGGCTTCATCGTCTCGCGCCATCTCGACGGGAAGGCGGGCGTCGCGATAGCGCTGGCGCTGGCCAAGAATGTCGCCGAGAACAAGATGGTGCTGCCGCACCGCACCATCATCATGGTCACCATCACCGAGGAGGTCGGGCACGGAGCCAGCCATGGCCTGCCCGCCGACGTCGCCGAACTGGTTTCGGTGGACAACGCGGTGTGCGCACCCGGTCAGCACTCCATCGAGGACGGCGTGACGATCCCGATGGCGGACATGCACGGCGCGTTCGACTACCACCTGACCCGAAAACTCTGCAGGCTCGCCGACGAACGCGGCATCCCGTGTGCGCGGGACGTGTTCCGGTACTATCGGTCCGACGCCGCCGCGGCGATCGAGGCCGGTGCCGGCACCCGAGCCGCGCTCGTCGGGTTCGGCGTCGACGGCAGCCACGGCTGGGAGCGCACCCACATTCAGTCGCTGGAATCGGCCTATTGCCTGCTGCTTTCGTGGCTGCAGACGCCGCTGACGTTCGCCAAATGGGATGCCAAACCGACGGGCAAGCTCCGCGATTTTCCCTCGTCGGAGCAGCCCGCCCCGACCGAGAAGTGGGTGCCGCTGTCCCGCGGCGAACATGCCGAACCCGGCGACGCATCGCCCGGTTCGCACTGGCCGCCCTCGGAAGGGCCCCACACCTGAGGCGGAACGTTCGTCGGCCCTTACCCGATTACGTGGGAGCTGTCGGCCGTCCGCCTTCGAGCCTGCGCTGACGGCGCCGAGCCTGCGCACAGGTCGCGATTTTCGTGCTCAAAGTCAAGTGGTTGGTGCAACTGGGGTGCAGGCTCGGCGACTTCGCCCGGTGAGAGTGCCCGCGGTCGGGTCTCGCGATCGTCGGTATTTGCCCGGGTGACTTCGCGTGCGGCGGTACCGTCGGAAATGTGACGGTGTTGAGTCAGCTCGCATCGGTGCGAGAGTCGCTCGGCGCCGGCCTGTTCCACCAAATCCGTTGGGCGATGACCGACTGACGACCGTCAGAAGACCCGCTCCGCCAGCCTGTCCAGCTTCCCGGTGACCTCCGAGTCGTCACCGTCGGGCAAGAGGAACAGGCACCGGTCGACGCCCGCTGCCGCATATCGCTCGATCATCTCCTGCTTCGACGACGCGGCAAACAGGCTGATCTCGACGGCGTCACGCCCTGCCTCTGTGACGCGCCGCTGCAGCTTGGCCACCCGGTCGCGGAAGGCGTCAAGGTTTTCGCTGGTGACGTCCTGGGCGAGCCATCCGTCCCCGAAGTCGATAATGCGGTCCTCCACGGTCGGCCCCATCCCGCCGACCAGGACCGGCAGCGGCGACTGGATCGGCTTGGGATAGGACCAGATTGGGTCGAAGTTCACGTAGTCGCCGTGGTATTCGGCTTCCTCGGCGGTCCAGATCGATCGCATGGCCTCGACGCGCTCACGAAGTATGGACATGCGAACGCGCGCATCGGTGCCGTGATTGGCCATCTCCTCGCGGTTCCATCCGGCCCCCACCCCGAACAGAAACCTCCCACCCGAGAGGCGGTCCACGCTGGCCACTTCCTTCGCCGTCGTGATGGGGTCGCGCTCCACGACGAGACAAACTCCCGTGCCGACCTTCAGGCGGCGGGTCGCGGCAGCGGCAGCGGTGCACGCCACAAACGGGTCGTAGGTGTGCGCGTACATCTTCGGCAGCTCACCGCCGCCGGGATAGGGGGACTTCCTGCTCACCGGGATGTGGGTGTGCTCGCAGAACAGCAGGGACTCGAAGCCGCGTTCCTCCGCGGCCGCCGCGAGCTCACCCGGCGCCATGCCGTAGTGGGTGGGGAAGTAGCACAGGCCGAATTGCATGAGGGCGCCTCCTTGCCTCCGAGTAATGGGTTCCCATTGTTCTTACCCGTGACGGTGGCATCGAAGCGTGGCCGCCGCGTCGGTGATCCTTCGGCGACGATGCGCTAACAGTCGTGCAACGCCTCCCGCGGCGCGGCGGTTCGTGCCGCCTCGTCGACAACAATGCGGGACATGACGCAAGCGCGGGAGTCCGACGTTGGCGCGTGAGATCTCGCGCCAGACGTTCCTGCGCGGCGCCGCCGGGGCGTTGGCCGCCGGCGCACTGATCGGGTCGGGCCGAGTCGGCTCGGTACGGGCCACCGCGGCCCCCAATACGTCCGGGTGGGAGGGTCTGTCCAGCGCCCTCGGCGGGAAGGTGGTGCTCCCGGGCAGTCCCCAATTCGGCTCGGCCAAGCAGGTTTTCAACACCAACTACAACGGTCTCACACCGGCGGCAGTCGTCACGCCGACTTCGCCGGCCGACGTGCAGAAGGCGATGGCGTTCGCCGCGGCGCACAACCTCAAGGTCGCGCCGCGCAGTGGCGGGCATTCGTACGTGGGGGCGTCTACGGCCAACGGCAGCATGGTGATCGACTTGCGTCAGCTGCCCGGGGACGTCAAGTACGACGCGTCCACCGGGTATGTCACGGTGGCCCCCGCGACCAGTCTGTATGAGATGCACCAAACGCTGGCCGCGGCCGGCCGGGGGATCCCGACGGGCACCTGCCCGTCGGTCGGCGCCGCGGGGCACGCGCTGGGCGGCGGCCTGGGCGCCCAGTCCCGTCACGCGGGCCTGCTCTGTGACCAACTGACGTCGGCGACGGTCGTGCTGCCCGGCGGCCAGGCGGTCACCGCGTCCCCCGCGAGTAATCCCGACCTGTTCTGGGCGCTGCGCGGCGGCGGGGGCGGCAACTTCGGCGTGACGACCTCTCTGACGTTCGCGACGTTCCCCACCCAGGACGTCGACGTCGTAAACCTCAACTTCCCGCCGCAGTCGTTCGCGCAGGTGCTGGTCGGCTGGCAGAACTGGCTACGTACCGCCGACCGGAACAGCTGGGCGCTGGCGGACAACACCGTCGATGGGTTCGGCACGCACCCTCGTATCCTCGCGACGTGCCCGGTCGGGTCGGCGAGCAAGGTGGGCAACGCCATCGTGTCGGCCGTCGGGGTGCAACCGACCGGGACCGAGAATCACACGTTCAACTATTTGGATCTGGTGCGGTATCTGGCCGTCAACAATCTCAACCCGTCACCGCTCGGATACGTCGGCGGCTCGGACGTGATCACCACCCTCAATGCGGGCGCGGCCCAGGGAATCGCCGCGGCGGTCGAGGCCTTCCCCCGGGGAGCGGGCCGCATGCTGGCGATCATGCACGCGCTCGACGGCGCCCTGGCGAGTGTGGCGCCGAGCGCCACCGCCTTCCCGTGGCGCCAGCAGTCGTCGCTGGTGCAGTGGTACGTCGAAACGAATGATCCGTCGGCGGCCACCAACTGGCTGAGCACGGCACACCGAGCCGTGCAACCCTATTCGGCCGGCGGCTACGTCAATTACATCGAGGCCAACCAACCGGCGGCACGCTACTTCGGGCCGAACTTGGCTCGGCTGACGGCCGTGCGGCAGAAGTACGATCCGGGCCGCGTCATGTTCTCGAGTCTGAACTTCTGACTCGCCGGTCCCACCCCCAGCGCCGAGCTGGCGTCGCAGGTATCACGCCGTCGGCGTCCAGGACGACGCGGCGCCTCGGGCCAAGTCCGCTGTGGCGGAACGCAATTGGTCGGCGGAAACGAGCGGCGCCGGGAATCCGACGCGGGTATAGGCCACGCCGCGCGGCGTGTGCACCCGCAGGTCGAGGCCGTAGCGGTCGATGCCAGAGCAGACTGCGGTGTCGGTGTCGGGGTAGCCGCCGAACGCCCGGGCCATCGCCGCGAGCGCGTCGGCGTGGTCGGCGTTGAGGTGGGCCGTCGCCCGAGCGGCGGCCGGTGCGATCGGATCCGGCGCCGCCCCGGCGTACTGTTCACCGGAGGCCGAGTCCATCCGGCCGTACCCGCCCACCCAGCGCACCCGCTCGACCCGCAGCAGCCACAGGCTGAAGTCGCTGAAGTCCAGGTAGAAACGGGCAGCGGGCACCGCGCTCAGGTAGGCCGCCCGGGCGGCGTCCAGTTCGATGTCCGAGGGCCGAACGACCTTGCCGGCCAGGGTGATTCGGCTGCAGGCCAGCGGGTCGGCTCCGGTGGCCGCCGCCACGATGGACAGACTGGCCCTCGGATCGCCCGCCAGGTTGCGGCCGTGCTCGGCCAGGCTGGACACGCACAGCACCGCCGTCCCGTCGAGCAGCCCATAAGCCACCAACGACGCCCACGGGTCGCCTTCGGCAGTCAGCGACGCGAGCGTGGCGGCGTTCGCGGCGGCCGCGATCGTGCGGGCCTGCTCCGCCGCGGACGGGCGCGCGCCCGAACTCGGCGGCCGAAGCGGCGGCGGCGCGGAGGGCGCATCCCCAGGGTCGCCATGGTCACGAATCACCACGATCCCGACGCTACTGCATCGGCGGTTTCGGGGACCCGTCCACGCCGGACTGCCGGGACTGCGCAGGCTTTGCGAGCCCAATCCAGCCGCCGGCCTACCAACGGGCGAGATGGAAAACTTGATCGTTCTCAGTTTCCGGGCGGGCGCGTCGGCCGTCATGTCGAATACCTGGGCCGGGTGCAGGGCATCAACCTCCAGGCGATTGCCGCGAGCCTCACCGCGGGCTGATCGCTGCTGATTGGATCGGGGGAACGAGTCCTCGTCAGCCGATCGGCCGCCATGCCCCCAGCACGGCGGTCCGGTACCAGCCGGTCCGATCGCGGACCTGGACCCCGACACGATTTTGGGCGCTGACCCGACTGTCGATGATGTGTGCGTCGTCGATGTAGATGACCACGTGGGACGCCAGGCTCGCATTCCCCTTGGGATGCAGGTAGACAACGTCGCCGGGCTCGAATGGTCCGTCTGCTGAGATGCGGGTTCCCATCGGGCCCGCGGTGCCGTCCGCCTGTCGATGGACGTCGCCGCCGAACTTGATGCCCAGACCGTAGTTGTAGACCCACGCAGTGAAGTTGGAGCAGTCCAAACCTGGCCCAGGATCCCAGGCGGCCAATCCCTGCGGCGCGTCGGTGTCGGGATTCTCTCCAGAAACACCCGCGTAGGTCGAGGTAGGCGGCTGCCAACCCGGGATGTGGTGGTGGCGGTATTGCAGGCCCAGCGGGTTGTCCGGCGAATAGATGTAGCGCATGGCCACCGCGAGGATGCGTTCCCGCTTCCAGATGGCGGAATCACAGCCCGCGTTTTGGGGGACGTCCGGCGCGGGGAGGGCGTCCGCCCGCGGCCCCCATCCTCCGTTTTGGTAGTGCCCCTGGGCGTCCGTGCGGTACCAGGTGTCCGGCGGCTCTTGGCTTTGCGGCAACTCGTCACGGCCGGCGAAATCCCCCGTCAGCGAGCCCCAGCTGCACGAGAAGGGGTAGGACAGCCCGCCGCCGTCGGCGCGGGACAACCCAGGCACGCCGATGCCTATCGCCGAAGTCGCTCCCCAAAGCATGCAGGCGACCATGACTCGGAACTTCGATCGATGCGTCAACAGGCCCTCTGTTCGGTCGACCGGTTCGCGCTGCCGAAGCAATGCTAGGCCGGGCTCGGCTTCGCGCGCCGCGAGTGCTGCGGAGTTGGCCAGCGAGTGCACACCAAGAGGGCGCTGTCGACAATGCGATCGGCAAAGGCGTCGTCCACCGGTTCACCCGTCACGAGGACCCGATAGTGAACCGGGCCCATCAGCCACTCGGCCAGCGAGGCCACATCGGTTTCGGGCGACAGCTCACCGCGGGCGACCGCACGGACAAACGGTTTTTGGTCCCGGACCTGCTGGTCGTGCAAGTAGCGGGCCCGAAACGTCCGGGCAAGCTCCTCATCGTGCTGCGCTTGCCCCACCAGCGCGCGATAGACGGCACCGGCGTCGTCAGTAGTCAGAAATCGGATGGTGTCGCGCACGTGTGTGCGCAGATCGGACTCGAGGCTGCCGGTGTCGGGCGGCTCCAGGTCGGCGGCCGCGTCCTCGAGGAAGGCGTCCATGAGCACGTCGGTCTTGGAGTTCCACCAGCGGTAGACCGTTTGTTTTGCAACCCCGGCGGCCCTGGCGATCCCCTCGACCGTGACGCCCGCGAACCCCTTTTCAACGAGTAAATCGTCGGCGGCGCGCAGGATGGCCTCTCGCGCGGCCTCACTGCGCCCGTGCCGGTTGCCGCGATGCGGTTGGGTACCTGCCACAGTTCGATCAAACACCACGGGCGAACCCTAGACTAGACGCAACGCTTCGTCTACTCTAGGCAGCATGACCTCTACCTTGACCCAACCGGAATACGCCTCGATCATCGATCGGCTGTTTGCCGATGCACGCCTGGACGCCGAACGGCGACAAGGAGTTTCGCCGCGCGACTATCCCGTAGAAGAACGCGCCGACGCGTGCCAGGACTATTACCTCTCCGTGGCCCCCGAATCAGGCCGGCTGCTGTACAGCCTCGTTCGCGCGGTCAAACCGACGACGATCGTCGAATACGGCATGTCGTACGGGATTTCGACCCTGCACCTGGCGGCTGCGGTCCGCGACAACGGCAAAGGGCACATCATCACCACCGAGATGAGCTCCCGCAAGCTGGCGGCGGCACGCGCCACGTTCGCCGAGGCGGGAGTCTCGGACTTGATCACCATCCTCGAAGGCGACGCCCGCACGACCCTCGAGACGGTCCGCGGGCCGGTGGAGTTCTTGCTTCTCGACGGCTGGCCCGACCTCGACCTGACGGTGCTGAAGATTCTCGAACCCGTACTCGAGCCCGGCTCGCTCATCCTCGGCGACAACGTCAACCTGGACCCGGATCACGCCTACCTCGATTACGTCCGCGCCCCGCAGAACGGCTATGTCAGCACTCCGGTGCCCCTCGACAAGGGCCTGGAGCTCACCGTCCGGATGTAGCCACGGGACGCGGAGGTCGCGGTGCGGCTCAACTCGATGCGCTGAGGATCTTGATCGCGAAGACGAGCGAGTCGCCCGGCCGGATTCCGGCGCTTGGCTGACCGTCGGGGTAACCGTCCGCGGACGTCATCGCGACCGCGACTGTGGACCCGACGGTTTGCCCCGCGATCGCCTTCTGGAAGCCCGGCACGACGCCGTTGAGTGGGAAGTCGACCGGGGCGCCGCGGTCGTAGCTGCTGTCGAACACCGATCCGTCACGCCCGTTGACGCCCATGTAGCAGACGGAGACCCTGGCGGTCGCCGGGACCACCGGGCCGTCTCCGGCGCGCAGGGTGTGCACCTGCGTCTGGGTGACACTGAACGGTGTCGTCACGTTCACCCGCGGCGCCGTGGTGTCCGTGGACCCGGTGACGCCGATGCTGCCGGTGGTCCCGGCCAGCGTCCACTCGGGCGACCCGCCGGCGGGCGGCGCCGCGGTGGGGCATGAGCCGGCCGCAGCCGCCGTGCCCGAGGTGGCGAGCGTGCAAACGGTTGCTGCGACACAGGCGGTGAGCGCGACGGTGGGATACGTCCGGAACAACTTCACGGCGGCCACGCTACTGCCTACTGGTCGGCCCGCCGCAGGTAGGCCCGAGGCGGCGAAGAGGCGAACGTCCCGAGTTACCCGGTTTTGATCCGTGGAGGTCCGAGGTTCACGGGGAGGTGTTTGATTCCGTGCAGCACGGTGCTGTTGTTCGGGACGGGCTCCCCGGCGAGCGCCAGTCGGGGGAAACGCTCGAAAAGTGATTGCAGGCCGATGTGCAGTTCCATGACCTTTCCCGGGTCCAGAGGTACGCGACAACATAGTGCCCCTTGCCGGCCGGCCGCCAACGGGTGAAGTGACGGCGATCCAGTCCCGCTGCACACTGGCGGCTGTGAACGTGGCGATGTTCGTAGCGGCTCTCGTGGTCGCCGTGTCGGGCTCGACGCCGTCCGCAGCCGCCGACCCCAATCAGTTCCCGGACCTGAGCAGCTACGCCGCTGTCAACGCAGCCGACTACACGACGTACCACGCGTATATGACCACCGGCGTGCAGTTCTCCGCCCCGGCCGGTTACCGATGCCGCATGAGCTTCACGCACAAGCAGAACGGCGCACACGTGGCCTGCTGGGGAACGCTTCCGGGCACACCGCACAACTACGTCGGATTGGACTACATGGTGGGCGGGTCCCTGGTCTCTTCGGGCTTCTCCACCATCGACCTCTCCAGAATGGAGGAGATCCAACCTGTCGGTGACCTGCCCGGTGGAACAGTCAACCCGGCGGACTACAAGCCGCTGCCCACGCACAGCAAGGTCGGCTATGCCGGGGATGGACCGCTGCAGACGTGTGCCGTGGACGCGTCGATGACCGCCTGCGCGATAACGGACCAAGACCGGCGACACGGCTTCGTTCTTTCACCGCAAGGCAGTTGGCTGTTCTGAGCGACAACGCGCGCAAGGCGACCTCCGGAACTACCTGGTGATTCCAACCAACTCGCTTGCCACCGAATCGAATGCGCGCAGCGTGTCCAACATGTGCGGCTCCTGAGAGTGCGGCTGGGCGGACACCTTGGCGGCCACCATTTCGGCGGCGCGGTTGATGTAGATCATCTGACCGCACATACCCAGGCATAACACGATGTCGCTGCCGGGGTAGGGGAACCACATTTGGTTGCGGTACATCCCGCCGGGCAGTTCGGTGTCCTCGGGGCAGGCGGCGAACGCCTCACGCGAATCGGGGCCGCCGTCAAGGGTATCCGCAAGCCACGCTTCCGGAATCACTTGGTGCCCCGTCAGCGAGACGCCGTCCTGCAAGAACAGCGACCCGAACCGAACCATATCGGTGAGGCAGGCGCTGATTCCGCCGTTGAACATCCCGGTGCCTTCCGTGTCGACGCCGATGGTTGCGTCGTCTTGGGCGCCGATGCGGCTCCACAGCAACTCGGACATCAGGTCGGGCATCCGCTGCGCCCCGGCGACCTCGCAGACCCAGCCGAGGACGTCGGTTTCGCACGAACGGTATTCGAAGGGCCCGCCGTGCGCCGACTTCTGCCGCAAGGTCAACAGGAACTCCCGCAGTGTGGCGGGGGCATCCGGACGGCTCCTCGGTGCCCACCCCATCGCCTGGTCGAGGAGGTGTATCTGCGCGTCGGGATCCTCGTAGTCCTCGGAGAAGGCGATACCCGACCTCATGTCCAGCAGATGGCGCACCGTTGCGCCGGCATAGCCGCAATCAGCCAGGGCGGGAACGTATGCCGTGACCGGCGCGTCGACCTCGATCGCACCGGCCTCGTGCAACGCGCCGACGACGCATGCCACCAGCGACTTGCTCACTGAGAACAGCAGGTG
This sequence comes from Mycobacterium saskatchewanense, assembly GCF_010729105.1. Taxonomy (NCBI): domain Bacteria; kingdom Bacillati; phylum Actinomycetota; class Actinomycetes; order Mycobacteriales; family Mycobacteriaceae; genus Mycobacterium; species Mycobacterium saskatchewanense. Next base: position 965,766 of record NZ_AP022573.1, read on the forward strand.
CCGGGTGTGGGGGCCCATGCCGCCGAGGTATTCCTCGGCGACCATCGACCCGCGATGGGCGACGGCCCAGCCGTCGGTGACGGTGGCGGCCATCACCTCGCCGACGGTGGTGGACGTGCCGTTGGTGTTGGTCACCGGTACCTCGGCCAGGGGAGCGGGTGCCGCGGGCATCTCCGCGACCGGGGCGGTCCCGCGGGAGATCCGCGCCGTGCGCACGAAGTCCTCGACGTGCTGAAAAGACCAGTGCGAATAGGGCGGCGACAGCCAGTTGCCCAGTGTGATGCCGGCCGGCGCGCGACCGGGCTCGCCGTCGATCGCGCTGCCGCCGCTCACGCGCGTGCGACGAGCCGAGAGACGATCGGCGAGGCGGGCGTCAGGGGCGTTGAGGTGAACTTCGCCCTCATACCCTTGACCCAGCGCTGGCAGCGGTCGCTCAGCCGATAGTCGTCGGTCTGCAGGTGTCCACGGGTGACGAGCACGCCGAGTTGAGCGCCCTCGGAGCGCAAGTCGCCGGGCGCCGCGACCCTCATGTAGAACGCCTCGGAACCGTCGAGCAGGGTTGCCCAGTCATTGGCGGTCCGCGAAAAGGAGACCCGCCCGTCGTCGTCGATGCGCCACACACCGGTGCGCGGCGTCGAGGTGAAGATCTCGATATCCGGCGACGTCTCCGTGATGATCACCTGGCCCCAGACCTCGTCCTCGCCATACCCTCGCTCCCAGCGCGCGTTGATCTCGTCGATGTCGAGCTCGTATTCCACGTCCATGTACTCGAGCAGGTGAAAGAGGAACAGCGGCATGTCGGCGTACGCCTCGGTGGTCAAGTTCGTCATCGGGCTGGCTCCACTCAGGCGCGGATTCACCTCGCCCAGGTAGAGCTCGTCCGAGTCGAGGTCATGCAGAAGGTCCACCTCGAAGTAGCCGAGGTATCCCTCACGGCGCATGACGTCGCCCAGCTTTGTCACCATTTCGCGCGCGGCGTGGGTCTGGGCGGGCGGCAGCACCTCGTGCCAGATGTCGTTGCCACACCAGCTGCCCCGGCTCGGCGTCAGCTCTGAATACCCGACGAGACTCGTCATCGCGGGACCGACCACAGTGCCGTGGCGGGTGACGGCACCCTCGAGGCACACCTCGACATTGCGGATGCGTTTCATGACTTTGAGATCCTGCCCGACCAGGTCACCGGCGTGCTGGTCCCAGTCGCGCTGACCATGCACAAAGAACGTCCCGCTGCCGGCGTTGCCGTAAGCGATCGAGATGACGAGATCATCGCCCAAGCCGGCGTCTTGCGCGAGCGTCAGCAATTCGTCGTAGGAGCCGGCCCGTCCGATCGTGTTGGGCACGCTCGGGATACCCGCGTCGTTGGCCAGGCGCGTCATGACGATCTTGGAGCCCAGGCGCTGGCGCAGCTCGATCGGCGGATGCATGACCTCGAGGCCCGCCGACCGCGCCAGGGCCTGGATTTCCTCATTCATCATCACAAAGCAGCACTTGCCCCCGGGGCCTTTACCCCCGATGAAGTCGAGCGTCTCGGGATCGGACAGGAGGTGGCTGCACACCTCGTCCATGGAGTCGAAATCACGGCGGTCGCGCCGCCGCGGCACGAACACGCGCGAATGTGTGCCCTCAAAAGCGTCGAAATAGGTCAGGTAGAAAAAATTTTGTATCCAGCGGTCAACGCCTAGCAGGTTGAACGGCGTCGGCGAGATGAAGTACAGCGGCACCTTGTTGGTGTGGAAGAACGCGCGGATGTCCGATAGGCCGTTCAGCGGGCGATGCGGGTCGGACGCCATCACGCCTGCCGCAGGGAGGTCGGCGCGTGACTCCGGCGCGAGGACAGGGGAGGCGCGGCCGGCGCGACGCGGGTGCAGGGACATACCGTCATGTCCCCGATTCTGCCGCCCTGCCGATGGTCGTGTCGACGCAAATGAGATATCGGCGGACGGCTACGCGCGTTGCCTTCGCCGAGTCGATCAGTTCTCGCCGCCGGTGACCGTCTCCAGGAGGCGCGTCACGAACTCGTCGTCCACCGGTTCCTTGGAAAACCAGCGCCGATAGAAGAGCGGGCCAACGAGGCTGGCGACGATCTCGGCGGGGGGCCGGCCGGGGGGCAGTTCACCGCGTCGTTGCGCGCGTTCGACCACGGCGACGAAGGGGGACATCAACTCCGTGTGGAGCGCGGCTTCCACACGGGCCACTTCCGGGTCGCGTTCGGCGGCATCGATGATCAACGGCAGGACCGAAGCCCATTGGGCGCCCCGAAGTTCCGCGCCTGGAAGACCTGATGTCACCGCGACGAATCGGCCGGGGCGTTCACCAGGTGTCCACATCGATGACCTCGTCAAGGGGTAAGCGTTTGCCCGGCTTAATAGAGCTGCCGGTGTAATACGCGACCGGTTAGGAGAGTCGCATGGTAGACGTTGCCGGGATAGCCGATGACAGAACGGATCTCGTCTTTGACTCGCCGCGCGTTCGTCTGCCAGCACGGCGTGAGTAGCAGCACAACGCTTTTGGCCACTGCTCTGTTCTGAATCGCTCCCAGCGATCGACGGAAAAGTGCCGCCTAGCGCTTGGCCGCGCGTGTCGCTCTCCGTCCGCCCGTGATCTGTTTGACGAGCAGTTCGAGACGCTCCGAGTCATATCCAGGCCGCAGTCGACCGGTCCGGCTGAGGGTCACCAGGCCGTGTAGCGCGGCCCAGAACACTTCGGTGAGCGTGTCCGCATCCCGCCCGTCCGCGACAAGGCGGACCGCCTGGTGTAGCTCGCCGAAGGCCGCCGTCAGCTCGGGCGGTGTGTCTTGGGCGGCAAACCGCAACCCGGTCGCGCGGGTGAACATCGCGTCATAAACCGCCGGGTTATCGCGGGCGAAGTCGAGATAGGCGCGCGCGATCCGGCTCAGGGAGTCGTCGGAGGCGTCACCGTCGGAACGAGCGGCACGAATCGCCTCCGCGAGCTCGCCGAAGCCATCAAGGGCGACAGCGTCAGCGATCTGCTCCATGCCGGTGAAGTGCTTGTACAGCACAGGCTGGCTGTATTCGATCTGCGTGGACAACCGGCGGGTGGTGACGGCATCCCAACCCTCGTCCTCGGCTAATTTGCGCGCCGTGGTGACGATCAGCCGCCGCCTGGCGGCTCGCTCGCGCTCGCGACGATCCTCAATTGCCATGCTTGATGCTAGCACGGACAGAAACGCTAGCACTGCTATTGACGCGACGGCGGGCTGGGGTTAGCGTTGCTAGCAATGAGCTGAGAGGAGCTACGACATGGACGTAAACGTCATCACCCGCGCCGCCGCACTGATCGCGGTGCTGGGAACCGCGGTGGTCTATGGCACCGATGTGTTCTGCGCGATGGTGCTGAGGCCGGCTTTGGCGCTGGTCGACGACCGTGCCCTGGTCGCGGTCGCGGGAGGCATGCATCGCTACGGAGACCGGCGCATGCCACTGCCTGGGGTACTGGGAGTCGTCGCCACCGCAGCAAGCGCGGCGCTGGCCACGGTGGCCGCACATTGGGCGCAGGCCATCGCCTCGGGCGCCGCGTTGATCCTGCTGTTGGCCTGGATCGGCCTCTATGCACGCGTGAGCGCGCCGATCAATCGACAGTTGACAGCCGCCGCCAACGCCGGGTGTGCGCTGCCGAATGGGCGTGCGCTGCAGGCAAAGTGGGACTCGGTCATCAACGCGCGTGCGATGCTGCAAGGTTTGGCGGTGGCCGCCCTGTGTGTCGCGCTGATGGTCTGACACGACGTCTCATTGACGCCGTAGCAAACCAATTGAGGGAGAACACCGGCCATGTTTCAGTTCAGGATCTACACCCTGCGATCACCAGAAGCGTTGCGCCGATACGCGACGGTTCACTGGGCCCGTCATCTGCCGACCTTCGAGACATTCGGGGTCACCACCATCGGGGTGTGGACCGATCCGAGCGGTGGGTTGAACCGCCTCGTCGCGCTGATCCGTTACCCACCGGGCGCGGACCCCGAAGACGTCACCCGGCGCGTCATGGAAAGCCCCGAATTCGCCGCCGACATGGCCGGCTTCGACGTCGGCCAGATCGTCGAAGTCCAGTCGATACTGCTTGACCCTACATCGTTTTCACCGATTCGCTAACAAACCCAAGGAGTGCTCGACATGACCACCATCATCGGCTACCTACTCGCCGGACTGCTCGCCGCGGGCATCATCTTCATCGGTGCACGCTTCCTCGTCGCGCCGCGCGTCGCCGCGGCCGGCTACGGCGTGCTGCCGGACCTGGACCAACCGGGCGCGGGCGCCTACCTGAGCGTCAAGGGCGTGCGCGACATCGCGGCGGGACTGTTCGTCATCATTCTCATGGTCGCCGAAGCGACGCACCTGCTCGGCTCGGTCATGTTGGCTGCCACGATCATTCCGCTCGCCGATGCGGCCATCGTGCTCCGCAACGGCGGCTCGAAGTCGGTCGCCTGGGGTGTGCATGGCGCCACCGCCGCCGTCATGCTCGTCACGACCGCACTGCTGCTGGTGTCCTGAGAATGTCAACATATCGACGAAGGACGGGATGACCGAGATGAGAAACGATCTGCTGTCACCGCCGGGGAGCCCCGCATACCTGACCGGGACCAACCCGCACGACGCCACAGTAGCGCAGCACCCGGCCATGATGGCTCACCCGGGCAACGCGGAAGAGGTCGGCCAAGCCGTGCGGTGGACCGCGCAGGGCAGCCTGCAGGTACAGGCCAGCGGACACGGCGCGGGCGCCCCGACCGAATCCGACCGGCTGTTGGTGGACACGTCCGGATTGAACACCGCAGACGTCGACGCGCGGGCATGCGTGGCCCGCATCGGTGCGGGCGCGACCTGTTCGGCGGTCAATGCGGTGGCCGAACGCGACGGGCTGCCCGGACTCGCGGGCACCTCGCCCACGGTCGCCGTCGCCGGCTACACGTTCGGGGTGGAGTCGCGTTCTTGACCCGCCCGCATGGGATGGCCAGTTCGACGCTGCTGGCCGTCGACTATGTCGACGGCAACGGCCTGCTACACCGGGCGGCAGAGGACACCCCTGACGCGATCGATCGGGAGGCACTGGGGGCATTTCGCGGCGGGGGAGGAGTCGGCGTGGCCACCTCTCCGACGTGGAACTTGTAGCTCCACAAGAACTGTGGGCCAGATAGCAATTGGGGACAGCCCTCGGCCGTCAACAACCCATCGGCGACATGCCTCGATGTGCCAAGCGCTACCGTTTCGGGCGCGACGCCCCGCTGAAGCCAGTTGTGTTGCAGCCCAACCACCTCTGCCGGAGGCGCCGCCCTGCTCGGGAAGGGGCGAGCCGAACACGGTTACGACCAAAGACGCCGACGGCCACGCCGTGGTGAGGCAGGATTAAGCGATGAGCGCTGGTTGGGGGAGCGGGCGGGGCAACGAGGGCATGAACGAGCAGCCGGGATGGCCCCCGTATCCGTCTGTACCGATGCCGCCGCCCGGGCCGGCCGCCCCGCCGTGGCCGGGCATGCCCTCGCCACCCTGGCAGGGCCTCCCGGTTCCGCCGCCATTTCCCTATGCGCCGGGCGGCACGGGCATGCCAGCCGGCGGGTACCCGCCGTCGCCGCCGCACCGCCCCGTGTGGCCATGGTGGGTCGCGGGCGCCGCGGTGGTAATCGCCGCGGTTCTGGTGATCACACTCGTTGTGCTGGGCAGGAGCGATTCCGGGCCCACGTCCAGCACGGCACGGTCGTCGTCCACCCAACCGTCCGCCTCGGCCAGCCCGGGGCCAGCCTCACCGTCACCAAGCGCCGCCGCGGCGGCACCGGCGTTGGACGTCGGAACGTTGCCGAGCCTGCTCGCGACTGCCGAGCAGGTCGGGAAGGTGCTCAATAACGTGCCCATGACCGCCCACGACGTGGAGACGTCACCCGCCTCAGGGGTGTCGATGAACCCGGCCACATGCAGCAGCGCGGTGGCGCCCGTATTGGACAGCACCTATGCGGGATCGGGGTATACCGGCCTGGCGGCCCAGGGTCTGGAGGAAGCCAAGCCCGGGCGGCATAAGATGATCCAAGCGGTCGTCGCCTTTCCCGACGCGTCTGGGGCACAACGCTTTTACGAGCGGCAGCTGTCAGCGTGGCAGGGCTGCCGGCTCAAAGAGGTGACCGTCTTCTACAGCAACGGCAAACCGGATGATCACGCCAAGATCACGGTGGTCACCGACAGCGCGGGCATCGCCACGACGGTGCTGCTGCCGGCCGACCCGACCCAGCACAAGGGCGGCGAGTGTGAGCGCTCGATGAGCGCGCGCCGCAACGTCGTCGTGGATGTGCGAGCGTGCGGGCAAAACACCATGACCGCCGCCTTCATGCTCGTCCGAGGGATCAACGACAACATCATCAGCCACCCGTAGCCACATCGACGCGAGGCACACGACTTACGAAACGGCGGGGGAGAGACGTATTGCGCCCCGAAGAGCGGCTCACCACGTGGCTGCGCCGGTTCCGCCAAGCGACCGGTCGCGCTCGGGCTGCTCGACGCGGCAATCGCCGGACGCAGGCGCGGCGCCGCGCCTTCCACAGACTCACCGCACTGACGAATCCGGCTGCGCGGTAAACCGCGGCCAGCGCATGCCGGGCCCCAAAGGGGGCGGAGTATTCATCGGTGCGTCGTCCCGACGGTAGCCTTACGTGGCATGAACGACTCCGTCGTCGTCAAGGTCAAGCCCGGCAGCCGCAGGGGGCCCCTTGTCGAGGTCGGTCCGGATGGCGAGCTGACGATCTTCGTCCGGGAGCGAGCGATTGACGGAAAGGCCAATGAGGCAGTCATCCGGCTGTTGGCAGCACACCTCGGATTGCCAAGAAGCAGAGTCGAATTGGTGTCGGGGGCGACGTCGCGACTCAAGCGTTTCAGCGTGAGCGACTGATTACAACCTGACAACCGCCGGCAAATTTCAGCAGGCTGCGGTTCTGACGACTGTGCGGCCGCGGCCCCGACGTGGAAGCAACAGAAATAGCGACGGATACGGCGGGGCCGGGGTCGGTTGAATCTCGCTATCGCGGGCGAGACTTGAGGGGAGCTGCCGGGGGCCGTCCCACCGAGAGCCAGATGAATCGATCGGCTCCCCTCGGCCACCCATTGACGCCGAATTGGTCGCGACGATCGGGGTGCCCCACAAGTCGCCGCGCGCGGACGGGTACGGTCGCTTTTGGGTGCGCCGCAGCGGTCAGCAGATCATGGTCTCGGCGTAGGGATACGCCCATGGCGCACGGGCGGCGACTTTGCGGGAATGAAGGCGCCACACCGCTGAGAATAAGCAGGGGGCACGTGAAGCTCGCCGATTGTCCGGTCTTTCCCGCCGAGGCGGGAACCGCCCTAAGCACAGACCGCGGCTTGGGTTGGCGCCTGGCGCGACAGGCCGGTCCGGTTTTGCGAGATCCAGGGGCTAACTGGGTGTTCGTCGTCGGGCGGGACGAGGTGTTAGCGCACCTGGACGATGCGAGGTTGGATCGCGCCCGCGCTCTTCCCGAGAGCGACCTCGACGTTCACCAGCAGCTGTTCGCACCGAAATCAGCTCATGAGATTGCGGCGGCGCTCCGTCCGACCGTCGCCGGGCTGATCGATCGTACTTCAACCGCCGGTGGGGGTGACGCGGTGGCCGAGGTGACCACGCCGATTTCTGGCGCCCTTTTCGACATCGTGGCGCGCCTGCGGTTACTGCCTGCTGAGCACCTGGCTGGGCGGTCCGGCCACGTCTTGTCCGAGGCGTTCCGCAACCTGTCCAAACACGCCGGCTGGCACTTGTTCGAGTTGGCCCGCCGCCCCGAATTGTGCGAGATGCTTCGACATCAGCCTGAGCTGATACGCGAGTTCGTTGAAGAGGTCTTACGGTTGGAGCCGATGGTGCAGGGCTGCCAACGTTTTACGACACAACCAACGACGGTCGGCGGGGTCGAGGTGCCGCCCGGCCGGGTGGTGATGTTGTGTATCGCCGCGGTGCAGCGAGACGGCAGCGACGCGATGTCCACCGACGATCTCGTGATTGGCGTTAGGGCGCACCGGCATTGGAGTCTGGGTGCGGGGTCGATGCGTTGCCGCGGCGGGCACATTGTCCGGCAGGTGTTGCACGTGCTGGTTGAGGAGTGGGTCGACCGCGCCGGGCATCTTGAGCTGGTTTCTGGTTTCCTGCCGGCTGCTGGGTTCCCGAATACTGAGAGCGCTTTGTTTCTGCCGGAACTGCCGCTAGTGACGAGGACGTAGTACTGGCCGACACAGCGCGATCGGCAGGAAGATCGACCGTTGAAGATTAATGAAAATAGGCACCTGAGAAGGGCGCGATGATGCCGAGCGCAGCGCCTATCAGCAGCCCTACCTCACATCGCCATTCGGATGACTCGACGGATGGAGGTTCCACTGGCCGCAATCGGGGGCTAGGACGTCGTTGACGTCGACTGCGAGTCCGCCGACCAGCGGACCGGGATTGGACGCGGTGCTCACGACGCGCTGGTAGAGAACAGCGGCGGGGTGGACTTGACTGCCGGACCATGCGCGAGTTTGCCAGGCCCACCGGCGGCCAGTTGTGCTCGAAGCCCCGATAACGCCATCGGCCACGGCCCACTGGCAGACATTGATGCCTCCGTAGACCCCGGTACGTTGAACTCCGAGAACCGCATTGATTCCGCGAAACCACTGCAGCGCAACGCGATTCCAGGTGTCTCGGTTGATGTCCTCGTCGATGGTGAAGAAGATCGGCGCACCCTGACCGCCGCCTGCCGCGGTGTGCAGCTGCCAGGCGGTACGCGCGTCCGCAATGCCGCCGGCGTAACCCCGCGTGAAGTCCGACGGTGCCGTCCCACCTGGCTTCCCGTATTGGTAGTTACTGACGATCACCAAGCCCGCGGCCGTGAGTGACTCGGCGTAGGGCCGAGTGATCGGCTTGGCGCCAAACGACGCGCCAGGACGTGACAGCGAGACGTAGTTGACCACCCCGCTATAACCGGCGGCCCGGATCTGCTGCGCCGGAATTTGGCGCGCGGCGAAGTCGATCAGTTGAGGGGGCGCACCGGCCGCCATGGGCATGCCGCAACCCATTGATGCGGCACCCAGACCGGCCAACGCAGTGGCGTAGCGCAGCGCGTCGCGCCGAGAAACCGTACGCAGTCGCCCATGGCTGGCCGCCGGGGGCAAATTGTGCATCGCAGGATGTTAACGATGTGACTAGTGTCAACGGTAGACCTCTGCTGGCTGAAACTCCGTTGCGTTTGCAAATGGATACCGAGCGGTGACCGTTGCAACGGTTATGGCCTCGAGTCGACGATCCCGTCGATCCTCGCGGATGCGCCGAACGCGGTGTGGGCCATCATCTTCCAGCCCGACATCAGGCCGCAGGACTCCAAAACCCTGATGGACTCATCCACGGGGAACCGGGTGCTTGCCGAGCAGGCCGCGGCGGTTGACGTCGCCGGCTCGGCAAGAGCGTCGGGTTCCTCAGTTTCGATGAGATGCGTCTGATGCGGCACTGCGCATCGTCCTTGACCTCTAAGCACTGCGCCGTCACCGCTGTCCAGTCTCAGTATTGTTGTCACCCTTCAGCTGGAAAATGGCCAACTTATCGATGTCCGTTTTCATTCGATTTGGCGGTCGCGTGGTTTGGTGCCCGGCGCGGCGAACCCTCAGCGTTGCGTCGCGCCTCTCGGCTTGGCACTCAAACACCGACATACCGTTGTCGCAGCAGTGTCTGATGCTGGTGGCATGAACGAGAACGCGAACATGATGTATAAAAACTGGGCTGCTGCCGATGCGGCGCTCGCGGTGTGGCTGGAGATGTGGAACACGGACAGTGAGATCGCCCGTCGGATCTGCAGTGAGAATTTCCGGATTCATTTCTTGATCTCAGAGACCGATGGGTCGAACCCGGGGGACGACGTGCTGGGCGCCGAGAGTTTCGTTCGGTTCCTGGATCGGTATCGCGAACAGCATCCGGATGTGGTGTTCACCGAAGTGGCGCGATCCGTAGACGGTGTGCACGGGCGGATGCTGTGGAACGTGCAGATGGGGGAATTTGCTGCAGGCGGGATCGACGTCTTCGACTTCACGGAGGATGGGCTGATCCGCGAGGTGTGGTCGGTGACCGGGACGCGCACGCATCTCACCTGAGACCGGGAGACTCACGTTCATGAGGAGAGCCGAGCGGTTATACGCGCTGGTGGATCTGCTGCGCGGATCACGTCGGCCTTTGTCGGCCGCTCGGCTCTCGGAGGAATTCGAGGTGTCGAAGCGCACGATTGAGCGTGACATCCAGTCGCTTCAGCTTGCAGGGGTCCCGATATATGCCGACCACGGAGCGTCGGGCGGGTATTCGATCCTGCGGGAACACTCCCTGCCGCCACTGAATCTCACGGTGCCCGAGTCGCTGGCGGTGCTCGCGGGGCTTGGTTTGCTGGAGACCTCGCCGTATGGTGCAGCGGCGCGTCGGGCGCGGGCGAAGGTCCTTGCAATCAGCCGCGAGGAACAGCTCGCCCCAGTCGATGAGGCTTTGGCGTCGATGTTCGTCATCGACTCTCAGTCGCCGTCGGAAGCGGCGATCTCGCTGATTCCCGAGGCGATCGCCGCGCGCAGAATCGTACGGTTGGACTACACCTCTGAGGACGGCAAGACCCGCACCACCCGTGACGTCGAGGCGATGGGTCTGCTGCGCGGAGGTGATGCGTGGGTGTTCGTGGGATGGTGTCGGCTGCGCGAAGGCATCCGCGGATTTCACCTCGACCGCATCCGGCACCTGGCGATCACCGAAGAAATCTTTCCCGAAAGGGATCCTGCGGTGCTCGACGCGGATCTGTCGCGGTGGCGCACTCGTCGGCTCGGGTGACGCCCCGAGCCGACGACCACAGGCATGTCGCGCGGTGCGCCCAGGTTCGATGAGAAAGCCGCCAAGCCCGATGCGACCCAGCTTACTGGTAACCCGCGATATTCGATTCCGTCGTATTCAACCTGAATCGAGCGCCGACGCGAGCGCTGGGCAGGACTGGAGCTTCTGATCTTTATAGTGGCACGGGTGCCACTGAGAGCAATGGCCGAGACGATCCAGACGCGCATATTTTGTTTGCTCCGGGCCACACCGGTTGTCGGTGGATAGGCGCTGCTGGAGTTGCCGATGCTGGGTGAAAAAACGCTCAGGTGGATCCAGCGGTCGTCTTACAAAACGTCGTACACTGTTGCAATGGCTGACACAATCACATTCAGGCCCGACGAAGACACATCGAAGGCGCTGGAGGTCTTGACCAAAGATGGAACCGCCGTGTCCGTAGCCGTCCGATCTGCTCTTATCGATGCTGCACGACGGAAGGCCGGCGCGGCGATTCGTGCCGAGGCGGAAAGGCTTGCTGAAGACGAGTCTGACCGCGCTGAGGCCATGCAGGTGCTGCGCGACATGGAGACGTTGCGTGCGTGGTGAGGTCTTTCAGTTGCGTGCCCCGCGCGGGAGTCGCGGTCACGAGCAGTCCGGTTCCCGCTACGCCGTAGTAGTCCAGTCAGATCAACTGCCCCTGTCGACGTGGCTGGTTGCACCAACATCCACGTCGGCCCGTGCCGCCAGCTTTCGTCCCGAAGTTGAAATCGGCGGCGTGAACACCCGCGTGCTTGCCGAACAGGCCGCCGCAGTCGACCCGGGCCGACTCGGCACGAGCGTCGGGTTCCTAAGCTTCGATGAGATGCGCCGCGTTGATGCGGCACTGCGCATCGTCCTCGATCTATGAGCGTTGGACAGCCTCGATAGACCACGGGGTAATACGGCGTACTTGACATAATGTCGCTTATCGGCACAACGGGGTCGCGCGCCGACGGCCGGACCTGCGGAGATGCTCCATCCGACCAGTCTCCGATCCGGAACTGGTTGAGATTAATCCGCAAGACCATGAGCGGTCCGATGAGGGCCTGGGCCGCCGCGTAACGATGGCGATCCAACCGTGCAACTGCCCAGTCGCCCGCGATCGCTCCGCGCTTCATTCCCTGCGGAACCTGGCCGAATCGTCACAGTGACGGAATGCCCGTCTTCGGGCAGGGCGAGCGATCACTGCGATGTTCGCCCCGGATGCTGGTCGATCGCGCCTCGGCGCGGCCTTGGCGGAGATTGCCTCAATGGCGCCCGACATATCGGCCGGCACCGCCTCAGACCCCTTATTCGAAGAAGCCCGGAATCGCCCATTTCGTCACTGTTACGTTTTAGGCGCGCCCAGCGGCGCCGTCCGTCCAAAGACCGAGGCGAGCCAGTCCGTACCTCGCGCGCGATTCGCGCGGTGACCCCCGGGGTCGTCGGGACCTAGCTGGCCCGCGCGATCGGATTGGGCGCGGAGCCCCATACCTCGGATTTCTGCCGCGAACTGGTCGGCGGATAGACCCCATCGAACTGTTGGCCACCATTCAGCGCTTGTCCGGCGATGGGCCGGCAATAGAAGCACAGCTCCAGACCAACCGTGGGATAACCGCAGGCGCAGCAAATAAGAACCGTCGCCATCAGCGGCCTCCTAGCTCGACGTGTGTTGAATCGCTGGTCCTTCCATTCCCCGATTCCCGGCGGTCTAAACGCGGCACAGTCGGCGCTGCGGGACCGCGTGGGCTCGCTAGACCACCCGAAGGACCGCGACCAGAAAGTCCGCGTCATCGCTGAACGGTCGCAGGTCCCAGGTAGACAGCAGCAGGTCCGGCACCAACCCCGCCTCCGCCGCGTCCGCGAGAAATTGCTTGAACTCGTACCCGCGACCGGCGCCGAAGCCGATCACCGCCCGACCGCTGACACCGAGGTGGGCCCGCACCCGGCCCAGCACCCGGACGTGGCTGCCGGGGGCAAGAAATGTCATGACATTTCCTGCCATCACTATGACGTCGAATGGCTCGGCGATGCCGCGCGCCGGCAGGTCGAGCTCGGCCAGGTCGCCGACGAGCCAGCGCGGCCCAGGGTGGTCCTGCTCGGCCGCCTCGATCAGAGCCGGGTCGACGTCGACACCGACCACCCGGTGACCGACCTCGGCCAGGTAGCCGCCCACCCTGCCGGGACCGCACCCGGCATCGAGGATGCGGGCACCACGCGGCACCATTGCGTCCACCATGCGGGCCTCGCCCGCCAAGTCTTCGCCGGCGCGAGCCATGGAACGAAAGCGCTCGATGTACCAGCGCGAGTGACCGGGGTTGGCCGCAACCTTCTGCATCCAGATGCTTTGTTCAGCCATGCGAACCATTGTCGCAATATAGGCGCGGGTGGCCCCGGCCTGGGCGTACCACTCTTGAAACGCCAGTGGGCTGGTGCGAGAGTCGCACCAGCCCACTAGTCAGGTATGGGGTTTCTTAGACGGCAGTAACTCCTACTGCCTGGGGTCCTTTGGCTCCTTGCTGAACCTCGAATTGAACGCGCTGGTTCTCTTCGAGTGAGCGGTAGCCATTCCCCTGGATCTCGGAGTAGTGGACGAAGAGGTCCTTCGCACCGTCGTCAGGGGTGATAAAGCCGAAGCCCTTGTCACCGTTGAACCATTTCACAGTTCCCTGTGCCATTTACTTACTTCTCTCATTTCAATGCGGATGTACCTTCAACACCCGACCCACAAGCCTAGCATGTGCCACCCAAAATATTTAAAAGAATTGTGGCGCAAAGTTGTTCAGGCTCTGCGGCCGGAGCGACGGCCCCGCCCCCGACTGGCCGAGCTGGAACGGCGCGGCGGCGACGCAGGCGGCGGTACCGTCTTTTTCGGCGCGGGAGCCTGGTAGGGAGCCACCTCACCGGCCACCGCATGCACGGCCGCTGAGTCGGCGGTGACCTCCCGCGGGGTGACACGGATGCCCGCGCGTCGCATCAGCGCCTGAGCGTCCTTGCGCTGCTCGGGCAGCACGACGGTCACGACCTCGCCTGCGTTTCCGGCCCGCGCCGTGCGTCCGGATCGGTGCAGGTACGCCTTGTGTTCGGCGGGCGGATCGATGTGCACCACCAATTCGATTCCGTCGACATGTACTCCGCGCGCGGCGATGTCAGTAGCCACCAACACGCGCGCCTCCCCGGCGGCGAAGGCCGCGAGATTTCTGTCCCTCGCGGGCTGGGATAGGTTGCCGTGCAAGTCAACTGCGGGCACCCCGGATTCGGTCAGCTGCCTTGCCAACTTGCGTGCCTGATGTTTGGTGCGCATGAACAGAATTCGGCGGCCGGTACCGGAGGCAAGCCGGTGGACTAATGCGTTCTTGGCTTCCGCGCCCGCGACATGGAAGACGTGATGGGTCATTTCGGGGACCGGCGAGTTGGAGCTGTCGACGGAGTGCAGCACCGCGTCGTGCAGGAATCGATTGACGAGCTTGTCGACGCCGTTGTCGAGGGTCGCAGAGAACAGCAGCCGCTGGCCACCGCTCGGGGTGGCCGCCAGAATGCGGGTGACCCCGGGCAGGAAGCCGAGATCGGCCATGTGGTCGGCCTCGTCGATCACCGTGACCTCGATCGAGTCGAGGCTGACCAAGCGTTGCTTCATCAGATCTTCGAGGCGGCCCGGGCAGGCCACCACGATGTCGACACCTGACTTCAGCGCCGCCACCTGCCTACCTTGCGACACGCCGCCGAAGATCGTGGTCACCCGGAGATTGTTGACGGCGGCCAACGGCTCCAGCGTCGCGGTGATCTGGCTCGCGAGCTCCCGGGTCGGGGCCAGCACCAGACCCGAAGGGCGCGACGGGCGGCGCGGGCGGCCGGCCAGCCGACTGACCATAGGGATCGAGAAGGCGAGCGTCTTGCCGCTGCCGGTCTTGCCGCGGCCTAGGACGTCGCGGCCGGCGAGTGTGTCGGGAAGTGTCTCGACCTGGATGGGAAAGGGATGGGTGATCCCGCGGTCGGCGAGCACTCCGATGAGTGATTCGCGCACGCCAAGATCGGCAAACGTTTTGCCAGTAGTCACTTGATGTCTTTCAGCATCGGTTGTGCCGAGTTGGCGGCGGCAATGCACGCGGTCGGTCAGCACAAGGTGGCGAGATTGCCGGTGGGCAAAATCGATCGCCGCGATACGAACTGCCGGATTGAGTGCGTCAGCCACTGATTCAGGGGTGACACCGGAAGGATAGAGAAACGTTTCACGACGTGCCGGCCGTCGCATTGACGGCCAACGTTGAGTCCAGCATACAGCACTCCGAACGTGCCCACCCGCCGCGCACGGCCGGTGCCCCTACCTGCCCCGCGCCAGCTGCCTGTACAGTTGAGGGCGAACCGTCTTCTCGCGGTCATCGCGAATCGTAAGCGCATCACCAGAGAGATCAGTGCGCGATTGTCGTTCATCCGTCAACACCGCGCACCAGCCGAGGATTCATCTTTAAGGACCCACATGGACAACTCAAACCTTTTCTCCCACCCCGAAGCACCTGAGCATGTCGCTCCGTCGGAGGCATCCAGTAAGCCGGTCGAATACCCCGCGTTTTCGGATCGCCCCGACAAGGCCGTGCCAGCACCGCAGCGCCCCTGAGCGGCCAGGTCGGTTCAATTCAAGGCTTCAAGGGAGCCGCCATTACTGCCAGTTGAGCTCGTCGTTCAACTCTTCGCCACCCTCGGTGCGCTGCCCAGTTGGGCGAGTGTCGATCATGACCTCTTGCCAGTGCCCGGGGCTGAAAAGGTGAATATCCTTGCCGCTGGTCACCTTCAATACACCACCGGTGACGATTTCATAGGTCGCGCCATCCGGGTATTCATCGTCGTCGTCGTGACCCTGGATTTGTATCCACATCTTCATGATCAAGTGTCCCTGCCGTATGTCGGACATCATGGAACTTGCCAGCGCAATCCGAACCTGTTGACTGGAAGCGGTTTCCGCGCCGTTCGTCAGTCCTCGTCGTCGATGATGTGAACTGCCGCTTCTTCGGCGGATGCTGCGCCTCCGCTGATCCCGACGTCCTCGGCGACCAACTCTTCGTCAACGTCTTCGCCGAATCCGTGGTCGGGCGCGACCAGACGGCCCGCTCGCACACCACCTACCTCGCGTCGCTCCGCGGGGAATTCGAATTCGCGCTCGAATGCGTCGGAGCGCTGCCGCTCGGCTTCGTCGAGCACGACATTGATCCGGGACGCAGGATCCGGCTCTTCCTCGGCCAGTATCTGGTCCATGCTTTCCGACGGACCGAAGGCGCCCCGTCCGTACGGTCGCTCCGGCGGTGAATACCCCTCGTCGAGCACGTCGTCGAGGCCACGGTCGATGAGGGTGTCCTCCGGCTGAAGCTGGTTGTCGTCATCCGTGCTGTATTCGCCTGCGGCCGGACCCGTTCCACCATAGGGGGTACTCATCGGATGGCAACCAAGTCATCAACGGTCATCGCGCACTCCTGAATCGTTGTTGGGTCCCTGCATTTTGGGCCGGACAGTTCGAAATTAAGGGCGGCATGGTTAGCCCGCCTAGGGTCATTCGTCCCTTCCGGCGAAGCCGTTCGACCGGAGGGGACGCCGGGATCGGCCGCCACTCCCCTGGTAGGCCCCCTGAGGGGCCATCGTGTTGGCCTTCCAAGCTGGTAGCGTCGCCGTCGTGACCAACCTGACGGTGACCGTGCCCGAGACAGTCGATGCCACGGAACTTGAAGAAGAGGTTGTGACGGCCCTGGCGGACCGGCTCAGGGACGACCACGGACTCGAGCTGACTGCCGGCGCGCCGGGCTCCAACGAGTACCCACTGCGCCCGTCCGGCAGCATCGTCATCGACACGCGGCCGGGCGAGCTCCGCGTCAGGCTCAGGGGCCTCGACGTCGACGCGCACAATCTCTTCATCGGTGTGAGCAGCGAACTCGAGCAGCGACACGAAGGGCTTCGCGCCGAAATCGGCTGAGCCGCTTGCATCGCCGCGGTGCAGGGTCACTGGCTTTGAGCCGTCGCGGCCACTTGGCTGAGGTGCTCGATGAACCAGCGGCGAGCGAGCACCGCTACCTGCTCGAGGGTGCCGGGCTCTTCGAAGAGGTGCGTTGCGCCGGGAACGACGGTGAGCTTGCAGACGCCCGGCATCATCGACTTTGCCTGCCGATTCAGCCCGAGGACCACGTCATCGCGCCCGCCCACGATCAGCAGCGTCGGCGCCTGAACCTTGGTCAACGCCCAACCGGCCAGATCAGGGCGGCCGCCTCTGGAGACGACGGCGCTGACGTTCACCCGCGGATCGGCGGCCGCCGCCAGCGCCGCGCCGGCTCCTGTGCTGGCACCGAAGTAGCCGATCCGCAGCCCGACCGTCTCGCGCTGAGTCGCCAGCCAAGCCGTGACGTCCACCAGCCGTCGGGCTAACAATTCGATGTCAAAGACGTTGGCGCGATTGAGTTCTTCTTCGGGAGTCAGCAGGTCGAACAGCAGGGTGGCGATGCCCGCATCGTTCAAAACTTCTGCCACGTAGCGGTTTCGGGCACTGTGGCGGCTGCTTCCGCTCCCGTGCGCGAAGACGACGATTCCGAGCGGCCGCTCCGGAACCGTCAGATGCCCCGCGACCATGACTGGTCCGGCGCTGACCCGAACTTCCTCATCACGCAGCGGCGGGTCGTCGGCTGCGACGCCGGCAGGCGGCTCGGAAAACCCTTCCCGCGCGCGGTCAAGCAGCGCGGCCACCTCGGCGTCGGAGGTTTCGGTGAAATTGCGGTATCCCTGCCCAACGGCGAAAAAGAATGCTGGTGTATGCATGCAGATCACCTCGTCGGCGTAGCTGGAAAAGCGCGCGAAGATATCGCCCCCACCAATGGGCACCGCGAGGATCACTCGGCTGGCACCCTGCGCGCGCGCCACCTCGCAGGCGGCCTTGGCGGTCGCGCCGGTGGCGACACCGTCATCGATGATGAGTGCTGTCCGCCCCGCCAAAGAGATCCGCTCGCGCCTTTGACGGAATCGCTCCGAGCGGCGCGCCACCTCGGCGCGCTCCTTCGCTTCGACTGCGGCGATATCCGCTTCGGACAACCGGACCTCCCGCGCGACGTCCTGGTTGATCACACGGACGCCGCCCTCACCAATCGCCCCGAAGGCCAGTTCCGGCTGGAACGGCACCCCCAGTTTGCGAACCACGAGAACGTCCAACGGGGCGTTCAGCGCCTTGGCGACTTCGAAGGCGACCGGAACGCCGCCGCGGGGCAGTCCCAATACCACTACGTCTTGGCCGCGCAAGGATTTGAGGCGCTCGCCCAACTGCCTCCCAGCATCCTCCCGGTCGTCGAACAGCCTTTGATGGCCCCGCAGCGAAACCAACCGATCGGCCAGTAGACGCTCAGCGGCGCCGCCACCGTCAAACTGCGTCATCCAACGAGTGTGGCCGCGACGGGCCGCCGCGGCGAAGGGTCGAAGGACCACACCTTGCCGGGACAATGGCCTTGCGGCGCGTGGGCCCGTCTGAGGGCCGCGGTCAGCGCTCGCCTCACGCGGCCCGCTGGGACGCAGGGAGAATCACCCGAATAACCCTCATATGCAGAAAACTAGCAGCAATTAATCCGCATCTACGGATATTGACTACGTACACTGTTGTCGGCGGAACAAGTCGCCTCGTCAACTTCGCCCGAAAGGGGGCTGCGTGGGCGCGGGTGGACCGGGGTACGGCACCGTCGATCGTCCCGTTACGCAACGTTTGTCGATACCACCTGCCTGACGTGACAACGCCAATCTGGATGGCTTTACCGCCCGAGCTGCACTCGCTGCTGCTTTCGAGCGGGCCGGGCCCCGGCTCGCTGCTGACTGCTGCGGCAGCATGGACCGCCCTGGGCCGCGAGTACGCGGCGGCGGCAGGCGACCTCTCCACATTGCTTGCAGGCGTCCACATTGCTTGCAGGCGCACAGGCCGGGGCGTGGCAGGGCCCGAGCGCCGCGCAATACGTGGTCGCGCACGCCCCTTACGTGGCCTGGCTGCTGCAGGCCAGCGCCGACTGCGCCGCGCTGGCCGCCCAGCACGAAACCGCGGCGACGGCCTACACGGCTGCCGTGGCCTCCATGCCGACGCCGGCCGAGCTCACAGCGAATCACACCGTCCACGGCGTGCTGGTGGCGACGAACTTCTTCGGCATCAACACCGTCCCGATCGCCCTCAACGAGGCGGACTACGCGCGTATGTGGATCCAGGCCGCCACCGCCATGGCCACCTACGAAGCGACATCGACCGCCGCGATGGCCGCCGCGCCGAGCACCGCACCGGCGCCGCAGATCACGAAGGCGGACTCGGGGAGTGGGGGGAACACCAGCGGAATGGGTGTTGGCTCCGGGATGGGCATGGGCTCCGGAATGGGCAACATGCCCGGCATGGGGACGTCATTGCCCACAACTCCCGAGCAGTGGCTGCAAGCGATCTTCCCCATCAACCCGCTTGGGCCTCCCACGACACTGAACCCGACGCTGTCGATGTTTCTCTCGCGCGCCGAGACAATGCTCCCGATGTATGCGAACAACCCCGAGCAACTTGTCGAGGCCATCGCGTTGTTGGGTACGCAGTTCGTCGTTCACCGAACGCTGGTGCTGATCAACATCTTCTACAACTATCCGACGCTGCTGACGGCCCTGCCCACGTTCGTCGCCGGCAATCCGGTGTATTCGCTAGGGCTGATCGCATCGGCTGCGGCCGCCCCGGCGCCGGCGAGCGGATTCACCGGTCTCGCTGGCTTGGCGGGCATGGCCGCACCGGCGGCCAGTCCGGCGGCAGTGGTCCCGGCACCCGTTGCAACGCTGTCCAATCCGCCGGTCACTCCCCCAGCTCCCGCCGTCGCGTCGGCGGTCACCCCCACGTTCGCTCCCGGGCCGGGCCCCGCCCCGCCCCCTTGGGGCGCGCCAACCGCACCGCCACCGTTCACGGGAACCGAGGGAGGCCCGGCTACAGACACTTTGGCCCTCCCGTACCTGGTCGGCGGATTGCCGACCGACGCCGAATCGCGGACACCATGCCCGGTGCGGAGGCCGACATCGGCCGCCGCCGCCGCTCCGTCGGCGGCAGCGGCATCAGATCCGAAGCCCGACCAAACGCGGCAGCGCCGACGAGCGGCGCCTGGGCACATCGACAGGGGCTACCGCTACGAATTCCTCGACGCGGACTCCGTGGCCCGCGCCGCAACGGTCGATCCTGACGAAACGTCCGCGGCGGAGCCCACCGGTCAGGGCGGCGCGGGCCCCCTCGGCTTCGCTGGCACCGCGAGTGGGAGACCCGGACAACCGGCGAGCGGCCTGACCACGTTGGCGGGCGACAACTTCGGTAACCAATCGACCGCCCCGATGTTGCCCGGAAACTGGCAGTCCGGCTCCGAGGGACCGGGCAGCGGATAAGCGGTGGCGCCACAGGGCCGGCTGCAAGCGGCTACGCGGCGTCGTGAAAGATCGGGCCGAGCGTCTAGCGCTCGCCCGGGACGAACGACCGACACCCGGTGGCGCGGAAGTTGGTCTCGTCGGCGTAGAGCGCGCGGATATCCGTGCATTCGGCAGGACCGTCGACGCGCTGCTGCCACTGCGATGCCATCGCAAGAATTTAGGCCCGTCACCGATGCGCGGCAGCCGCCGGGCAGGCAGTCCCGGGGGTTCCGTGCCGAGGTCAAAGGAAAAAACGCTCCGACTGGGCTGTCCCATGGCGGTCACGCCGCTGCTGTGGCCGTGAGCCTCGGAATGGCTGACAATGGACCCGTGAACCCCCTGGTAGCGCCGGTGCAGTCGAAACGGGTGCTGGTCGGCCGGGATCGCGAGCTCGAAGCGGTCAGGCGGTTTGTCGACCAAACCGCCAGTAGCGGCGGCGCGCAACTCCTGGTCGGGCCGGCTGGTGTCGGCAAGACCAGGCTGCTCGACGAGGCGAAAGCGATCGCGGGCGCCCTCGGCCTCTGCGTGCTGGCAACGGAGGGCGTTGAGTTCGAAGCCACGCTCAGCTATGCGGGCCTCAACCGTTTGATCGCTCCACTGCGGGTTCACTTCGACCTTATCCAGCGCGCACATCGACAGGCCCTTGACGTCGCACTGGGGTATGCGGCCGGTCCGCCCTCGACCCCGCTGTTGATTTATGACGCGGCTTCGACACTTCTCGAGCGGGCCTCCCGTCAGCGGCCGATCCTCATCGTGGTCGATGATCTTCCGTGGCTGGATGCGGCGAGCGCGAAAGTCCTCGGGTTTGTCATCCAGCGAGTTGCCGGCACGCGGACCGGCTTCATCGGGACCGCGCGGGACACCGAGCAGTTGCCGTTTGACCGACGCGTACTGACAGAACTCGACGTCCGGCCGCTCAACGGTGAAGAATCCGAACTGTTGCTAAGGCAACGGCACCCGCATTTGCCGACAGCATCGCGGCGCCGGGTCCTGGAACACGCCCAAGGCAATCCGCTGGCGATCCTGGAGCTCGGCACCGTCTTTCAGCATCGTCACCGAGATCGCGGCGAAAGTGGCCATCACGTCCCTTTGACCGATCGCCTGAAAGAATCGTTTGCTTTTCGAATCTCCGATCTCGAGGATGCAACCAGACGATCGCTGTTGTTGCTCGCGCTGGATGGGCGGGAAGATCTCTCCGTGCTGGCACGCGTGGGCATAGACTTCCGCGACCTGGCACCCGCCGAGCGGGCCGGTCTGGTGGTCGTTGATCATTCGCAGTTGTCGCTCAGGTTCGTGCATCCGCTCATCAGGTCCGCGGTGGTCGAGGACGCCGATGCCGAGCAGGTTCGCATGGCTCATTTGTTCCTCGCCGAGGCACTGTGCGACCAGCCATCAAGGCGGGCCTGGCATCTCGCCGACGCCGCGGTCGACCTCGATGGGGACACAGCGCACCTGCTTCAGGAGGCGGCCAACGAGGCGTTGCGGCGCGGTGATGTTTACGGCTGCGCCCATGGCCTCGTGCGTGCGGCCCGGCTGAGCCCCGACATCGAGGCTCGCCGCCGCTGGCTTGCCCAGGCGGCGTATCTCGAGGCGGAGGTGATCGGCGAGCCGGCCGACGCGTCGCGGCACCTTAACGACTTCCGGCATCTACCCGAATGTGATGCGGGTAATTTGCACGCCGTCATCGCCACGGCAGTACTCTACGCGGATACCGGCGGTGACTGCGGGTCTGCACACCACATGATCGAAAATGTGGTCGCCGCGGGATGGCACGGCTGGCATGCCGACAACGATGAACTCGTCGAGCTCTTCTACGCGTGGTTCATCATCTGCTGGCAGGCGGGGGTGCCCAGCTATTTCGACTCGTATTTTCAAGCGCTCGAAAGGCTCCGACCTCTTTGTCCGCAAGAACTTTCGCTGCTGGCCCGGGCTTTTGGTGATCCCGTTCGACTCGGGTCCGGTGTTCGCGACGAACTGAAACGTGTGATCGACGCGAAGGCGGACGATGCCGACTCGATGACGATCGTCCGATTGAACACTGCGGGCACCTATGTCGATCTCCTTGCGCCTGGGCGGAGAGCGACCTGGCGTCTCATCGAAGACGGACGGCACGGGGACGCGTTGCGGCCATACTTCCGTGCGCTGATGGTGCAGTTCCTCGACGACTACGCCGCCGGACACTGGCAGCGAGCCCAGGAGTTGGCCGACGAAGGGGTTGAGGCGTCGAAAAACACTGGTATGACTTCTAGTTGGTATTTTCTCTACGCGGAGGCCCTTCTTGCCGCGGTGCGCGGTGATGTCACCGAAGCTGCCCGGTGGGCCGCCCAGCTTGACGTGAGCGCATTGGCCCGGGAAGCGTTTGGAATACAACGCCTCAACCATCACGCACGCACCCTGGCGGCCCAAGCGCAGGGCGACTGGGAAAGCGCCTATCGTCACGCGAGGGCCCTGAGCCGACCGGGAACCTTCGACCGCTACCAACCACACGCGCTTTGGGTCGCTTACGACCTGGTCGAGGCCGCGCTGCGCACCGGGCGCCGCGAAGATGCTATGGCTCACGTCCAGGCGATGATCGACCTGAAGATACGCGACCTTTCGCCGCGCCTGGCGCTCTTGACGGCCGGTGCCGCCGGTCTTGCAGACGAAAGCCCCGAAGGTATAGCGAACTTCGAGACCGCCTTGCACGCCACGGACCCGTCGTCGTGGCCGTTCGATTACGCCCGGGTACAGCTCGCCTACGGAAGTCGCCTGCGTCGAGAGCTGCGTCTGCAAGACGCGCGACTGCTCCTACACGAGGCGCTCGCCACGTTCGAGGCCCTCGGAGCGGCTCCTTGGGCGGAACGCACACGAGGCGAGTTGCGGGCAGCGCGAGACAAGGCCGGCGCGCCAGAGGGTGCGACTGAGCTGACTCCACAGGAATTGACTATCGCGGAGCTCGCGGCCGGCGGTCTGTCCAACAAAGAGATTGGTGCCCAGCTGTTTCTCTCGCCTCGCACCGTGGGAGGGCACCTCTACCGGATCTACCCGAAACTGGGTATCAGTAGTCGTGCGGCCCTGCGGGACGCGATCTCGGCGCTGCGGTCCGGAATCGACAACGAATAGCTCACTGCCTCGGATGTCGCGAGTAAGGGGCGCGTCGAGCATCCGCGCGTCGCGGCCAGGTGCCGCACCGGCGCTTGGGCGGCCTCGGGTAAGGACACCGACAAGACAATCGACGATGACGCGGGCTGTCGAAGCTCACCCCTGAAGCGTTGATCTCACGTCGGGTCGGCGTTCGGCAGCTCGTGGTAGACAGATCGGGCCACCTGCTCGCCGAGAATTTCTACTGCCCGGATGGTCTTACCGATCGGCATGTTATTGCGGCCGATTTCGAATAGGACGCGCTGCGGTCTGAGGACGGCGTGAAGCTGCAGCAGCTGCTCGGTCACCGCCGGCGCATGTCCGAGGATCATCGGCCCCGAGAGCATGACCTTGTTTGCGTCCGCGTGTCCACGCAGCAGATGGGGTCCGTAGAACGGGCCGGCCTGGCGCAATGCGCGTTCGGGAGTTTCGGCCAGATGAGCCGGCACGAGGATGGTGATGTGGGGACGCGCGGCAACCCTGCTGTCGAAGCTGTTTCGGTAGAGGTCTGCGTAAGGGACGTAAGAATCCCACCGGCCCCTTCCGATGAGGATGGTCAGCGGCACCGCCGACGATGCCGCCAACCCGATGCGCCGCCTGTTCTTGCTCGTTGTGATACCGATCGGCAAGGCGGGCCGGGGTATTGGCGCCACGGATGCGTTTCGAAGCGCCGCTCTCCACCTGCCGGACCACGTAACGTTCGCCTTGCCCCGCAGGAGCAGCAAGAGCTCAAGCTTCTCCTCCAGTAGGTCGTCGTCATCAGTGAGTCGGTGGCCGAACAGTGTAAAAGCCTCGGGAAACTCGTCGCGTCCCACAAACAACTCGGCGCGACCGTTTGACAAGGCGTCCAAGGTAGAAAACTGCTCAAGGACCCGAAGGGGGTCGTCCGAGGCGAGCACGGTCAGTACGCTGGCGAGCCGGACGTATCTGGTGTGTTCGGCCAGTGAAGCCAAAACTACCGCGGGCGCAGAGATGGCGAATTCCCGCCGATGGTGCTCGCCCAGGCCGAACAGGTCGAGGCCGACCGACTCGGTGACTGCGGCTAATTCCTTGAGTTCGCCGAGCTTCTGGACGGGAGTCGACACGTCGACTGACTTGTCGACATAACTGCCCAACTCGCCGTAACCGAAGACGCCGAGCTGGATCCTCACATGTCCCCGTACTGTCGAAGCGGCTCAGAACAGGTCGGCGACGGTAACCAGCGACTTGATGGCACGCCGCTCATCCATTGCGGCGTAAGCAACTCCGATGCTGTCGAGGTCGGTTCTGAAGTCGAAAACCTTTCCTGGATCGATACGTTGGGTCAACACGTCACCCATGAGCTCCGGCAGGTACACGCGCACCGGCGCCGTCCCCCCGTGCACGCCCACGTTCCGGGCAAAGATCTCCGGCGCGGATATCTCCACGCCGTGTGGCAGCCCCACATTGCCCACCATCGCCCCCGCACGGCAGATTCCGATTGCCGTCTGCATCGACTGATTCGTTCCGACGCACTCCAGAGCCGCGTCCACGCCGATGCCGCCGGTGAGCTCCTTCACCGCCGCGACCGCATCTTCGCCCCTTTCCGCGACGACGTCGGTGGCCCCGAACCGTTCGGCGAGCCGCTGGCGTGATGGGTTGCGGCTCAACGCGACGATCCGCTCGGCACCAAGTCTTTTCGCCGCGATCACCCCGCACAGCCCCACAGCTCCGTCGCCCACCACCGCGACGGTGTCACCTTTCTGGACCTCGGCCGATACCGCGGCATGATTGCCGGTCCCCATAACGTCAGACAGCGTCAGGAGGGACGCGAGAATATCCGTCGAATAATCAGCCATCGAACCGGGCACTTTGACGAGTGTGCCGTCGGCCAGCGGCAGACGGACCAGCTCTCCTTGACCACCACTGTGATTGTCGCGGGTGAGCCGTCCCGGCGTTTCCGGAGACTCCCGATCTTGGGAGGATCTGGGTTATGGGACGTGTCAGCAAGTACCCCGACGAGCTTCGTGAACGTGCGGTGCGCATGGTCGCTGAGGTGCGCCCGCAGTACCCGTCGCAGTGGGCGGCGATCACGGCGGTCACGGGCATGTTGGGGATCGGCACACCGGAGACGTTGCGGACCTGGATCCGCCGCTCGGAGGTCGATACCGGCCAGCGGCCGGGTGTGACCTCCGCGATGGCCGAGGAGAACAAGGCGCTGCGCAAGGAGATTGCCGAGCTGCGCCGGGCCAACGAGATCTTGAAAGCAGCGGCGATTTTCTTCGGGGCCGAGCTCGACCGGCCCGGGAGACGGTGATCCGGTTCATCGCCGAACACAAGGACCACCAGGTGGCCGGCCCCAACGGCGGGCCGGGCTGCGCTGGGGTGTCGAGCCCATGTGCGGTGCTGTCTGAGCATGGCGTGCCGATCAGCCCGTCGACCTACTACGAGTGGATCAACAAGACCCCGACACGACGGCAGATCCATGACGCCGAGCTGGTCGAGATCATCACCGCGGCGCGGGAAGACAAGAAAAAGGCAAGTTCGTCCAGACGCTGGGGTCACGCAAGTTGTGGATCTGGCTACGCAGCCAGGGTCACGATGTCGCCCGGTGCACGGTGGAGCGGATCATGCGCGAGAACGGTTGGGAGGGCGCGCGGTACGGATCCAAGCACAAGACCACCATCGCCGACGACACTCATCGGCGATACCCGGATCTGGTGGACCGCCGCTTTATGCCGCGGCGCCAAATCGGTTGTGGGTGGCCGACTTTACGTATGTGTCGACCTGGATGGGATTCGTCTACGTCGCATTCGTCATCGACGCCTACAGCCGCCGGATCCTAGGCTGGCGGGCCGCCAGATCCATGACCACCGATCTGGTCCTCGACGCTATCGAGCATGCGTTCTTCACTCGCGCCCAGGACGGCACCACCAGTCTGCACGGGCTGATTGCGCACAGCGACGCGGGCAGTCAATACACCTCGGTGGCCTTCACCCAGCGGCTCATCGATGAGGGCGTGGATCCCTCCGTCGGCTCGGTTGGCGATGCGCTGGACAATGCGCTGGCCGAGACCACCGTCGGCTCGTTCAAGAACGAACTTATCCGCCGGCAAGGCCCGTGGCGCGACGTCAACCAGGTCGAGCTGGCGACCGCTGAATGGGTGGTCTGGTTCAACACCGAACGCCCCCACGAGTACCTCGACGACTTCACTCCCGAGGCCGTCGAGACGCTCTACTACGATCACAAACGCACCCCACCAAAGGCAGGGTGATTCAACGAATGCAGTCTCCGGACTCACCGGGACGGCTCACGGGGGATGAACCCACCGTTCACACAAGCAGTGGTCATGCCCGCCCGGCAGTTCGGGCACGTGCCGTCGCTGTAAGACCAGGGTGAAATCACGAAATCCCCGGGCGCAACCGTGGCCACATCACTGCCGACCTGCTCGACGATGCCAATGAATTCGTGTCCGATCGGGCTGCCCGGCACGTAGTCGGTGAGCCCGCGGTAGTGCCACAGGTCCGAGCCGCACACGGAGGCCAGCCCGACTCGCACGATGGCATCCGCGGGATCGACGATGTGCGGATCCGGTCGATATTCACATTCCACGGTGCGTTCACCCAGGAAAACTGCCGCTCTCATCGCCGCCTCCCGACTACCGCTAGGGGCCGCGCCCCCACGGGTCGCAGTCCCAGCAAGACCATCACGGGGTCGGCCCCCCAGTCCTGAGTCATTTGACCTGTTTGCACCGGGTGACCCGGTCAGTCGCGGAGCTCGAATGGACAAGCGAGTCAAACGACTCAGGACACGGCCGTGGTCGTCATGGTGTCCTGGCTACGACGGCGTTCAGGGACAGATTGCGAAGGCGTAAGCCAGGTCGGTCCACGAAACCCTGTGCGCAACAACGTCACTAGGGGACGCCTCGTGAGACGTCCATCATGACCGGCAAAGGAGGACGATGACAACCTTGGACGAATCGCGGCCCCCCTTCGAGCGACGCATCCTGTGCGAGTCGAGCGCAAAATTCACTATCAACGCACCCTCGTCACTGATCGACATCACCGACTGGCTGTACACCCTGGGCGACCAGGAGTACATCAACTGCACGCCCCGTTCGAAAGCCCACCTTGCGGCCGGCACCACCACCACCCCGGACGGGCGGCGCATGTCGATCAACGTCGAAGACATCGGTGGTGTCCTCATCGTCGAGCACTACGTCGAAGACATCAGCGAGAAGCTGCATTGCCGCGTTCACTCCATCTCCGACAACTTGGTCGGTCGCGAGTACACGGCCACTGAAGTGGTCTGGGAACTGATCGCCGAGCCCAAGGGTGACGACTACCACGAGTTCACCAACAACGTCTGGGTGTGGACGACGCCGAGTTACGACCGTTACCTCGACGCGCACCGCATGCCGTACGAAGATGCACGCCACGACTACCAGCGTGCCGTGGAGCTCCATAACGCCGAGGAGACGCCGTTTTTCGCGGCCTCGATCGAGAGACGCGCGCTTCGCAACCGGTGAGCCGGCCCGCGCAAGGAGCGCGGCCACTGGCCCACACCGCCTGGCGCATCTGTAATCAGCCCTGCTCGTTATCGAAGGAGCCGACTATGGCCGCACCGCACGCCGACGCATGCGCCCAATCCCCCACCCCCGTGGACACCACAAAGACCGACGGTTACCACCTGGTCGTGGACGCACTCAAGCTCAATGGAGTCTCGACCATCTATGGTCTGGTCGGTATCCCGGTGACCGACCTGGCTCGAGTCGCTCAAGCCTCCGGCGTCCGATTTCTTGGATTCCGTCACGAAAGCGCGGCCGGCCACGCGGCCGCGGCGGCCGGGTTTCTCACCGGCAAACCGGGTATGTGCCTCACGGTCTCCGGTCCCGGTTTCCTCAATGGCCTTGTCTCCCTGGCGAACGCGACTACAAACTGCTTTCCCATGATCCAGGTGGCAGGATCGAGCGACCGCAGCATCATCGACCTCAAGCGTGGCGACTACGAGGAGCTGGACCAGTTCGCCATCGCCCAGACGCTCGCCAAGGCGGCCTACCGCGTAGACCGCGCGAAAGACATCGGGCTGGGGGTCGCCCGGGCAATCCGCACCGCGATGTCCGGACGGCCGGGAGGCGTGTACCTCGACATCCCAGCGGCGGTGCTGGGCGAGGTGCTCGACGCCGACACCGGAACACGCTCCCTTCGGCAGGTTGTCGACCCGGCGCCGCTCCAGCCGCCTACGCCACGCTCGGTGGACCGCGCGATTGCCCTGCTTGCCGGGGCGCAACGACCACTGATAGTTCTCGGCAAGGGTGCGGCCTATGCCCGGGCCGACGCCGCGATCCAACGATTCGTCGAGTCGACGGGCATTCCGTTTCTGCCCATGTCCATGGCCAAGGGGTTACTGCCCGACGGCCACCCCCAGTCCGCGGCCGCAGCGCGATCGCTGGCCCTGAGAGATGCCGACGTCGTGATGCTCATCGGAGCGCGACTGAACTGGTTGCTCAATCACGGTGAAGCCCCGCACTGGAACCCGGACGCTCGGTTCATCCAGGTCGACATCGACCCAACCGAACTGGACAGCAACCAGGCCATCAGTGCACCGTTGGTGGGTGACATCTCCTCGGTGATGGATGCTCTGAACGAACACGCCGGCATCGGCGACGTCACGGCACCACAACCCTGGCTACAGACGCTCGCCGCCCGGTCGTCGGAGAACACAGCCAGGATGGATGCCCACCTGACCGCGGAATCGGCTCCGGGTAAACCGATGGGCTTCTACCCCGCCCTGCGAGTCGTCCGGGACGTGCTGGCCAATCACCCCGGCATCTATCTGATCAACGAGGGCGCAAATACCTTGGACTACACCCGCAACGTCATCGGCATGCCGCTGCCGCGCCACCGTCTGGACAGCGGCACATGGGGTGTGATGGGCATTGGCCTGGGATACGCGATCGCCGCGGCGGTCGAAACCGGTCAGCCAGTGGTGGCGATCGCGGGTGACAGCGCCTTCGGATTTTCCGGCATGGAGATGGAAACGATCTGCCGCTACGGTCTGCCCATCACCGTCGTGGTCTTCAACAATGGGGGCATCTACAAGGGCGACGGCGTAAATCCCGCGTCGGCAGACCCGTCCCCCACCACGTTGATGCGCACCGCCCGGTACGACCGTGTCATCGAAGCATTCGGTGGCACTGGATATTTCGCGACAACACCGGTCCAATTGGGTGCAGCGCTGTCCACCGCGCTCACCTTGCGCCGACCGGCATTGATCGACTGCGTCATCGACCCCGCCGACGGCACCGAAAGCGGCCATCTGACCGCACTCAACCCCGTCGGCGTGGAAAAGCCATGAAGAACAACGCGTGAGAGGAATTGACATGGAGTCCGCACCCCTGGCCGGTATCAAGGTCATCGATTTCACCGGCGTCCAGGCCGGCCCCGCCTGCACACAGATGCTGGCCTGGTTCGGCGCCGACGTGCTCAAGGTGGAACGGGTCACCGGCGGTGACGTCACCCGTAATCAGCTGCGCGACATCCCCGGCATCGACGCCCTGTACTTCACCATGCTCAACAGCAACAAACGATCCCTGGCCGTCAACACCAAGACACCGCAGGGACTCGAGATCATGGAGAAGTTGATCAAGGATGCCGACATCCTGGTGGAGAACTTCGCGCCCGGCGCGATGGATCGAATGGGTCTGTCCTGGGAACACATTCACAAACTGAATCCACGGTTGATCTTCGGCTCGATCAAGGGCTTCAACGAGCAATCCCCGTGGAAGGACCTCAAGGTCTATGAGAACGTCGCCCAGTGCGCCGGCGGCGCGGCCTCGACGACCGGATTCTGGGACGGCCCACCGACCGTCAGCGCCGCCGCGCTCGGGGACTCCAACACCGGCATGCACCTGTTGATCGGACTGTTGACCGCGCTGCAGGCCCGCGAGAAATCTGGTGTGGGACAAAAGGTCTCGGTTGCGATGCAAGACGCTGTGCTCAACCTGTGCCGGGTCAAACTGCGCGACCAAGAACGTCTAGAGCACGTGGGTTATCTCGAGGAGTACCCCCAGTACCCGAACGGCAAGTTCGGGGACACGGTGCCGCGTAGCGGCAACGCCGGCGGCGGTGGACAGCCAGGGTGGGTGCTCAAGTGCAAGGGTTGGCAGGACGACCCCAACGCCTACATCTACTTCACCATCCAGGAACAGAACTGGGCCAACACTTGCGAGGCAATCGGTAAGCCGGAATGGATCGACGATCCGGCCTACACCACACCCAAGGCCCGCCAGCCCCACATCTTCGACATCTTTGCCGACATTGAAAAGTGGTTGGCCGACAAAGACAAATACGAGGCTGTCGACATCCTGCGCAGGTACGACGTGCCCTGCGCGCCCGTGCTGAGCATGAAGGAAATCGCCGCCGACGCGGCCCTGCGGGCCAGCGGCACCGTCGTCGAGGTCGAGGAAGAGAAGCGCGGCAAGTTCCTCACCGTGGGAAGCCCCATCAAATTCTCGGAATTCGTTCCCGCCATCACCGGCGCCCCACTGCTGGGCGAACACACCGCCGCGGTCTTGACCGACCTGGGATACACCGCGGACCAGATCAGGGAGATGGACGCCGCGCAGATCATCCGCACCGAGTGATGGCCGGCAAACGCCTGGAAAGGAGACTGAGCAATGGCTTTCATCGCCGTGGGCCATGAGAACACCGCTCCGATCGAGCTCTACTACGAAGACCATGGCCGAGGTCGGCCCGTAGTCCTCATTCACGGCTATCCGCTGGACGGCCGGTCGTGGGAGAAGCAACAACGGGCTTTGATCGAAGCGGGATATCGCGTTATCGCCTACGACCGAAGGGGCTTCGGCCGCTCCAGCCAGCCCACCGTCGGCTACGACTGGGATACCTTCGCCGCCGACCTACGGATCCTGATCGATGCGCTGGAACTGACCGAGGTGATGCTCGTCGGATTCTCGATGGGAACCGGGGAAGCATTGCGCTATGTCAGCACGTACGGTTCATCGAGGGTCGCCAAGCTGGCCTTCCTGGCGCCCCTGGAGCCGTACCTCCTTGTCGCGAAGGACAATCCGAGCGGTCTACCGCACAGCGTGTTCGAAGGACTCGCCCGTGCCGCCATCGCCGACCGCTACGCGTATTTCACGCAGTTCTTCCGCGACTTCTACAACCTCGACGAGAATTTGGGCACCCGGGTCAGCGAGGAAGCAGTCCAGCACAGCTGCAACGTTGCAGCCGGCGCGTCATGGTTCGCTTCGTCGGCGTGTGTGGCGACCTGGTACGAGGATTTCCGCTCGGACATAGTCACGATCCGCGAGCCCACACTCATCATGCAAGGCACCGGCGATCGCGTCCTGCCCATCGCAGCCACCGGACGGCCATTCGCCGAGGCGCTGCCCGAAGCCCGCTATGTCGAAATCCAGGGCGCGCCACACGGGATGATGTGGACACACGCCGACGAGGTCAACAGCCACCTGCTCGAGTTTCTTCGAAGTTGACGGGTGCGAGCGCACTACGGCGTGGGGTCGATAACCGGCGCCGACCAGTGCACGACCTTGACGGCCGTCATCTCGTCGAGCAGTTCGGGTCCGAAGCCGAAGCCGGTGCCGCTGGCTCGGCGGGGCTCCGAGGCCCCGCCGGGCGCGCCACCGAACACACCGTTGATCTTGACCGTGCCGACCGGAAGGCTGCGCCACGCCTCCTGGCCGTGCGCCATGTCTCCGGTCAGGACGGTGGCGGCCAAACCGTAGCGGTCATCGGCCGCCTCGGCCAGCGCGGTCGCGAAGTCCGGCACCAGCCGCACGGGCGCGACGGGCCCAAACGTCTCCTCGCACATGACCTGCATGTCCGGCGAGCAGTCCGCCGGCACGGTCGGCGGGTAGTACGTGCCCGGCCCCGGTCGCGGCTCGCCGCCGATCAAGACACCGGCGCCCCGCCGCGTCGCGTCTTCCACCTGCGCGTGGACGTGCTCCCGGTGCCGCTCGTCGACCAATGGCCCGATACGGTCCGCCCACGTGGACGCCTCGCACACCAGGGCGTCGAGGAACGCCTCGGCGATTGCCTGCACGACGTAGATCCGCTCCACCGACACGCAGATCTGCCCCGCGTTGGCGAATGCGCCGAGCGCGGCCTGGCCGGCCGCCCAGCCGGGGTCCACGTTGTCGTCGACGACCATGGCGTCGTTCCCGCCGTTTTCCAGCAGTGCCTTGGCGCATGCGCGCGCGATCTCCCGGCCGGTAGCGCTACTGCCGACGTGCGCGACGACGTCGACACGCTCGGCCTCCGCCAGGTGGGCGCCAACCGTACCGTCACCGTCGACGACCTCCAGCGCACCCGCGGGGCAGCCGGGCGGCGAGCAACTCGGCGAACCGGCGTCCGGTCTGCGGACAACGCTCGCTGGGCTTGTGCACGACGGTGTTCCCCGTGACGAGCGCGGCGCCGAGCAACCCGGCGGCCACGGCGACGGGATCGTTCCACGGCGTCAGCACCGGCCTGGCGCGCGATAATGCGCGCGCGAGGCGAGCGCGCAGCTCCCGGCTCGAAATTCGCGTCAGCAGCGGCTCGGAATGTCTGGCAAGGGAATTCAGATGTGGCCGGATGCCGGCAGCCCGCTCGAACGGACTACTCGTTGTCCAGATGGTCCGCGGCGGCGATGGCGTCGAGCCATTGGAGCATCAGGGCGGCCTCGGCCTTGGTCAACGGTGTGTGAGCGCGCCGAATCAACGCCGCCAACTGCAGCGCAACGGGCTTCACCGGGGGGGTTCGCTCATTGGTGGGCTTTGACTCGGCATCGATCGTCACTTCGCGAAGGATCGCGTCTCGAACCCGCGCCGATAAGCCGGGGTCAGTGTAGATCTCGGGTTGGGACAAGATGTTCAGCGCGACGCCGATGCAGGCGGCCATGATGGCCTGCGCGGCCTCGGCTGGGCTGGTCTTCAGCTTGCCGGCTTCCGCGCAGCGGATCAGCCGGTCGTAGAGCAGCTGCCGCGTCTCTTCGGCGGCGCCGGGCACCTCTGCCAACTGCGGCGCGTACACCAACCTGTAGACGGTGGGGTTTTCCAGCGCGAACGCAATGTGGTTGTCCCAGGCCGCGTAAAGGTCGTCAACCGGATCGTCCGACGGCGGCTGGGCGCGCTTTTCGCTGAGATACCGCGAGAATGCCCGGTCGATGACGGCGGTCAGCAGGCCGTTCTTGTCCCCGAACAGCCGGTAGAGGACCGGAGACCCGACGCCCACCGCCTCGCAGACTTCACGGGTCGAGATGTCGTTTTGCGGTGATGCGGCGAGCTGAGTCTCTGCTGCTTCCAGCATGCGTGCCCGGACGTCCATGGCCCTAATGTTAGCAGCGATATCACCCCATGCGAATCAGTGCTACGCTGGCGTCGTATCTCCGATACGAGTATCGCGTAGCATCGTTACGAAGGGTCTAGCGTGAAGACACCCGCATACAACGATTCAAAGGAAGACTTCGAGTTGGCCGAACGGGTTCGCGCCAACCAGCAACGATTAACCGCCGCCCTGCAATCCCGGTACGACTTCGTCGTCTGCGGAGCAGGCTCGTCGGGTTCGGTCATCGCCCGCCGACTTGCCGAAAACCCCGCCGTCAGCGTTCTCCTGCTGGAGGCCGGCGGCAGCGACGACCTCCCCAGCGTGTGGACGGCCGACCTGTGGCACACCAATTTGGGCAGCGCGCGAGACTGGGGGTTCCAGAGCGCGCCGGATCCAAATCTGCACGGCCGGACACTGCCGCTGTCAATGGGCAAGGTGCTGGGCGGGGGATCCAGCATCAACGTGATGGTCTGGGCGCGCGGGCACCGCAGCGACTGGGACTTCTTCGCCGCCGAAAGCGGCGAGCCTGCCTGGAGCTACGAATCGGTGTTGAACATCTATCGCGGTATCGAAGACTGGCATGGCGATCCGGACCCGCACTATCGGGGCACCGGGGGGCCGGTGTTCGTCCAACCCGCACCCAATCGCCACCCCCTCGCCGGGGCTGTGGTCGACGCCGCGTCCTCGCTGGGCATTCCCACCTTCGAGAGTCCGAACGGCCGGATGATGGAAACCGCGGCCGGCGCGTCCATCACCGACCTGCGGGTGCGCAACGACGGATCACGTGAATCGGTGTTCCGCTCCTATACCTACCCGTACATGGATCGCCCCAACCTGACCGTCCTGACCCACGCGGTGGTGAAAAGGCTGGTTTGGGAGGGCAATCGGGTCACCGGTGTGACAGTCGCGCACCGCGGCCAGGCCTGTCAGTTCACCGCCGGCACCGAAGTGGTGCTCTCACTCGGCGCCATCCATACCCCCAAGGTTCTGATGCAGTCCGGTGTGGGTGACCAGTCAGAGTTACGCCGAGTCGGGTTACCTGTCCGGCAGCACCTGCCCGGCGTCGGTCAGAATTTCCACGACCACATCGGTTTCGACTGCATGTGGGAGTTCAATGAACCGTTACCCCAGAACTTGAGGTCCGAGGCAACGGTGTTCTGGACAAGCAGGCCCGAACTCACCGACCCGGACCTATTCGCTTGCGAGGGAGCCTTTCCCAAGACCACCCCGGAGAACGCCGCGCGGTACGGCCTTCCCGACGCCAGTTGGATCTTGTTTGCCGCCCTGTCACATCCGCAGAGCCGCGGGCAAGTCCGGCTAACCGGCGCCGCTCCGGACGATCCAGTCGAGATCAACGTGAACGCACTCTCGCACCCGGACGACCTCCGGGCGGCAACGGCCTGCATGGAATTCGTCCGCGAAATCGGCAATGCCGCGCCCGTCCGGCCGTTCGTCAAGCGGGAAGTTATGCCGGGCAACCTGAAAGGCGCGCCGCTGGAAGAGTTCATCCGTAATGCCGCAACAACGTACTGGCATCAGGTCGGCACCGCGAAAATGGGTCGCGATCCGATGTCTGTGGTCGACGGCAGCCTCAAGGTCTACGGCGTGGAGGGTCTGCGAATCGCCGACGGCTCGATCATGCCCCGAATCACCAGTGCGAACACGATGGCGCCATGCGTCGTGATCGGCGAGCGCGCTGCGGAATCCATCAAGGCCGAGCATGGGCTCTGACGGCTGACCATCTGTCGATAACCGGCCTCCCCCCTCCCCTTCGATGCGCATGCCATCCGCGGGCGCGGGGGCGCGCGCTCCCCCGCGCGCCGTCTCGGACACCTTACGCTTGCTGTATGGTCGGTATGCCTGCCGGCGGACCAGAACAGAGAGCATGCGATGGCAAAAGCCCTGCCCCACAACGCATTCACTTCACCGCAGACGGTCGATCCGAGCCTGCGCAAGGCCGCCCGCGTCGCACCACGCGGCTACGCCCTGCATCGCGGCTACAAAGTCCAGCGGACGCTCATGCGGCTCATGGGGAGCGCGGGCCGGCTGCGCGACGTCCCGGTTGCCCGGGTCAACGAGCACGTCACCGTTCGCCTGCACCGCCCCGCGGGCCTCCCCGTCCTTGCGCCGGCGCTGCTCTGGGTCCACGGCGGAGGCACGCTGATGGGCACCGCCGCCCAGGACGACAAGTTCCTGCGCAAGCTGTCGCAGCGCACCGGTGTCGCCGTCGCCGCGGTCGAACACCGACTGGCCCCAGAACACCCTTATCCGACACCGCTCGAGGACTGCTATGCGGCGCTGTCGTGGCTGGCGCACCAACCATGGGTGGACCCCGCCCGCGTCGCCGTTGGCGGCGCCAGTGCCGGTGGACATTTCGCCGCGGCGCTCGCCCAGCGGACAGTCGATCGCGGGGATATCGACCTCGCCTTCCAGCTGCTGGTGTACCCGATGCTCGACGACCGCACCGGCGCCGGCGGTGACCGCCACAAACGTCTCATGTGGACTGGACGAGACAACCAGCTGGCGTGGCGGTGGTATCTGAACGGCGCGGACCCCCGCGAGGCGGCGCCCGCGCGCCGCGAGGACCTATCCGGGCTGCCGCCGGCCTGGATCGGGGCCGGAACGCTGGACCTGTTCTGCGAGGAGGCGCGCGAGTACGCCCGGCGCCTGCGTGCGGCGGGGGTCGCCGTGCATGAGGAGATCGTCCCGGGCGCCTTCCACGCGTTCGACCAGATCGTTGACAAGGCGCCCGTATCGGTGGCCTTCTTCTCCAGTCAATGCGATCACCTGCGGGACGCGCTTACCAACCGGTAGCGGCGGGTGCCGGCAAGTCGACTGCAAAATTTGCGTATCGTGCAACTATGGGTTGCATGTCGAACCAGGTGGGTCTGCGCGAGCGGCGCCGCCGCCAGACCAGCGCGGACATCCGCAACGCCGCCGTGCGCCTGGCGACTGACCGCGGTTTCGACAAGGTCACCATCGAGGAGATATGCGCCGAGGCGGGGATCTCCACGCGCACGTTCTTCAACTACTTCCCCACCAAGGAGTCGGCGCTCGCGTACGGCCCGTCGGACCTCCCCCCGGAGCTGGCCGAGGACTTCATCGCGGCCGGAGCCGCCCCCTACCGGGTCGTGCTGGCCGAACTGATCACGCTGGCCGCACACCACCTCCGCGACCTGCCCCCCCGGCGCGAACAGGCCGCCGGCATGCTAGAGCTCGCCAAGACCTCCCCAGCGGTGCTGGCGGCGTTCCTGGCCGAGCTGGAGCGGTTCCAAATCCAGTTGACCGACATCGTCGCCCGCCGCCAAGGCATGCGGTCCGACGACGAGGTGCCCGCCTTGATCGCCGCACTGGCGCTGACGGCCGTGCGCTCGGGGATTGAGCACTGGGCCAGCGGTGAACCGCGGGACGCCGACGACACGCCGATGCCCTATGTCGAAAGTGCAGCGGCGCTGGTCAACAGCATCTTCGCGAAATGACGGTGCGATAGTTAGGTAGATCACTTTTTTGCATTGACTGCAAAAAATGCAGCCGATGTAGGATGCTCGAGTGGCGGTCCTCACCCACCGAACGCGATTGTGGCGCTCGGTAATGCGGTGACCGCATGCGAGAGACGACGGCAGGGCTCAGCCCGAGGGCGACGACGGTACCGCTGAACCACGAGGGGAGGATCCACGCACGTGCGGATCTCTAAGCTTGTGCGCAACGCGTGGTTGCCGCTGTTGATCGCCGCGGTTGTGGTGGTCGGCAGCGTCACCGTGGCGCGGGTCAAGTCTTTCTTCATAGCCAACGACACCGGTGTCCTGACGAGCCCGCGGCAGGAGGACTCCAAGCCGTTCAAACCCAAGGTCGTCAAATACGAGGTGTTCGGCTCGGCCAGCCACGCCAACGTGAACTACCTGGATCTGTCCGCCGACCCGAAGCGGATCGACGATGCGCCGTTGCCTTGGACGCTGGTCCTCAGTACGACCGCGCCGTCGGTGTTCCCCAACCTCTCGGCACAAAGCGATGGTGACCGCCTCGGCTGTCGCATCACGATCGACGACGAAGTCAAGGACGAGAAGATAACCGACGGCGTGCACGCCCTGACCTTTTGTTTGGTGAAATCCGCATGAGCACACACGTCGACGACGCCCGCACCGACGCCCTGCCGGTCGCCGGACACGCCGTGCGCCCGGCCATCCCCCGATTCATCCGAACTTTCGCCGTGCCCATCATCCTGGGCTGGATCGCGATCATCGCGGTGCTCAACACGATCGTCCCGCAGCTGGACGAAGTCGGGAAGATGCGTTCGGTCTCGATGAGCCCGGACGACGCGCAATCGGTCATGGCGACAAAACACATGGGCGAGGTGTTCGGCGAGTACAAGTCGAACAGCTCGGTCATGATCGTTCTCGAGGGCCAGAACCCGTTGGGCGCCGACGCCCACGCCTACTACGACCAGATGGTCAAGAAGCTCGACGCCGACACCAAACACGTCGAGCATGTCCAGGACATGTGGAGTGATCCGCTAAGCGGGGCGGGCGTCCAAAGCAACGACGGCAAGGCCGCCTACGTCCAGGTTTACCTCGCCGGCAACCAGGGTGAAGCTCTGGCCAACGAGTCGGTCGAGGCGGTGCAAGACATCGTCAAGAGCATGCCCCCACCCAATGGGGTCAAGGCCTACGTCACGGGACCCGCCGCGGTACAGGCGGATCAGCACATCGCCGGTGACCGCAGCCTGCAGGTGATCACCACCGTCACGTTCATCGTGATCATCGCGATGCTGCTGATGGTCTACCGTTCGATCGTCACCGTGCTGCTCACGTTGGTGATGGTCGTGTTCGAGCTTTCCGCCGCCCGCGGAATGGTGGCCTTCCTCGGCTACTACAACATCATCGGGCTCTCGACCTTCGCCACGAACCTGTTGGTCACATTGGCGATCGCGGCGGCAACCGACTATGCGATCTTCCTGATCGGGCGATATCAGGAAGCCCGGTCGGTCGGCGAGTCGCGAGAAGATGCCTACTACACGATGTTTCACGGCACCGCTCACGTGGTGCTCGGCTCCGGACTGACCATCGCGGGCGCGACATTCTGCCTGCACTTCACCAACCTGCCCTACTTTCAGACGCTGGGCATCCCGTTGGCCATCGGCATGGTGGTCGTCGTCGCGGCGGCCTTGACGTTGGGCCCCGCGGTCATCTCGGTGGCGTCACGTTTCCGCAAGACACTCGAACCGAGGCGGGCGCAACGCATTCGGGGCTGGCGCAAAGTCGGCGCCGTCGTCGTCCGGTGGCCCGGCCCCGTGCTGATCATGACGATCGCGATCGCACTCATCGGTCTGCTGACCCTGCCCGGATACCGCACCAACTACAACGACCGCAAATACCTGCCCGCCGACCTACCCGCGAACGCCGGCTACGCGGCGGCCGACCGGCACTTCTCGAACGCGCGGATGAACCCCGAGCTCCTGATGATCGAGAGCGACCACGATCTGCGGAACTCCGCGGACTTCCTGGTCATCGACAAGATCGCCAAGGCGATCTTCCGGGTGCCCGGGATTTCCCGCGTGCAGGCGATCACCCGGCCGCAGGGCACGCCGATCGAGCACACCTCGATCCCATTCCAGATCAGCATGCAGGGCGTCAGCCAGCAGATGAACCAGAAGTACCAAACGGATCAGATGGCCGACATGCTGCACCAGGCCGACATGATGCAGACGACCATCGACAGCATGGTCAAGATGCAGAGCATCACCGAACAGATGGCCGACGCCATGCACATCATGGTCAAGAAGATGCACGACATGACCATGGACATCGAGGAATTACGCCAGCACATGGCGGATTTCGAGGACTTCTTCCGGCCCATCCGCAGCTACCTCTACTGGGAACGACACTGCTACGACATTCCGGTGTGCTTTTCGCTTCGGTCCGTGTTCGACGCCCTCGACGGCGTCGATACGATGACCGATGACATCCAGAGCCTGCTGCCCGTCATGGATCGTCTCGACACCCTGATGCCGCAGATGGTGGCCCTGATGCCGTCGATGATCGAAAACATGAAGGCCATGAAAACCACGATGCTGACGATGTATTCGACCCAAAAAGGTCTGCAGGATCAGCAGAACGAGGCCCAGAAGAACTCCAGCGCCATGGGCAAGGCATTCGACGCCTCCAAGAACGACGACTCGTTCTACCTGCCCCCGGAGACCTTCAACAACGCCGAGTTCAAGAAGGGCATGAAGAACTTCCTGCCCCCGGACGGCCACGCGGTGCGCTTCATCATCAGCCATGACGGCGACCCGATGACGCCGGAGGGCATTTCACACATCGACGCGATCAAGAAGGCCACTTACGAATCGCTCAAGGGCACGCCCCTGGAGGGCTCCAGGATCTACCTCGGCGGCACCGCGGCGACCTTCAAGGACATGCAGGACGGCAGCAACTACGACCTGCTGATCGCCGGAATCGCCTCGCTGTGCCTGATTTTCATCATCATGTTGATCATCACACGGAGCGTGGTGGCTTCAGCGGTGATCGTGGGCACCGTGCTGCTGTCCCTCGGGGCGTCGTTCGGCCTCTCGGTGCTGATCTGGCAACACCTGATCGGCATCGAACTGCACTGGATGGTGCTGGCGATGTCGGTCATCATCCTGCTTGCCGTCGGCGCCGACTACAACCTGCTGCTGGTGTCCCGGTTCAAGGAAGAGATCCACGCCGGGCTGAACACCGGCATCATCCGAGCCATGGGCGGGACCGGATCCGTTGTCACGTCGGCGGGGCTGGTGTTCGCCTTCACGATGATGACGATGGCGGTCAGCGAGCTGACGGTCATCGGGCAGGTCGGCACGACAATCGGCTTGGGTCTGCTCTTCGACACGCTGGTCGTGCGGTCGCTCATGACGCCCGCCATCGCCGCGTTGCTGGGCAAGTGGTTCTGGTGGCCGCAACGCGTCCGCCAGCGGCCTGTTCCGTCGCCTTGGCCCACGCCGAGTGACAAGGCGGGCGAACCCGTCGCGGCGGGCGTGCACTGACGGCGGGAGCCTGCGCTTCTTGGGCGGCGAGCCTGCGCCCAGTGGCGCCGAGCCTGCGCATGCTCAACGCCGAAGCCCTAGCAATAGCTGCAGTCTCGCCGCAACAGCCGCAGCCTTGCTGACAGGTGAACCGGATTAAGTGACCCATTCCGGCTGCTGATTAACGTCGACCGCTGAGAAGTCCTTGTGCCCCAGACCGGCGGTGGTGCCGCCATCGACGACGAATTCCGAACCCGTCGAGTAGCTGGACTCGTCGCTGGCCAGGTAGACCACCAGGCTGGACACCTCCCGGGGCTCAGCGGCGCGGCCCAACGCCGTCTGGAAGATGTCGTCGGGCACCCACTCGGTCATCGGCGTCTTGATCAGCCCGGGATGGATCGAGTTCACCCGAATTCCGCTGGGGCCCAATTCCAATGCCACCGATTTTGTCAGCCCGCGCACGGCGAATTTGCTGGCGGTGTAACCGTGGCAGGCGATCGTTCCGGCCATCCCCTCGATGGACGAGATGTTGATGATCGACCCGCGGCCCGCCTCCTTCATGGGTTTGGCCACGGCGCGGATGCCGAGAAACACGCCGGTCAGGTTGATGTCCAGGATCCGCTGCCACTCCGAGAGCGCGTAGTCCTCGATGGTGCCGATGTTGATGATCCCGGCGTTGTTGACCAATACGTCGATGCCGCCGAACTCATTGAGGGCGGTGGCCACGGCGGAGTCCCAGTCCTGAGGCTTCGTCACGTCGAGGTGCAGATAGCGGGCGGCGTCACCGACTTCGGCCGCGACGCGCTTGCCCTCGTCGTCAAGGATGTCGCCGAAGACCACGTTGGCCCCCTCGGCCACCAGCGCCCGCACGTGCGAGGCGCCCATCCCCCGGGCACCGCCGCTGATCAGCGCGACCTTTCCCGCCAACCGTCCTGCCACTGCCCTCTCCTCTTCTGTAGGTCGAAGCAAGGTCTTTGCACCATACAGACGCATGCAGATGTATGACCAGGGCCAGCCGCCGCGCAGCATCGCCCGGACGCCGGCGCGTGCTTCGTCCACCCTGCCGGCACACTCGCGCTCGATGGGCGCCACCCCCGAGGCCACCGCGACCAGAAGACGGGCGTGGACGTCCACCGGCGTCTCGCCGATCGCCTCCAAGCTGGGGGCAATGAGCGCCGTGAACTGGTCGAGCAACTCCGGGGGTGGGGCCGCCACTTTCGCGATCGGCGGCGATGCTGATACCGAGGTCGAACGAATGACGTCGAGGGAATCCCGCAAGCGGGGATGCTCGCCGCGATCACGGCGCCGGCGCGCGTGTCGCTGTGGGACAGCTTCACGGCGGGCGTGATGTCTTCGTCTCGAAACGAGCCGACTCGCACCGGCTGTAACAAAGGTCACCTAACCGTCAAACGAATGCCGCCTCCATCACA
The DNA here is from genome assembly GCF_010729105.1 of Mycobacterium saskatchewanense. Classification (NCBI taxonomy): domain Bacteria; kingdom Bacillati; phylum Actinomycetota; class Actinomycetes; order Mycobacteriales; family Mycobacteriaceae; genus Mycobacterium; species Mycobacterium saskatchewanense. The sequence goes on from NZ_AP022573.1 coordinate 1,007,852, forward strand.
CCCCCGTAGACTTCACTTCGCGCATGCCGCGACGCGCGCATCTGGCACAGACGGTGTATCTTCCCGGGGGGACATGACGAACATGGCTGGGCTACCGAGTGGCCCGACGAAGACACGGACGCGCTCGGAAGACATCCGGGCACACTACGACGTCTCCGACGACTTCTTCGCGTTGTTCCAGGACCCCAGCCGCACATATAGCTGCGCGTACTTCGAGCCCCCGGAACTGACCCTCGAAGAAGCTCAGTTCGCCAAGGTCGACCTCAACCTGGACAAGCTGGACCTCAGGTCCGGGATGACGCTGCTGGACATCGGTTGCGGTTGGGGCACCACCATGAAGCGGGCCGTCGAAAGGTTCGATGTCAACGTCATCGGATTAACCTTGTCCCACAACCAGCATGCCTACTGCCAGCAGGTCCTTGCCGCCATCGACAGCAGCCGTTCGCGCGAGGTTCGGTTGCAGCACTGGGAAGACTTCTTCGAGCCCGTCGATCGGATCGTGTCGATCGAGGCCTTCGAGCACTTCGGGCACGAGAACTACGACGACTTCTTCAAGCGGTGCTTCGACATCATGCCCGACGACGGCCGGATGACCATCCAGAGCAACGTCAGCTACCACCCTTACGACTTGGCCGCCCGCGGCAAGAAGCTGACTTTCGAAACGATGCGCTTCATCAAGTTCATGATCACCGAGATCTTTCCTGGCGCGCGGCTGCCGACTACCGCGATGATGGTCGAGCATGCCGAGAAGGCGGGTTTCCATGTACCAGAACCCGTTTCTCTGCGCCAGCATTACATCAGGACGCTGCACCTCTGGGGTGATGCGCTGGAGTCCCACAAGGACAAGGCCATCGAGTTCACCTCGGAACAGGTCTACGACCGGTACGTCAGGTACCTGCGCGGCTGCGAACATTACTTCTCCGAAGAGATGCTGGACTGCCTCGTGGTGAGCCACCTCAAGCCCGGCGCTGTCAGGTAGTCTGCCGCGGGGTTGGCCGGGATGCCGGCGCGCGGTTGACTTATGGCGGCGCCTTACGATCGATTCGATTCCACTGCGGAGCGGATCAACGCCTTCAAGGCCGGTTCGTCGACCCTGTCGCACTCGTGAAAATCGATCGCTCGTCGGGCGTTGCCGTCGAGACTCGAGTTGAACAGGCCGGCGGGATCTTTCAGCGACGCGCCCTTGGCGAAGGTCATCTTCACCACGTTCTTGTAGATCTCGCCGGTGCAGATCATCCCGTCGTGATACCAGACCGGCACACCTCGCCACTTCCAGTCCTCGACCACGTCGGGATCGGCATCCTTGATGAGTTCCCTGATGCGGGCGAGCAACTCACCGCGCCAATCCCCCAACTGCGCGATCCTGGCGTCGATCAGCTCGGCGGGGGATTTCGTTTCGGCTTCGTTCCTGGAGTCGCCCATCGCGCCTCGCTTTCCTAGTGTTGTCGCTCGCCGGACCGTACCGCACGGGAGCTTCCTGCCCGGCCCCCTTGCGAGACGCCGTAGCCGGCGCCGGTAGTCTGCGGTCGACTCATGACGCATCCCTTTGACGACGCCATCCGACTGGAGACCGTCGACCCCGACACCAAGCGCGGCCGCACCCACCCCGAATGGGCCAATATGGTGGGGCCATTCGGTGGAATCACCGCTGCCGTGATACTGCACGCCGTCCAGTCCCACCCCGACGGCATCGGCGAGCCGCTGGCGCTGACCGTGAACTACGCCGCGCCCATCGCCGACGGCGACTTCGACATCACCCTGCGGGCGGCACGCACCAACCGCACCAATCAGCACTGGATCGTCGAACTCGCACAGGACGGCGAGGTCAAGACGACGGCGACGGCGCTGTTCGCCCTGCGCCGTGACGGCTGGGCCGACACCGAGGCCCGCCCGCCGGACGCGGCTGCCCCGGAACACCTGCCATCCACCGATCCGGGCATGGTTCGGTGGACGAGCCTGTACGACATGCGCTACGTCGAAGGCCCGATGCCGGGCAAGGACGGGCAACCGACCGCCTCGTCGACGACCACCCTGTGGGCTCGCGACGCCGCGCAACGCCGGCTCGACCATCCGGCGCTGGTAGCGCTGTGCGACGGCTTCTACCCCCGGGTGTTCCTCCGACGCGGCGGCTTCGTCCCGTCGGGCACAATCTCGTTGACCGCGTATATCCACGCCGATCAGCAGCAACTCGACGCTGTCGGTGACGACTTCGTCTTGTGCACTGCCCACGCCAACCGGTTCACCCGGGGTTACTTCGATCAGAGCGCGCAGGTGTGGACGCGGGACGGCGTGCTGCTGGCCAGCACGCATCAGGTGGTCTACTTCAAAGGCTGACGGGTTTGCACTTCATCGCCAAGGTCGGCGGCCGGGTGCCCAACTCCTAACCTACGCAACGGTTCTCGTCACGGACACATCCGCGCGTCAACCGCCGAGATTGCCGCGAGGGTCGCGCTTCGCCGGGCCGATCACGACCACCGCGGCAATCTCGCTGCCATGTAAGCAGACTCGGGCTAGGGGTGCGAAGCGAAGAAGACCGCGGCCCTACGGATCGAATCGTCGACGGGGCGCGGTGTCCACCCGAGTTCGCGTTCGGCCTTACCGTGGTCGAGCGGCGACATCAGTTCGGCCATCTGGATTCCCGCGTAGGCGAACGGCAGATCGCGCCGCAGCAGCCGCGCCAACGCGTCGTTGGCCCGCGCTCCCCCGCGCAGGGCGGCCATCGGGATGCCGATGCGTGGCGGCCGCCTCCCGACCGCGGCAGCGGCGATCCCATGCAGCTCGCGGACGCTCATATACCGGTCCGAGACGATGTAACGTTCCCCGACACGCCCACGGTCGGCCGCCAGAAGCATTGCCCGGGCGGCATCCTCGATGCCGACGATCTCCGACGAGTATTCGAAGTAGAACGGGAATCGCCCCTTGGCGACGAGCGCCAGCAGTGAGCCGTGCGGAGTCGGGGCCCAGTCACCGGGGCCGTAGGTGGTGGATATGCACATCGCCACGCCGGGCACCCCCTTATCCCGAGCGTATTCGAGCAGGAGGTTCTCCCCGGCCAGCCGCGCTTCGATGTACGGGCCGCCCTGGTCCCAGTTGTGCGGATCATCCTCGGTGACGGGCCTATGGTCGCTGATGCCCAAAGTCCCCGCGCTGCTGGTGTATACGAACTTCGTCAGGTCGGCCTGCACGGCCGCATCCAGGACGTGCCGCAGCCCTTCGACATTCGTGCGGAACAGCGGCGCGGGGTCGCGTAACCACATGCGGGCGTCGACGACGCAGTAGTAGACCACGTCGCAGCCGGCCATCGCCGCGCGCAGGGCTCCGTCATCGAACACGTCGCCGTAACAGCGCTCGACGGACAGATCGTCGATGCCCCTGGTGGAACTGCTGCGTCGCAACATGACTCGCACATCGGCGCCCTGTTCGACGAGCTGCCGCGTGACGTGCGACCCGAGAAACCCGCTGGCGCCGATCACCAGCTTCTTGGAGCGCGCTAGCGGTCGATCCATGCCATCTGCGCCTCTGTGTGGTGGCCCCCGGCCGGCGGGGTGAGCCGGTCGAGCCGGGCCAGCTGGTCCGCGGTGAGCTCGACGCCGTCGGCCGCGACGTTCTCCTCGAGCCGTTCGACGCGCTTGGTCCCCGGAATCGGCACGATGTCCGGACCCTGCGCCAACAGCCACGCCAACGCGACCTGGGCCGGCGTCGCGCCCACCTCAGCGCTGAGGTCGCGCACCTCGTCGGCGCACCTGAGGTTGTGCTGGAAGTTCTCCTCGGAAAACCGTGGAGTGGTCTTGCGGAGGTCGGTATCCGGCAGGCCATCGGTGGACCGGATGGTTCCCGTCAGGAAGCCGCGGCCCAACGGAGAATAGGCGACGAAACCGATGCCGAGTTCCCGCAGCGCGGCCAGCACGCCATCCTCGGGATCGCGGGTCCACAGCGAGTACTCGGATTGGACGGCGGTGATCGGATGCACGGCCTGGGCGCGCCGGATGGTATTCACGCCCACTTCCGAAAGTCCGATGTGCCGGACCTTTCCCGCGGCGACCAGTTCTGCTAGGGCTCCGACGGTGTCCTCGATCGGCGTCTCGCGGTCGAGCCGGTGTTGGTAGTAGAGGTCGATGCGATCGGTGCCCAGCCGTCGCAGAGAACCTTCCACGGCGGCGCGAATACTGGCCGGGCTGCTGTCGAGGCCGTCACGGCCGGTGTGAGAGATCATGCCGAACTTGGTGGCCAGCACCACCTCGTCCCGTCGGCCGCGCAGCGCCCGGCCGACGAGCTCCTCGTTGACGTAGGGGCCGTACACCTCGGCGGTATCGATCAGCGTGACACCGAGGTCGATGGCGCGGTGGATGGTGCGGATCGATTCGGCGTCGTCACTGCCGGCGCCGGCGTAGGCCACGGACATGCCCATGGCGCCCAGGCCGAGGCGGCCGACCTCCAGGTCGGCGAGGTGAGCGGGTTTCATGGGGCCATTGTGCGCCGAGCGACTTCACGCCACGGGGCGGGTACCGTTGCGCGGGTGGGCGAGCAAGACACCGCGCGTCCGGTCCGCAACCTGGCGGTGGACTTCTACCGCGTGTCGGGCGTGGTCCTGATCGTGCTGGGCCACTGGTTGGCCGGTTCCGTGACCTACCACAACGGGCAGTTCGGTCGGGAGAACCCGCTCCTCGACATGCCGTGGACGCAGTGGCTCACCTGGATCTTCCAGGCCGTCCCGGTGTTCTTCTTCGTGGCCGGCTACGCCGGGGCGGTTTCGTGGGCCCATCGGCGCGGTACCGACGGCTTCTCACGCCAGGCCTGGATTCGGCACCGGCTCGCCCGGGTGCTGGGACCGACCACCGTCTACGTCGGGCTGCTGTCGATCGTCGTGGTGGTGCTGCAGGCCCGGGGCGTCGCCGGTGACGTGCTGGAGTACGCGGGGTGGGCGGTGGCCATGCACCTGTGGTTCCTGGCCGTCTACGTGCTGGTGGTGTCCCTGACGCCGATTGCCGTTGCGGCACAATCCCGTTGGGGCCTCAAGGCGCCGGCGGCGCTCGCCTTCGGGGTGGTGCTGGTCGACGCCGCCTCGCTGGCCGGACACGTGCCTTACATCGGGTGGCTGAACTACCTGCTGTGCTGGGGGCTGCTCTACCAACTCGGGATCGCCTGGCAGGGCGGGCTGTTGGCGGGGCGCAGGCCGATATTGCTCGCCGCCGTATCGGCGGTCGCGCTGGCGCTGCTCGTCCGAATCGGGCCCTACCCGGTCAGCATGATCGGCGTTCCCGGCGAGGCGATCGAGAACACCACGCCGCCGACGGTGGCGATGCTGGCCTATGCGTGCGCTCAGGCCGGCCTCGCGGTGGCAATCGCCCCGGCGCTGAACCGCGCGCTGCGGCCTCGCCTGGTCCGTCGTGCGTTGTCGACGGCCAACGCGAACGTGATGGCTCTTTACCTGTGGCACATGGTCCCGGTCGTGATCGTCGCGATCACCGCGTACCCGGCCGGCCTGATACCCCAGCCCCCCGAGGGAACGGTGGCCTGGTGGCTGGTCCGGCTGGAATGGATCACCGTTCTCGGCGTGGTCACGGCGGTCGAGATGGTCGTGCTGTGGTGGCTGCGATGCGTAGTTGCGGCGCCGTTGCCCATGCTCGGCATCCCGCTCCGGGAGCGCTGGGCCGAGGCGGTCATGCTGATCGGCGCCCTTCTGGCGGCGGCCGGCCTGCACTGGCTGGCTCAGGCAGGCTTCGCATCGGACGGCCGCTTCTCGTGGCCGACCGCGCTCGTCTTCGCCGCCGGGGTGGGCCTGGTGGCCCTGCGGCCCAAGGAGATGAGCCGGCAGGCGATTGGGTCGGCAGGCCGAGAAGGCTGACCCCCGTCGCTGGTCGCCCTTCGCCGAGAACCGCCGAAATTGCCGTCAGGGTCGTGCTTAGCCGCTTGATGACGACCACCGCGGCAGTCTGGATGCCGACATAATCACCCGGTCGCCGATTGTTCACCCGCGAGCGACTTACGCCTCCTTGACAGAGGCCGTAATGCCCTGGCCCTGGCGCGTCTCCGGGGGGACAATTTCTGCAGGTCCGACGCCTGTGAGGGACCGGGCCAGACGGATACCACCTCGCTGACGTCGCCAAGGGAGTACACCGATGTTGAACAGCGTTAAAGTCCAGCCCGACGGTATCCCTGCGCAGCGTGCGCAGGATGCCGAGCTTCTGAAGGACTCCGGCGTGCACAAGCTCGTCGTCGCAGACCGCGACGGCAACTGCTTGGCGTTCGTATTGGCCTGGGACAGCTTCGACTACGACGCTGAGACGGACACCTACGTGTGCATTGCCGATAGCGATGGCCGAGAACTCATGACGGTCTACACCGCGGGTGAGATCACGTCGGCGCCCGGGACCAACATGTTCGTCGTCACCGCGCCGGACCGCGTCCGCGGCGGGCGATGCCGCCCCTGCTGACCTACTGCTTCGGTCACTAGCTCCGTTCGGGGAGGCACCCCGGGGTTTCCCGGCGCAGTCTCGACGCGATAGCCGCAGTCTCGACGAACGCCGCCCGCGGGGCGATGCCCGCCGCAGCGAGACTGCGTTCAGAGCGCCGCGCCCGCGCACAGCGCGTACTCTCCCAGCGATTTCCTCGCAATGACCGCAGTCTCGACGCGATAGCCGCAGTCTCGATGAACGCCGGGGTGAAAGCAACGAGTGCCCAACGAATCAGCGACACAACCGATAGGGACTAACGCTGGGAGTCGACGTTATGATAGACCGTTCGTACGGTTAGTTCCCTCTCCGAAGGTTTTGAGATGCCCAGGTCGCCGGGTAGGCGTGGCGAGATCCTCGATGCGTTCGTCCGTTACGTCGCCGAACGCGGTTACGAGAGAACGAATATCGGCGACATCGCAGATGAGCTCGGGATGTCCAAGGGCACCATCGTGCATCACTTCGGGACCAAGGCGCAGATGCTGCGGGAGCTCGAAGAAACCCACCTGGCCCACCAGCTCGACGTGCTGCGGATGGTGTGGGACCGATTGGCCGCCCCGCACGAGCGCATTGCCGCGATCATCTACACCTCCGCCCTACTGCAGGTGATCTCTCGCAACGCGACCGTGGCAAGCCAGCGAGAGGTCGTCCAATTGTTCGACGACCCCGCCATGCAGCATGTGCGTGTGCTGCGCGACCGATTGCAGGCGCTTGCCGTTGACGAGATCCGCAGCGGCGTCGAAATCGGCGTATTCCGACGCGTGGACGTCGAATTGGCGGCACTGCAGTTGTGGGGGGCGCTGCAGTGGATGTGGGTTTGGTTCGATCCCGCCGACCTCCGAACACCCGAACAGGTCGGGGCGGCCTTCGTCGACGTGTTCCTCGGTGGCCTGCTGCTCGACCGCCTCGGGCTCGTCAAGTGGGCCAACCCTGAAGCGCACGTCGTCTCGGTCGTGCGCGAATGCCTTGCCGCGGTCACCGGCGCGGCAGAACAGAACGCATAGCGGCTAACGCCCTCTGCCGGAATCAGATTCGCCTCTTCGTACGGTTGGCCGACGCCAAACACCAACCCCAGGACTGTACGACCGGTCAATTGACTGACGGCCCGAAACACCAGATTGGCTGCCGCGGTAGCGCTGGCCGGGCTGCAAGCCCTAAATATGACCGGACCGTAACCAATTGATTGACTGACCGTACGGTCTAGTGCCATAGTTGCTGCGTGGTGCAAACGGAGGCGGGCCGGCGCTCGACGACGTGGGCGCGGGCCGTCGGCGGGGAGGAATCCGTGGATCAAAGTCACTTCCGCGGCGATCCGCTACCCGCAGCGGCACAACGAGGGCCTCTTCACCGGAACGCGGGTCAGGGCAGCCGTAAGCGTCGGTTGACCGCACTGCGCGCTAATAGCGCTGTCTCGCAATGCTTGTCGATAGGACACCACCTCCCGGCCGCGGAGGCATACGGTGTCGGATCCCGCCGTGGGCATGCCGCACCCGTATCCCTCGAGCTGTCGGCCCGAACCTCGGGATTCGGTGGCGGGCACGGTCAGGGGTCGCGTCGATGACGACCTCACCCATGTTTGCCGGCAAACTCGGCGAACGGATTCGACCCGGGGCGGAGGTGGCTGGTGGCTTCTTCCGCATGTGCGTCCTGACCGGCAAAGCGTTGCTGCTGCCTTTCGAATGGCGCGAGTTCGTCGTGAACGGCTGGTTCCTGATGCGGGTGTCGCTGCTGCCCACCATCGCCGTGTCGATCCCGGAAACCGTGCTGCTCATCTTCACGCTCAACCTGCTGCTGGCCGAGATCGGCGCCGCCGACGTCTCAGGCGCCGGTGCCGCGATCGGTGCGGTGACCCAGCTCGGGCCGATCGTGACGGTGCTGGTTGTCGCCGGCGCCGGGGGCACAGCCATCTGTGCCGATCTCGGCGCGCGCACGATCCGCGAGGAAATCGATGCGCTCGAGGTGCTAGGCATCGACCCGATCCACCGGCTGGTGGTGCCGCGTGTGGTCGCCTCGACGATCGTCGCGGTGCTGCTCAACGGCCTCGTGGTCGCAGTCGGCTTAGGCGGCGGCTATCTCTTCAGCGTCTACCTGCAGAACGTCTCGAGCGGTGCCTACCTCTCCACATTGACGGCGCTGACGGGGCTTCCCGAGGTGGTGATCGCGTTCGTCAAGGCCGCGACGTTCGGACTGATCGCGGGCCTGGTCGGCTGTTACCGCGGGCTGATCGTCCGCGGTGGGTCCAAAGGGTTGGGCACCGCAGTCAACGAAACGGTGGTGCTCTGCTTCATCGCGCTCTTCGCCGTCAATGCGGCACTGACCACCATCGGCGTCCGGTTCGGAACGGGGCGCTGACATGGCCGGGATCTCTACGGCCGCAGCACTTCGAGTGCGCTTTCCCGCGACGGCCGCCACCCTGCATCGCTACGGGGACGCCCCGGCACGGGTAATGGTCGAAATCGGGCAGATGGTCTGGTTCGCGCTGACCGCGGTCGGACAGATCCCCTTCGCCGTGCGTCGCTACCCGAAAGAGCTGCTGCGGATGGTTGCCCAGATGGGCATGGGTACCGGTGCGATGGCCGTGGTCGGGGGCACCGCCGCCATCGTCGGTTTCATCACCCTGTCCGCGGGCTCGCTGGTCGCCATCCAGGGCTACGCGACGCTGGGCAACATCGGTGTCGAGGCATTCACCGGGTTTCTGGCCGCACTGGTGAATGTTCGTTTTGTGGCGCCGGTGGCCGCCGGTCAGGCGTTGGCCGCCACGGTCGGCGCCGGCGCCACCGCCGAACTGGGCGCCATGCGCATCAGCGAGGAGATCGACGCGCTGGAGGTGATGAGCATCCGGTCGGTCGCGTTCCTGGCGTCCACCCGGGTGGTGGCGGGTCTCGTCGTCATCATCCCGCTCTACGGGCTGGCGGTCACCCTGGCTTTCGTGTCGCAGCAGGTCACCACCGTCTTCTTCTACGGGCAGTCCGCCGGCACCTACAACCACTACTTCCACACCTTCCTGCGGCTCAACGACGTGGGCTGGTCATTCGTGGAAGTGATCCTGGTTGCGGTGGTCGTCATGACCACCCATTGCTACTACGGGTACACCGCGACCGGCGGCCCGGTCGGCGTCGGTGAAGCGGTCGGACGCTCCATGCGGCTGTCGCTGATCACCATCGTCCTGGTGGTCGTGCTGACCGCTATGGCGGTCTACGGCAAGAGTCCGAACTTCAATCTCACGGTGTAGCCGCACATGACCACACCGGCCCCGAGCATCGCCAAGGAGAACCCGCCTCGCATCCCGCCGTACAAGACGACGGCCGCGGTGTTCCTGGTGATCGCCGCGGTGGTGTTGGGTTTCGTATGGTTGCAGTTCCGCGGCGAGTTGACGCCGAAGACGACCCTGACGATGGTCGCTGCCCGCTCCGGTCTGGTCATGGACCCCGGATCGAAAGTCACCTACAACGGCGTGGAAATAGGCCGGGTATCAAGCATCTCCGAGATTCAGCGCGACGGCTCGCCGGCGGCCAAGTTCGTCATGGACGTGAAACCGAAGTACATCGCGCTGATTCCGGCCAACGTGGACGCCAAGATCAAGGCGACTACGGTTTTCGGCAACAAGTACGTGTCGCTGACCTCGCCGAAAAACCCTACTCCGCAACGTATCAGCACGCAGCACCTGATTGTCGCGAGTTCGGTGACCACGGAGTTCAACACGTTGTTCGACACGCTCAACTCGATCGTGGAGAAGGTGGACCCGGTCAAGCTGAACCTGACGCTGGCCGCGGCCGCGCAGGCGCTGACCGGCTTGGGCGACAAGTTCGGTCAGTCGATCGTCAATGGCAACGCCATCCTCGACGACGTCAATCCGCGGATGCCTCAGGTCCGCCATGACATCGCACGGCTGGCGGTCCTGGGTGACACCTACGCCAAGGCCGCGCCGGACCTGCTGGACGCGCTCGACAAAGCGGTCATCACGGCGCGCACGCTGCACCGGCAGGAAGCCGAACTGGACGGCGCGCTACTGGCCGCGACCGGGTTGGGTAACACCGGGGCCGACATCTTCCGGCGCGGCGGGCCATACCTGCAGCGCGGAACCGCCGATCTACTGCCCACCGCGCAGCTACTCGACACCTACAGCCCCGAAATCTTCTGCACCATCCGCAATTACTACGACGAGGAACCCGCGGCCTATGCGACGACGGGCGGCGGCAACGGCTATGCGCTGAGAACCATGACCGAGCTGACGTCGGGACTGGGCGGGATACTCACCCTCCCGGGGCTGGCCGGCACCGTGGCCACAGGGGGGCTCCTCGGGCTGGCCGGTCTCGTGGGTGGGGCGCCGAATCCGTACGTGTTTCCGGACAATCTGCCGCGGGTGAACGCCCGTGGCGGGCCGGGAGGCGCCCCGGGCTGCTGGCAGGCCGTCACCCACGACCTTTGGCCCGCACCCGAATTGGTGCTCGACACCGGCGCGAGCCTCGCACCGTACAACCATCTGGATACCGGCTCACCGTACGCGATCGAGTACGTGTGGGGCCGCCAAGTCGGGGACAACACGATCAACCCATGAAGACCACCGGCTCCGCCATCAAGCTCGGCATCGTCTCGTTGGTGCTGACGCTGATCACCGTCTCGATCGTCGTGGTGTTCGCCCAGATGCGCTTCAACCGCACCAACAGCTACAGCGCGGAGTTCAGCAATGGCAGCGGGCTGAAAAACGGCCAGTTCGTCCGCGCTTCCGGCGTCGAGGTCGGCAAGGTCAAGAAGATGCGGCTGATCGACGGTGGCAGAAAGGTGCTGGTGGACTTCGTCGTCGACCGCTCGATAACGCTCTATGAGTCGACGACCGCCCAGATCCGGTATCTCAACCTGTTCGCTGACCGTTACCTGGAGCTCAAGCGCGGCGAGGGCGAGGGCGCCGACAGGATCCTGCCGCCGGGCGGATTCATCCCGCTGTCCCGAACGTCGCCGGCGCTCGATCTCGACGCCCTGATCGGCGGCTTCAAACCGCTGTTCCGGGCGCTGGATCCGGAAAAAGTGAATTCCATCGCGTCGGCCATCATCACCGTGTTTCAGGGGCAGGGCGGCACGATCAACGACATTCTCGACCAGACCGCACAGGTGACCGCACACATCGCCGAGCGCGACCAGGCGATCGGCGAGGTGGTCAAGAACCTCAACATCGTGCTGGACACCACCGTTCGGCATCGCAAGGAGTTCGACGAGACGATCGACAACTTTGAGCGATTGATCACCGGACTGCAAAACCACGCCGACCCGCTCGCCGCCGGCGTCGCGAACATCAGCAATGCCGCCGGTACGGTCGCCGACCTCCTGGCGGAGGATCGGGCCCTGCTGCACAAGGAGATCAATTACCTGCAGGCGCTCCAGCAACCGCTCGTCGACCAGCGCGACCAACTCGGCGATCTCATCCACAAGACGCCGACGGCGCTCAATCTGATCGGTCGCAGCATCGGTCTGTACGGAGACTGGGTGAACTTCTACCTCTGCGACCTTTCGATCAGGTGGAACGGGCTGCAGTCCGGCGGCCCGGTGCGTACGGTGCGGATCTGGCAGCAGCCCACGGGCAGGTGCACGCCGCAATGAGAACACTGACGGAATTCAACCGCCTTCGCGGCGGGCTGATGGGTGTCACGGTGCTGGGGCTCGTCGTCGCCGTCGGCCAAAGCTTCACCAGCGTCCCCATGATGTTCGCGACACCGAGCTACTACGGGCAGTTCACCGACACCGGTCAACTCAACAAAAGCGACAAAGTGCGCATCTCGGGCGTGAATGTGGGCACGGTGCAAGGTTTCGACATCGACGGCGACCACGTGGTGATCAAGTTCACCATCGGTGCCAACACGATCGGCACCGAGAGCCGGCTCGCGATCAAGACCGACACCATCCTCGGCAAGAAAGTGCTCGAGATCGAGCCGCGAGGCGGCCGGACGTTGCGGCCCGGGGGCGTGTTGCCGCTCGGGCAGAGCACCACCCCCTATCAGCTTTACGACGCGAACTCCGACATCACCAAGGCCGCCTCGGGCTGGGACATCGACACCGTCAAGCGGTCGCTGAACGTCTTGTCGCAGACCATCGATCAGACGTATCCGCACCTGAGCCCCGCACTCGACGGCTTGGCGAGATTCTCCGACACCATCGGCAAGCGCGACGAGCAGATCAAGCATCTGCTCGCACAAGCCCATCAGGTGGCCAGCGTGCTCGGTGACCGCAGCGAACAAGTCAACCGGTTGCTGGTCAACGCCAAGACGCTGCTCGCCGCGTTCAACGAACGCGGGAGGGCCATTGACGCCCTACTGCAGAACGTTTCCGCCTTCTCGGTCCAGGTGCAGGGGTTCATCAACGACAACCCCAACCTGAACCCGGTGTTGGAGCAGCTGCGCTCCATCAGCGACGTACTGGTGGCACGCAAAGACGACCTCGCCCAAACGCTCACGTACGTCAGCCAATTCGCGGCCTCGCTGGGCGAATCCGTCGCGTCGGGACCCTACTTCAAGATCGTCCTGTCCAACCTGCTGCCCTACTGGATGTTGCAACCATTCGTCGACGCCGCCTTCAAGAAGCGCGGCATCGACCCGGAGGACTTCTGGCGCAGCGCAGGCCTGCCCGAGTTCCGCTGGCCCGACCCCAACGGCACCCGATTCCCCAACGGCGCGCCGCCGCCGGCACCCCCGGTGCTGGAAGGCACCCCGGATCACCCGGGGCCAGCCGTCCCCCCGGGCACGGCGTGCTCGTACACGCCGCCTCGTGACGCGCCGCCGCGGCCGTGGAACCCATTGCCGTGCGCCGGTGTCGACGTCGGACCGTTCGGCGGCAGCTTCCCCGCACCGATCGACGTACAAACGTCACCGCCGAACCCGGACGGCCTGCCGCCGACACCGGGCATCCCGATCGCCGGCCGGCCGGGCGAACCGCCTCCCGACGTTCCGGGCACCCCGGTACCGTTGCCGGCCAACGCGCCGCCCGGGGCGCGAACCGAAAACCTCCAACCCGCCGGCCCCGTCCCACCGCCGTCGACGTTCGCGCCCGGTCTGCCGCCGGGCTCCCCCGCGCCACCCGGGCCCGGGCCTACGCTGCCGGCGCCGTTCATCAACCCAGGCGGCACAGGAGGCAGTGGAGTGGCGGGAGGTAACCAGAATTGAGCGCTGTCGTCAATTCTCGTAAGTTGCGTTCCCGGAAGGTGATTGGGACTCTGGTGGTTGCGCTGGCGATTGTCGCCGGGTTTGTCGGGTTGCGCCTCTACAACAAATTGACCACCAACACCGTGGTCGCATATTTCCCGGAGGCGAACGCACTCTATCCCGGGGACAAGGTCCAGATCATGGGCGTTCGGGTCGGTTCGGTCGACAAGATCGAACCGGCCGGCGACAAGATGAAAGTGACGTTCCACTACAAGAACAAATACAAGGTGCCGGCCAACGCGTCCGCCGTGATCGTCAACCCCACCCTCGTGGCATCGCGGAACATCCAGCTCGAACCACCCTACAAAGGCGGTCCGGTGCTGGCCGACAACGCGGTGATCCCCCTCGAGCGCACGCAGGTTCCGACGGAGTGGGACCAACTGAGCCAGAGCGTCGCCAACGTCATCTCCAAACTCGGTCCGACACCCGAACAGCCCAAGGGACCCTTCGGTGACGTCATCGAGGCCTTCGCCGACGGACTGGCCGGCAAAGGCAAACAGATCAACACCACGCTGGACAGTCTGTCGCGGGCGTTGACCGCGTTGAACGAGGGACGAGGCGACTTCTTCGCGGTGGTGCACAGCCTGGCACTGTTCGTCAACGCCCTGCACAAAGACGACCGGCAGTTCGTGGCGCTGAACACCAACCTGGCCCAGTTCACCGACAAGCTGACCACGTCCGACTCCGAACTCGCCACCGCGATACAGCGATTCGACAGCCTGCTCGCCACCCTGCGACCGTTCCTGGACAAGAACCGCGCAGTGCTCGCCCACGACATCGACAACCTCGCCACCGTGACCACCACGCTGGTCCAACCCGATCCGCTCAACGGCCTGGAAACGGCCCTGCACGTCCTGCCGACGCTCGAGACGAACCTCAGCCAGATCTACCACCCGTCGCACGGCGCGGTCATGTCCATCCCGGCGATCCCGAACTTCGCGAACCCCATGCAGTTCGTGTGCAGCATGATTCAGGCCGGCAGCCGGCTGGGTTATCAGGAATCCGCCGAACTGTGTGCGCAATACCTGGCGCCGGTCCTCGACGCGATCAAATTCAACTATTTGCCATTCGGGCTGAACCTGTTCAGCACGGCCGAGACGCTACCCAAGGAAGTCGCCTACTCGGAGCCCCGGCTGCAGCCGCCGAACGGGTATAAGGACACCACGGTGCCCGGCATCTGGGTGCCCGACACCCCGTTGTCGCACCGCAACACCCAGCCCGGCTGGATCGCCGCGCCCGGTATGCAGGGCACCCAAGTCGGGCCGATCACGGCCGGGCTGATGACCCCCGACTCACTGGGCGAGCTGATGGGCGGACCCGACAGCCCGCCACCTGCCGCGGGCCTACAGACGCCACCGGGGCCCCCGAATGCGTACGACGAGTACCCGGTGGTGCCGCCCATCGGCGTGCGCGCCGCGCAGGTACCGATCCCCCCGCCGCCACCGGCACCCGGTGTGGTGCCGGGCCCTGTCGCTCCCACGCCGGCGGCCGCGTCGACGGGACTGGGATCGTGATCTCCCTGCGCGCCTTTGGTTCTCGTATCCGGCGCCGCGCCTGGCAGGCGGTGGCCCTATTGAGCGTCGTGGTGGCGCTGACCTCGTGTGCGAAGTGGCAGGGGATCGCCAACGTGCCGATGCCCGGAGGCCCGGGCAGCGGAGCCGGCTCCTACACCGTCTACGTGCAGATGCCCGACACCCTGGCCCTGAACGACAACAGCCGAGTGCGGGTGGCCGACGTCTTTGTCGGCACGGTCCGGTCGATCCGTCTGAAGAACTGGGTCGCCACGCTCACGCTGCGTCTGGACAAGGGGGTGAAATTACCCCAGAACGCCACCGCCAAGATCGGGCAGACGAGCCTGCTGGGTTCTCAGCACATAGAGCTGGCCGCACCGCCCAACCCGTCGCCGGAATTGCTGAGGGATGGCGACACGATCCCGTTGAGCAATGCGTCCGCTTACCCCACGACCGAGCAGACGCTGGCCGGCCTCGCCATGATCGTGCGAGGGGGCGGTATCCCGAATCTCGAAGTGCTGCAGAACGAGGTCTACAACATCTTCAACGGGCGCGCCGACCAGATCCGTGCGTTCCTCGGCAAGCTGGATACGTTCGTCACCCGGCTCAACGAGCAGCGCGAGGACATCACAAGAGCCATCGACTCCACCGACCGGCTCTTGGCGTACGTCGGTCCCCGCTCGGACGTTCTGGATCGCGTCCTTACCGAATTCCCGCCACTACTCAAGCATTTCGCCGACAAGCAGAACCTCTTGATCGATGCGGTCGATGCGACGGGGCGGCTCAGCGGAGTCGCCGACCAATACCTGTCCCCCTCGCGGGGTGACATCCACCAGGATCTGCTCTCGCTGCAGTGCCCGTTACGAGAACTCGGCCGTGCCTCGCCGTACCTGATCCGGGCACTCAAGCTGATCCTGGTGCGGCCGTTCGACATCGATGCCGTGCCGAAGGCGTTCCGGGGCGACTACTTCAACCTGTCGCTGACGCTCGACCTTACCCTCAGCGCGGTCGACAACGCGGTCCTCACCGGGACGGGATTCTCCGGAGCGCTGCGCGCGCTCGAACAGGCGTGGGGCCGCGATCCCGAAACGATGATCCCCGATGTCCGGTACACACCGAACCCGAACGACGCCCCGGGCGGACCGCTGGTGGAGCGGGCGGACCGGCAATGCTGACCCCATTCATCAAGCGCCAGCTCATCTTGTTCGGCATCCTGACCGCGATCACCGCGGTGGTGTTGGGCGGGTACTACCTGCGACTGCCCACCGCGGCGGGGATCGGCCAGTACACGTTGCACGCCAACCTGCCCGCCTCGGGTGGCCTGTACCAGACGGCCAACGTGACCTATCGCGGTGAGACTATCGGGACGGTCACCGGCGTCGAGCCGACCGAGATGGGGGCGCGGGTGACCATGAGCATCTCCGACCGCTACAAGATCCCGATCGACGCTTCGGCGAACGTGCATTCGGTGTCGGCGGTCGGCGAGCAGTATCTGGACCTGGTGTCGGCGGGCAACCCGGGCAAGTACTTGTCCTCAGGCCAGACCGTCACCAAGGGTACCGTGCCCACCGATATCGGGCCGGCGCTGGATGCCGCGAACCGCGGGCTGGCCGTGCTGCCCAAGGAGAAGATCGCCTCGCTGCTCGACGAAACGGCCCAAGCCGTAGGCGGATTGGGTCCCGCGCTGCAACGGCTGGTCGATGCGACGCAGGCGATCGCCGGCGACTTCAAGACCAACATCGGCGACGTCGACGACATCATCGAAAACACCGGACCGATCATCGACAGCCAGGTTGACTCGGCTGACTCGATCGAGCGCTGGACGCACAATCTGGACATCCTGGCCACGCAGAGCGCGGCGAACGACCAGCACCTGCGCAGCATCCTGGCGCAGGCGGCGCCGACCGCCGATCAGGTCAACGCTGTGTTCGGCGACGTCCGCGACGCGCTGCCGCAGACGCTGGCGAACCTCGAGGTCCTACTGGAGATGCTCAAGCGCTACCACAAGGGCGTCGAGCAACTGCTGGTCGCCTATCCCCAGGGCGCCTCGGAAGGCCAGACGGTGACGACGCCTTTCCCCGGCTATGCCGCCCTGGGCACCTCGCTGACGATCAACCAACCCCCGCCGTGCCTGACCGGCTTCCTCCCGGCGCCGCAATGGCGCTCTCCGGCGGACACCAGCCTCGCGCCGATGCCCTCCGGAACGTATTGCAAGATCCCACAGGACACCCCGTCCAATGCGGTGCGCGGCGCTCGCAATGTCCCGTGCGTCGATGTCCCGGGCAAGCGCGCCGCCACGCCGCGTGAGTGCCGCGACCCGAAACCCTATGTCCCGCTGGGCACGAACCCGTGGTACGGCGATCCCAACCAGATCCTGACGTGCCCGGCACCGGCGGCGCGCTGCGATCAGCCGGTCAAGCCGGGTCTCGTGATCCCCGCGCCGTCGGTCGACAACGGCATGAACCCGGCGCCCGCCGATCGGGTGGCGGGGACGCCCCCGCCCGTCAGCGACGTGCTGCAGCGGCCCGGATCGGGGACCGTCCAGTGCAACGGCCAACAACCGAATCCCTGCGTCTACACCCCCGGCGGCCCTCCCCCGGCCGTCTACAACCCACAAAGCGGCGAACTGGTGGGACCCGACGGTGTCCGATACGCGGTCGAAAACTCGACCAGGACGGGAGACGACGGCTGGAAGGACATGCTGGCGCCCGCTCGCTGAGGCTCACGGAGTTTCCTCGCGAGCGCAGCGCGAGCGCGCCGAGTCGAGGGTCGATGCATTGACACTGACCGCACGTACAGTCATATACTGAGGCCGGTGCCGACGGAGCCTGAGAGCCACTGTCCCGCCGACGCGCAGAGATCGGAGCGAGATGCCGGAAGCGATTGGGCTGGGCCAGCTTCGAAGCCACGCCTGCGCGTATCTCGAGCGGGTTGCCGCCGGGGAGACGCTCGACGTCGTCCGTCGGGGCAAGTTGGTGGCGCGAATAGGCCCGGTCGGGGCGTGGAGGGTGGCTCCGGTGCCCGCACGCACGGTGAAGGCCGCAACGGACCCCGGCGGTTGGGTCGGCCTGGACGAACTGCGGACGCGCGCCGGGCGGTGCTTCGACCGGGTCGCCGGCGGCGAGACGATTTACATCGTCCGCGACGGCAGACTGCTGGCGAGCATCGTGTCTGCCGGTGACTCGGAGGCGGCCGCGATCCCGGCGAACGCCGGTGGACGGATCGAGCTCGACGAACTGCGAAAGCGCGCCGGGCGTTATTTCGATACCGTCGCGGCCGGACAGACGATCGAGGTGACTCGCGGCGGCGAGCTCGTCGCCCGGATCGTCTCGGCCGCCGGAAGCGACGCCGAGACGACGGCCACCGCCTTGAAAAGGGTTGCGGGACAACCGCGATCACGCCATGGGCGTCGGCGTGCCACCGCCCGTTGCGCAACGGCCGTCGCCGTAACGGTTCCGCCGCCGATCGAGTAGCACGCCGTCGAATGTCGGGTATTCGGCGTGCGGCAGCGACTTCGGAAAGCCGCGGCAGTAGGCTAGCGCGCGCCGGCGCGTTACGGTCTCCCATAGGAATCGCTCTACGAGGCCGGGAGGTCAGATGAAGGCCTATCGAACCGTGGTCGTCGGCACTGACGGCTCCGAATCGTCGCTGCGTGCGGTTGAGCGTGCGGGCGCGATCGCCGCCGAGTCGAACGCAAAGCTGATCATCGCAACGGGATACTTTCCCCATAAGGATGATTCGCGCGCGGCCGACGTCCTCGGGAACGAGGGCTACAAGGTGAAGGGCAACGCACCGATCTACGCGATCTTGCGGGAAGCACACGAACGGGCGAAGGCGGCCGGGGCGACCGACATCGAGGAAAGACCGATTCAGGATGCTCCGGTACACGCGCTGGTGGAACTCGCCGAGCAGGTCGACGCGGATCTCCTCGTCGTCGGCCACGTGGGACTCGATGCGCGATCCGCGCTCATCGGTCGGGTCTTCTCGGTACCCGGCGGCATCGCTACCAAGGCCAAGATCGACGTCCTGATCGTCCACACCACCGGGTGACCCGGCGGCTTGATTTCACGCCTCCCCGAATGCGTCGTCGGGCAACGGCCGTTGGCAGATTGCGTGCGCGTCGGCGGCGCCGAGCCCGAACAGCCGCAGCACGCTTTCGGTGACGGCGTCGGACGCGAGGGCATCGTCGCGGCCCGGGTCATCGCGAAGTAGCTTTCCCAACCCCAGTAGCGCGCCGCCGGCCATCGCTAGAGCCAGTTCCGGGTCGTCGATGTGGAAGCGCCCGGCCGCGACGCCGGCCTCGATGTCGCGCAGCGCCCGGGGAGCGAGGCCGCGGTCCGACGACAGCAGCGACAACCCATTGGCCAATAGAATTTCGCTCTCCTGCGGGCGCCGACGAAACAGCCGGCCCGTCATCCGGAAACTCGCGGCAAATGTTTCCGCGGGATCCTCGATCGACGCCGTAAGCCGGTCGAGCATGGCCCCGTGCGCGTCCAGCACGTCGGCCACCGCAGCCGCGAACAGCTCCTCCTTGCTGTCGAAGTGGTTGTAGAAGGACCCCATGCCGACGTCGGCGACCCGCGTGATCTCCAGGACCGGCACGTTGATCTTTCCCTCCGCAATCAGCCGCTGCGCGGCTTTGACCAGTGCCGCCCGGGTGCGCTGCTTGCGCCGCTCCAGGCGGCTGGCCGGCTCCACCGTCGCGCTCACTCCCCGAGTATGCATCACTTTTGAAGATTTCGTCAGAAGTGTTGACCACAGGGTCCCTAGTATGTGACGATTTCGTCAGTTACTAGGGGAGCTGATCTTGAGTCTGACGAAGAATGCCCATGAAGGGCTGCACAGCGAACGGGGTGCGCTGCGCGGGGAACATCCCGGGCGGTCGCGGAATCCGGTGATCAAGGTGGTCGACATCGCGTGGCTGCAGTTCGAGAAGCCGGATCTGGAGCGCGCCGAAGCCTTCGCCCAGGCGTTCGGCTTCCACACCGCCCGGCGCGGTCCCGACGAGCTGCAGCTGCGCGGCACGCGCGCCGCGGGCCCCTGCGTGATCCTGCGGCGCGGACCCCGCACCCGATTCACCGGCGTGGCGTATCGCGCGGGCGACACCGCCGACGTGCGACGGCTGGCCGAGAGATGGAACGCCCCGGCACGCCCGCTGCCCGAGAACATCGGCGGGCAGTCGGTCGGACTGATGGATCCGAGCGGAATGCCGGTGCGGGTGGTCGCCGGCACCCACGAACTCCCGGAACTGCCCAGCCAGCGCGCCCACCACTTCAATTTCGGCGATGACGTGGCGCGTATCAACTCCGGCCAGCGTCCCCCGCGGGTGCCCGCGAGCGTCCAGCGCCTGGGTCATCTGGTGGTGCAGTCCACCAAATACCGGGAGACGCTGAACTGGTACCTGGACAACCTCGGGATGATCGTCAGCGACTTCCTGTTCTTTCCCGGCCAGCGGCGGCGGGGACCCACCATGAGCTTCATCCGCTGCGATCGAGGGTCGATGCCGGCCGATCACCACACGCTCGCGATGGCGCTCGGGCCGGCCAACCGCTACGTCCACTCGGCGTATCAGGTCAGCGATCTCGACGCGCTGGCGGCCGGTGGTGAATACCTCAGGGATCGCGGCTATCTCAGATCCTGGGGTATCGGCAGGCACATCCAGGGCAGCCAGATCTTCGACTACTGGCGCGATCCCGACGGCTTCCTGGTCGAGCACTTCGCCGACGGCGACCTGTTCGACAACACCGTCGAACCGGGTTGGGCGCCCTTCACCGCGTCCGGTCTGGCCCAGTGGGGGCCGCCGGCGACCCGGGACTTCCTGGGAACCGACCTGAAATCGGCTCGCCGCGAGTTGGTCTCGATCGCCGGCGCGCTGCGTGCACACAACGAATTCGACATCAACCGCCTCGTCGGCCTACTGAAAGTGCCTGCCTCATGACCATTACCGTGCTACGAACCGCCGACGCCTGGTGGGTCAAGACCACCGGCGGCGCCACGAAGATCGACACCGCCGCCGCCACCACCGGCGCGCTGCTGGCCGACCGGGCCGCGATCGAAGCCGCGATGGACGGGGCCCGCGCGCAGCCCGTCGCCGTGGACAGCCTCGCGCTGGTCTCACCCGTGACGCGGCCGTGCCGGGTCATCGCCCAGATGACGAACTTCGCGTCGCACGTCAAAGACGCAGGCATGGACCCGGCAACGGTGCCGCTCACCTTCTTCCGCAAGGCGTCGGCATCGATCACCGGCCCCTTCGACGACATCGTCAAGCCCGCCCACGTCAAGCTGCTCGACTACGAGGTGGAGATCGGTCTCGTCATCGGACGCGGTGTTCCGGTCGGCACCACGATCTCCGACACGAACCTGGCCGACTTCGTTGCCGGGCTCGTCGTCAGCAACGACGTGTCCGCGCGCGATATCCAGCTTCCGCAGACACAGTTCTACGAGGCCAAGTCCTACCCGACGTTCACCCCGGTCGGGCCCGAGCTGGTCCTGCTGAGCGCCGACGAGCTCAAGCGGTACGGCGACCTGCGGCTACGCCTGAGCGTCAACGGCCGCGAACGGCAGAACGCACTGGTCGACGGGGACATGCTGTACCGACCGCTGCAGGCGCTGCAATCACTCACCCAATTCCAGGAGCTCGCGCCCGGTGACCTCATCCTCACCGGGACCCCTGCCGGCACCGCCCTGAGCGCCCCGCCGAAGCCGGTCCAGCTCATCGGAAACCTGTTGCCGCCGGCGCTCAAGTGGAAGATGTTCTTCACGCGCCAGGCCGGTAACCCCGATTACCTGCAGGACGGCGACGTGGTGGAAGCCACGGTGGCCACCGACGACGGCGCCGTCGACCTCGGAACACAGCGCACCGCAGTCCGATTCGCGTGACCGAGGACCCCATCCCGCACGTCCCCGTCGCGATCGTCGGCGCCGGGCCCACCGGCGTCGTGGCGGCGACACTGTTGGCACAACATGGCGTGGAATGCACGCTGCTCGACCGCTGGCCCGGCGTGTATCCGCAGCCGCGCGCCGTCCACCTCGACGACGAGATCTACCGCATCCTCGCCCGCCTCGGTATCGCCGACGAGTTCGCCGCGATTTCACGGCCCACGCTGGGATTGCGCTTGCTGGACAAGGATTTTACGGTGCTCGGGGAGTTCCACCGCGATCCGTCGCGGGGAGCGAACGGCTTCCCTCAGGCCAACATGTTCGACCAGCCGGAATTGGAAACCCTGCTGCGCGCCAACCTCAAGCGCTACCCAGATGCCGTGCTGCGCGGCAACGCCGAGGTCGGCGAGGTCCGAGTCGGCGCGCACCGCAGCCGCGTCACCTTCGTCGACCGCACCGACCACAGTACGCATCTAATCGACGCCGACTACGTGCTGGGCTGTGACGGCGCCAAGAGCCTGGTTCGCGACCGGATCGGTTCGACCATGCGGGACTTGGGATTTCATCAGCGCTGGCTGGTCGCCGATGTGGCAGCAGACGCCGAGCTGCACCAGTGGGACGGCGTGCATCAGGTGTGTGACCCGGTCCGCGCGGGGACGTACATGCGCATCGGGGCGGGCCGCTACAGGTGGGAGTTCCGATTGCTGGCCGGTGAAAGCGCCGACGACTTCGGCACGCTCGATGCCCTGCGCCCCCTGATCGAACCGTGGACCGGGGAGCTCGGCAACGACGAACTGACCCTGCTGCGCGTCACCGAATACACCTTCCGCGCCCAGATCGCCGACCGGTGGCGGGTGGGGAACGTCTTCATCCTCGGTGACGCGGCGCACCTCACTCCCCCGTTCATCGGCCAGGGCTTGGGGGCGGGGGTGCGCGACGCCGCGAATCTCGCGTGGAAGATCGCCGGGGTCCGGCACGGCACCTTGACCGCCGACGTTCTGGACAGCTACGAGCGGGAACGAAAGCCACACGCCCGGCACATGATCCGGCTCGCGCTGGGCGTCGGGCGCGCGATGACCGGCGGCGGTCGGGCGGGCGATGCGGCTCGCCGCGTTGTGCTGCCCGGGCTGCGGCTGATCCCCGGTGTCCGATCGAAGGTCGTCGATTCGACCACACCTGCCCTACGTTCGTCGGCGCTGGTGTGCCGCTCCCACGGGCTACGGCGACTCGCGGGGACGCTGTGCCCAAACCCGCTCCTGGCCAACGGCCGGCGGCTCGACGAAATGCTCGGGGCGAGTTTCGGCCTGATCAGCGCAGCCCCGGTGGACGCCCCGACCGAGGCCACGCTGCACCGGCGCGGCATCGTCGTGCTGATCGCCGAGCCGGAAAGTGCGCTTTGGGCGTGGCTGCGGCGGGGGCACGCCACCGCCGCGCTCGTCCGGCCGGACCGGACGGTCGCGCGGGCGGGACGTGATGCCGCCGTGCTGTGCGCGTGGGCCTGCACCGTTGTGCACCCCACCGCTTGACTTGGCGCCGAGATCGCCGCGTGGTCGTCATCGTTAACGAAGCACGACCCGCACGGCTATCTCGTGGTTGGGACGCGAAGTACTAGCCGGAAGCGGAGTGCGCCCGGGCGACGAGCACCGGAATCCGGACACCGTGTAGGACCGCGTTGCTCACCGAGCCCAGCAGCACGCCGGTCAGACCGCCCCGGCCGTGGCTGCCCACGACGAGGAGCTGTGCGGACTCCGAGGCCTCGATGAGGTTCTGCGCCGGCCGGTCGCGAACGACCACCCGATGCACCGTCACGTCGGGATACTGTTCCAGCCAGCCCGCCATACTTTCGGCGAGGCTGCGCTGCGCTTCCTCCTCCACCGTCGCCCAGTCCAGAGCCGGCAGTTCGATCGTCGTCACATCGCTCCACGCGTGCAAGGTGATCAGGTCGACGCCGCGACGGGATGCCTCGTCGAACGCTATCGCCGTCGCGGCTTCCGAAGTCGGCGAGCCGTCGATGCCGACGAGAACCGGCGCGTGCGCGTCGGGCAGCTTCTCGTCGTGGATGACGGCGACCGGGCAGTTCGCGTGCCGCACCACCCCGGAGCTGACCGAACCGAGCACGCCGCGCGCGAGTATCCCCCGCCCGGCGGTGCCCATGACGATCATCTCCGCGTGGTCGGACATCTCCACCAGGGCCAGCGTGGGCGTCGCGTACACCATCTCCCTGCTGATAGTGGCCTTGTGGCCAGGCGGCATCGCCTCCTCGGCGAGCTTCATGGCGTGCATGATGGCCTTCTTGCCCTCGTCCTCCAGCCGCACCGCCAGGGCTTCCGGGTAGGCGACCGGCGGCCAGGTCGAGGTGGGGGTCGCCACCGCGTGAACCACGGTGAGCGGGACGTTCCTCATTGCCGCCTCGTGCGCCGCCCACTGGGTGGCGGCATCGGATGCTGGCGAGCCGTCGACGGCGACGACGACGCCACGTTGTTTAACCGGTATCGGCATTTCCTTCTCCCTCCATCGCAAGCGACGCTATGCGAGGGCGGGCCGTCGGTCGTGAGGCTTTAGTCCTCAAGATCTCGGGTCACAGGACTTCTGCCCGAACCGGTTTGGGATCCCGTTACGGCGCATTCACTGGGAGGACACCGGAGGCGGCGGGCGGGGGACGAAGTATCGCGCGGAACGCGCGACAAACGACACGACGCCGGAGCCGCCTGACGCTAAACAGGCTCTGGATTTTCGCCGAGAGTGCGCCGGCTAGATCTGCCGTTGCTGCAGTCGCGCGATGACCCAGAACGGTAACGCCACGAAGAGCGTGCCGCCGATCAGGTTACCGATCGTGGTGATCCCGATGTTGGTCAGCAGGCCGTGCTCGCCCCAACCCCAGGTGATCCCTCCGCGCGGTGCGGCGTGATGAAAGAGGTTGAGCAACAACGGAAGTCCGAGAAACCCGACATTGGCAATCACGTGCTGGGTGCCGCCGATCACGAAGGCGAACGGACCGTAGAACGCAAAGGCCATCCGGGCCACGTCGCTGCGGGCCTTGAAGAACATGCACATCGCCGTCTGCAGGAACCACGTGCAGATCACCGCGAGCAGCAGGGCCGTCCCGACCGGCTGGCCGGCCTTCTGGGAGCCGACCGCCGCTGCCCGTTCCGCGAACGCGCCGAGATAGGGACCTCCCGCGGCACCACAGACTGCGACGAAGACAAGCGCCCCAACGATGTTGCCGACGAGCCCGACCCCGACGAGGAAGGCGTAGACCCGCACCGTCATCGTGCGTTTGAGCACGGCGAGGAACCCGGCGGCCATGTCGGCGGTGATCAGCGACATGCCCGACACGAGGATCAGCACGAACGACATGCCGAACGCCAGGCCCATCAGCAGGCTGGCCACGCCCGGCGTCTTGACTCCCGTGCTCACCATCAGCGCGAGCAGCGCGCCGAAGGCCACCATCGCGCCACCGACGAGGGATCGCATGAGGAACGCCCATGGGTGCGAGGCTTTTTCCACCGCCATGGCCGCCACGCGGTCGACCATGGCCCCCACGCTCAGCGGTTCGAACGGGTCCTCGGCCGAGCGGTCGGGGGGGCCGGCCGACGGGGACGGGGCGACCGTGTCCGGCACGGACACGCTATCCAGTTGCGGCGCTTCCGCGTTGATCGTCATGCGTGTTCGCCTCTCCTAAA
This sequence comes from Mycobacterium saskatchewanense, assembly GCF_010729105.1. Lineage (NCBI taxonomy): Bacteria > Bacillati > Actinomycetota > Actinomycetes > Mycobacteriales > Mycobacteriaceae > Mycobacterium > Mycobacterium saskatchewanense. Next base: position 1,033,567 of record NZ_AP022573.1, read on the forward strand.
GGTGTTGATGGCGCTGAGGACCTGGGAGATGTGCTCGTCGCTGAGCTTCTCCCCCTCGAAGACGTGGTTGAGGAGGACTTTGAGGTCGAGCATCTGTTGCAGGTAGACCAGACACGGTGGACATTCGTCGAGGTGTTTGGCCACCACCGCCCCCCACTGGCGCGGATCCGAATCGACGAGATCGTCGACGAGCCGGACGAAGTCGACGCAGTCGATGGCGGGGACTGTGTTGTCGTAGACGGTCATCGTCGATACCGCTTTTCCAATTCGTTTCGAAGATTTCCCCGGGCGCGGTAGAGCAGGGCTCGCTGCCCCTCGGCGGAGAGCCCGAGGATCCGCGCCGCCTCGTCGGCCGAGGTGCCGACGAGGTCGCGCAGGATGACAAGCTGCCGTTGGCGCTCCGGCAGCGCGTCGAGTGCGGCACGGACGTACCCGACGAGTTCGCTTTCGACGGTTCGGTCCTCGGGCAGGAAGCGCTGGGACGGCGGGACACTCCAGTGACCGGCATCGGGGTGACCGGCGGGGTGCATGCGGCCCGAGAGCGGGTCGCCCGACTCCGCATCCGCGTCGGCCAGCAGTTCGTGGTCGCGGATGCGGGATTCGCGGCGCCGGTGGCGCGAGGCCGTGTTCCTGACGATGCTGAACAACCAGGTGCTGACCGAGGAGCGCCCCTCGAACGAGTCCGCCGACTGCAAAACCTGCACCCACGCCTCTTGCACGGCCTCTTCGGCGACGGTCGGTGAACTCACCATGGTGCGGGCGAAATTCACCATCGGCCGGTGGAAGTCGCGCACCAGGTTGGCCAGCGGAACCCCGCCGACCAGGCGTTCGGACTCGGTGCCCTCCGGTGGCACCGCCACCGGAGTCACCATCGACCCGAACTCAGGCGCATCCGGCCAACTCCCAGCGCAATTGGCCCTCGGACGGCGACTGCACAGGGATGAACGCCGCCTCCCGATACCGGCGGCTCGCCGCCGTCCTGCTCGCATAGCCCTTTCCGCCGGCGGTCCGGATCTCGAGATCCGCGCTCGCGCTGGAAAGCTCGGCGGCGGCCAGGCGCAACGACAGCAGGTCCTTCTTGGTCGGCGCCTGCACCCCGCCGACGGCCGCGGCCAGGCGGCCCAACGTTGCTTCGGCGCGGGTGAGCCTCTCGGCGACACGGTCGACGTCAGCCGCGAACACGGAGTTGACCCCCCCGAGCCCAAGGCGCGCCTGCTCCACCGCGGTACGCGTCAACCCCAGGCACATGGCTGACTGCAACACGAGGAACGTCGGGCGAACCGACTGCAGGAACCCGTCGAAGTCACGCGACAGCACCTGATCCGCCGGGACGAACGCATCCTTCAGATTCAGGTACGACGACGCGGTACTACCCATCGCCAGTAGATCGAAGTGATCGCCCACGACCACGCCGGGCGTGTCCAACGGCAGGGCCACGATCAGCCTCTCGCCGCCGCCGCCGACCCGCACCGCGGTCACCATGGTCGAATCGGGGTACAGGTTGCTGGCCCACCGGATCGGGCCCGATACCTCGTAGCCCCCGGCGACTGGTGTGGCCGTCAGCTCCAGGGTGCCGCAGCCCGCCGCTTCCTTGAACGCCGAAGCCATGCCAGTGACCCCCAGGGTGGCGCCCGCTAGCAACGGCTCAACCGCGGCCAAGGAGAAAGGCGTTGCCGCCGTAAGCAGGTATTCCACCGCCATGCGGTTGGCCCACAGCGAGAACCCGGTGCTCATGCATTCCCCGGAAATCGTGCGAATCACATCGGCCATCTCGGGGAGCCTGCCGTCCGCGTTGCCCGGCGCCCCGATCCCGAGCACTCCGGCCGCGCCCAGCGCCGCGAAGCTGCGTCGGGAATGGCCCTCGCCGCGGTCCAGCTGCCCGGCATGGGCCCGGATGTCCTCCACGAGTCCGACATCCAGCTGGCTCGCCCTGGGGTCCATGGTCGCCGTCATTTCCGTGCCTCCTGAGCCTGCTGGGCGGAATGTTTCCATGCGTAGTCGAGGAACTTGCCGTCGAACGTGACGACCACCCTGTCGCCCCCCGGATCCGGGCGCCGTTCGACGCTCATCTGAAAGTTGATCGCGCTCATGATCCCGTCACCGAACTCTTCGTGGATGAGTTCTTTGATCGCCGGCCCGTAGACCGCCAGCGCCTCGTGGAACCGGTAGATCGTCGGATCATCTGCCATCGTGGCATCCGATCCGCGATACGGCACCATCTGCAGTACCGTCACCGCCTCGTCGTCAAGGCCGAGCAGCGCAGCGACGGTCGACGCGTCGTCGACCGACAGCGGATGCTGGCCGAGCAGCGCCGCGACCGTCCACACCGGGTCCTTGCCAATCGATTCGGCGATCTTCGCCCAGCTCAAACCGTGCCGAACGCGGGCCACCTTGATCACCTCGGCGAGGTCGGCCCTGGTCAAAGTCGTTGTCACAGTGGGCTCCCGTCGGATCGTCAGTCGGTGATCAGGGTCGAGTCGACGCTCACCGGATTGCGGAACGTATTCACCACGGGCGACCAGGCGATCGCGTTGTCGTGGATCTCCTTCAGCGTCGCCTCATCAGCGTCCCCCGCCAGCGTCACCCGGCAGCGGACCGCGCTGAAGCCCAGCCGCTTGCCCTCCGGTGTGTCGCCGACCCCCCAGACCGCGGAAATGTCGATGTCGCCTTCCATTTCGACCTCGATCTTGGTCAGCGTCACGCCGCGGTGCGTGGCGTTGGCCAGCAGGCCCACCGACACGCATGAGCCCAGCGCCGCCAGCGCGGTCTCCGAGGGGTTGGGGGCCGAGTCGTCGCCCAGCAACGCGGGCGGCTCGCCCACCAGCATCGGCGCCAGGTCGCGCACGTAGGTCATGTTTCGGAATCCCGCCTCACACACCGTCGTCGCCTTCAGCGTCTTGCGGCCGGTGGCCGGATTCTCCTTGGCGTTACACGACAGCCGGTCGAGCCCTTGTGCGTCGATGACGAGCGCGTCGGTCATGAACTTCCTCCGTTTCTCGCTGATTGGATCTGTCACGGAGTTAGTGCTCGGCGGCCATCGGTGCGTGACGGCGGGCCGCACGGATTTACCGGGACGACACGAAACATGACGTGCCTGAAACATCGCGGTTCCGCGTGCCCGCGCGGATGGGTGAGGCGTTGCTCACTTGCGCCGACTGTGCCCGACGTCGAGGTCTTTTCATGGGCGCGTCGGTGCCGCGGCGATAGCTGGCACCGGGCGTCGGGCCGGCGGCGGGGCAGGTCGAGGGGCGCGGGCGCCACGCCGAAGGGCAATAAAATCCCACCGATCTTTTCTGGCGTGCGCCCGGCGGCGCGGTGGCCGCCGGCGCCTACGGGGCGGTCGGCTCCGTCACGAAGTCGATGAGCTCCTCCACGCGGCTGATCAACGCCGGCTCCAGGTCGTTCCAGTCGCGCACGCGCGCGCGGATGTGCCGCCAGGCCCTGGCGATGTCGGCCTGGCCGCCGTGCGGCAGGCCGAGCGCCCGGCAGGCGCCGTGTTTCCACTCGATGTGGCGCGGCACGTCGGGCCACACGGTCAGGCCGACTCGCTGCGCCTTGACGGCCTGCCAGATGTCGACATAGGGATGGCCCACGACCAGCGTGTGGGCCCCACCCGGGCCGCGCCGCACCGCATCGGCGATCCGCGCCTCCTTCGAACCCGCGACCAGATGGTCGACCAGCACGCCGAGCCGGCGTCCCGGCCCGGGCGCAAACTCTTCCACGATGCCGACCAGGTCGTCGACGCCGCCGAGGTGCTCGACGACCACGCCTTCGATGCGCAGGTCTTCTCCCCAGACCTGGGCGATCAGTTCGGCGTCGTGGCGCCCCTCGACATAGATGCGGCTGGCGCGGGCGACGCGGGCCCGCGTCCCGGGCACCGCGACCGATCCCGACGCCGTCCGGCCCGCGTCGGCGGGTGCCGGGCGTCGCGGTGCGGTGAGGATGACGGGACGCCCGTCGAGCAGGTATCCGGGGCCCAGGGGGAAGCCGCGGGTCCGGCCATGGCGATCTTCGAGATCGATGCGGCCGTATTCGACGCGGACCACCGCACCGACGTAGCCCGTCTGGGCGTCCTCGACGACCATCCCCAACTCCACCGGGTGCTCGGTGGAGCGGGGCTTGCGCCGACCCGCGGCGAGGACATCGGTTCCATAGCGATCGGCCACCCGGCAATACTAGGAACGCGTTGCGGCCAAACGTGGTTACGGCACGCCAGTGACCGGCCAACCGTGACCCGACGGCTTTCCGGTTTGCGGCACAAGGATTGTAAGAATTTGCCAGCAACCGCGTGGCGTTAACCGATCGGTGACCTTAGCGCTGCTACCTTGTGATCTGCGGTGCCAACGCCGTCGATCCGCAGTGTGGCGGTTAGCGAGGTGGAAGATGGACCTTACCCAATGGGTTTCCAGCATTGTCGCCTTTGTGCGGGCCGGCTACCCCAGCGGCATGCCGATGACCGGTCATGTGCCGGCGGCGGCCCTGTCTCGTCGGCGGGTGTCCACCGATGAGATCGCCTCGCTGACAGACGAACTCGCGGGCCACCGGCCCTGGCCGGTCAGCGCCACGGACGTCGGCGTGGCGATCACCCGCATCACGGACGCGATGCCGTCTCCCGAGGACATCGCGCGGATCCAGCGCCGGCTGGATTGCCGCAAAGCCCCGACCGCTTAGGGCACACGCTCTTTCGAAGCATCCCCCGAAGGCTTGACCGGGCCGCCGCAGGCCGCCAGAAACGCCGGGTAATCCCACGTTGCCAAAAACTCTTGACCCGCTTGCAATCCGCGTTGGTACAGCGCATCGCGCTGCTGCGCGGTGATGTCGAAGTCGATCGGGCTGACCTCCTCGGCGGGCACAAAGATGGTGCGGCGCACCGTGCACGGGTCGTCGATGTAGGCGTTGTCCTGATTGCTCAGCAATGTCTCGATGGCGGCGATCCCCAATGAGACGGGGCCGTGAACCGGGTGCGTCGGCGGGATGCCGGGGCGCGCCGACAACCGGATCCCGAACGTCGGCCACCGGGGCTGCGCATCGGGCCGGTCGAAGAGCTCCACCGGAAAGTCGGACAGCAACCCGCCGTCGACCCACGTCGCGCCACCAACCCGAACCGGCTCGAAGACATACGGAATCGCCGCCGACGCGTGTACCGCCCGCGCCACCGGGAAGTCGTCCGGGTCGACGCCGTAGGAAGGCAGGTCCCATGGGATGCGAACCAGCCGTCGCCGTGACAGGTCGCTGGCCGTCACGACGAGCGACCAGGCGAACTGGTCGGGCTCCTCGCCGGTGCGCAGGTCGCCAAAGGTGCGCACGCCGAGCTCGGCGAGCAGGCCCGCCAGCAGCCGTTCGAGATAGTCACCGCGATACACCCCGTCGGACACCAGCAGCGAGAGACCCCCGCCGATCAGCGGTACCCGGCCAATCAGGCTGCGGTCCAAGAACTTCCGGTAGTCGATCGAGCGCATCACCTCGCCCAGCCGCGTCATCGGCTCACCGGCGGCCTGCAGCGCCGCCACCAGTGCCGCGACGGTCGCGCCAGCGCTGGTGCCGGCCACCCGGGGGAACCGGCAGCCGGCCTCGGCGAGCGCGTCGACGGCGCCGACCAGTCCGATCCCCCGGACGCCGCCGCCCTCACAGACCAGGTCGACCCGTCCGGCCGACACGTGGGCCGTCATGAGACCCGGCACCCGTCGGGGCCGAAGAAGTGCAGGTGTCCGGGTTCCGGGTGCAGGCGCACCCGGGTACCCTTCTCCGGCGGGTGGCGGCCGTCGGCGCGCGCGACGACGGGCTGATCGATCACCTTGCCGGAACCGGTGATTCGGCCGTACAGGTAGGCGTCGGCCCCGAGTTCTTCCACCACGTCGACCTCCATCTCGACACCGCGGCTGCCGAGTTCGAAATGCTCGGGGCGGACCCCGACGACGACCTCGGGCGCAGAATCGGCGATGCCGCGCGGTAGCGGAATGACCCAGTCTCCCAGCGAGACCGAGGAATCCACGATGGGCAGGGTGAACAGGTTCATCGCCGGTGACCCGATGAAGCCCGCGACGAACACGTTGCCCGGATTTCGGTACAACTCCCGGGGTGGCGCGAACTGCTGCAGCACACCGTCGCACAGCACGGCCACGCGGTCCCCCATCGTCATCGCCTCGACCTGATCGTGGGTGACGTAGACCGTGGTGGTTTCCAGCCGCCGCTGCAGCGCGGCGATCTGGTTTCGGGTCTGCACCCGCAGTTTGGCGTCCAGGTTGGACAGCGGCTCGTCCATCAGGAACACCTGCGGCCGCCGCACGATCGCCCGCCCCATCGCCACCCGTTGGCGTTGCCCACCGGAGAGGTCTTTCGGCTTGCGCTCCAGGTAGGGTTGCAGGTCAAGCAGTTTCGCCGCGTCGAGCACCCGCTCGCGGATCTCCCCCTTCGGGATCTTGGCGATCTTCAGCGCGAAGCCCATGTTTTGGGCGACCGTCATGTGGGGGTAAAGGGCGTAATTCTGGAAGACCATGGCGACGTCGCGATCCTTGGGGTCGATGTCGGTGACATCGCGGTCGCCGATCCGGATCCGTCCGGAGTCCAGCGTCTCCAGCCCGGCGACCATCCGCAGCGATGTCGTCTTGCCGCAGCCGGACGGCCCCACGAGCACGACGAATTCGCCGTCCCCGACGAAAAGGTCGAGACCTTCGAGGGCGGGTCGATCGGTCCCAGGGTAGCGTCGTGTCGCCCGCTCGAAACTCACCGAAGCCATGGCTATCCGTTCATCCCGGTGACGGCGATGCCGCGGACGAACGACCGCTGCGCGACGGCGTAGATGACCACCAGCGGCACCATGATCAGCATGGAGGTCGCCATGATGACCGGCCAGCGCGCAACGTACTCACCTCGCAGCCGGACCAGGCCGAGCGTCAGGGTGGCCAGGCTGTTGCGCTGAATCATCAACAGCGGCCACAGGAAGTCGTTCCACACGTTGACCCACGTGAGCACCGCCAGCACCGTCACCGCCGGCCTCGCGTGGGGCAGCAGGATCCGCCAGTAGATCTGCCACGGCGAGCAGCCGTCCAGGATCGCGGCCTCCTCGAGGTCTGTGGGGAGCGTCCGGAAGAACTGGCGCATCAGGTAGGTACCGAAGGCGCTGCCGAACAGGCCCGGGACGATCATCGCCCACGGCGTGTCGACCCACCCCAGCGTCCGCATCAGGATGAACTGCGGGATCACGGTGACGGTCAGCGGCACCATCAGCGTGCCCAGATACAGCACGAACAACGTGTCACGGCCGCGAAATTGCAGGCGGGCGAACGCGTATCCGGCCAGGGAGCAGAAGAACACCTGACCGGCCGTTACGCACCCGGCATACAAGACGGTGTTGAAGAACATGCGCCAGAACGGCATCAGCGTGAACGCCTCGGTGTAGTTCGACCACCGCGGGTGGGCCGGCAGGAGCCTCGGCTCGGTCACCTCGCCCTCGTTCTTCAACGAGCCCGACACCGCCCAGGCGATCGGGAACAGCCAGCACCACGCGATGGCGATCAGCGCGGTGTAGACGAGCAGGGCACGAAAGACGTTGCGCTTGAACACGCGCTCACCCGAGACCACGGGAAGCCTCCATCGACCGCTGCCTGGTCAGCCGCAATTGCAGCACGGTCAGCACCAGCAGGATGGCGAACATCACCCACGCCAACGCGGACGCATAGCCGAACTCCAGGAATGAGAAGGCGTGCTGGAACAGCATGATGCCCAGCACGTAGGTCGCCGATTCCGGGCCTCCGTTGGGCCCGTTGAGGACATAGACCATGTCGAACGCCTGGAACGCGTGGATGATCGAGATGACCACCACGAACGACATCGCCCCCCGGATCAGCGGCACGGTGATGAACGCGAATTGCCGGATCTCACCGGCACCGTCGATCCTGGCCGCCTCGTAGAGGGTCTCTGGAACCCCCTGCATCGCCGCCAGCAAGATGACGGTGGCGAACGGCACGCTGCGCCACACGCTGACCATACACAGCGACACCATGGCCCACTTGGGATCGACCAGCCACGGTATCGGGCCGATCCCAATCCAGCCGAGCATGATGTTGAGGAGGCCGTTGTCGGTGTTGAAGACGAACTGCCATACGACCGCCATCACCACCGACGAGATTGCCAGCGGCAGAAAGACGATGGTCCGGAAGATGCCGATGCCCCGGACCTTGCGGTTCAGCACGCCGGCGACGACCAGGCTGATCAGCAGTGTCGGAACGACCGTCCCGACGGTGAAGACGACCGTGTTGCGGATCGCGATGAGAAACAACGGGTCGGAGGTGAACAGCTCCCCGAAGTTCTTCAGCCCCACATACTTCGGCGGCCGGAAAACGTCCCAGTTCTGGAAGCTCATATAGAGCGAAAAGCCGAGCGGGAACAGCATGAAAACCACGACCGCGGCCAGGTTCGGTGCGACGAACAGGCGGCCCGCCCGGGCGCGTCGTCGCGCGGGACGCGAGCTATTTGCGCTCTGGCGAGTGACCGGCCCGGCCGGGGCGGGAGTGTCGACCGATGTCATGAAGCGTGCAGCACCTCGTCGACTGCGGGCGACAACGCGCGCAGCGAGGTCGCGGGGCGCGAACCTCGCAGCACCGGGCCGAAGCTGCGGTCCATCAGGGCGACGACTTTCTCCCAGGCCGGGGTGACGGGCAGGCCGTCGGAATGCGCCGGCCCCTGCGTGAGCACGGCGACGTTCCCCAGCCGCCGATGGGCCTTGGCGAAGCCGGCGGAGTCGAGCGCGGACCGCAGCACCGGCACGAACAGGCTGGATTCGGCGATCAGTGCCTGGCCGACGGGACCGGTTGCGAATTTGACGAATTCCCAGGCCTGCTCCCTGCGCGGGCTGCCCGCGGAGATGGCCAACCCGGTGGAACCGATATTCGAGCGCGCGGCCTGTCCCTGGCGGCGCGGGCCCACCGGCAGCGAGGTGACGTCGAAGTCGAGGCCGTCGGCACGGATGAACGTCTGGTAGCGCCAGTGGCCGCCGAGCGCCATCGCCGCTTTGCCCGACGCGAAGAGGTCCGGTGTGGACATCGATTGCACCTCCGACGCGTTGGGGGCCACCCCGTGCTTATTGGCGAGGTCGGCGTAGAACTGCACGGCCTCGACGAAGGCGTCGTCGTCGAAGTTGAAGTGGGCCGGGTTCTTCAGCGGGGTGGACCACGGCACGCCGTTGTTCATCGCGAACAGGCCGGCCGAGTAGTACGAGTACCACATGTTGACGAAGCCCCACTGCGTGGCCCGCCCAGACCCGCCCCGCTTGGTCGAAGCCCGCGCCGTCTCGAGGAATTCGCCGAAACTCCAGGGGTGCTCCCAGGAGGTGGGCGGCGCGGGCAGCCCAGCCTCGGCGAAGAGGCGTCTGTTGTAGAAGAGGTAGTTGCCGGACCACTGCTCGGGCAGGGCGTACTGACCTCCGTTGTAGTTGAAGCTGTCGTACAGCGGGACGATGCTGTCCGACTGCAGTTCCCGCGCGAAGGCCGCGTCGCGGGCGAGGATGGTGTTGAGGTCGAGCAACACCCCCCGGTCGGCCAGTTCGGCGTAGGTGAGGTCCCACGCCATCAGCACGTCCGGGCATTTGCCGCCGGCGCAGAACGTCGACAGCTGCTGCATCACGCCGGGCGCGGACAGCACCGCCCGCACCTTGATGTCGGGGTGGCGGCGCTGGAACTCGTCGACGATGCGCATCCTGGCGTCGAGCTCGTCGGGGTTGGCCGCGAAGAAAAAGGTCAACGCGTCATCGTTGGGAGCGCAGCCGGCGGCCCAGGACGCGATCGACATCGCGGTGAGCGCACCGGCTCCCCGCAAAAGGCTCCGCCGCGCGAACGGCTTATCCAGCATCCCTTGTCCGATCGTGCATGCGCGCCGGCGCCGCTGCCGGTCCGGCTTGCCGTCCTTGGTACCCGACCGGCCTGAGATCTTCCTGGGACAGCAGCGTTGACGACAGCGTCCTTGCGCGCACCGGTCACCTTTCCCGCGCGGAGATCGTCAACAGCGTGACCGCATTCAACCAACCCCCTCGAAGGAGACCCAGGCCATGACGCCCTCGATTGTGCGCCGCGTCGCGCTGCGCTGCCATTCGGCTCGCCGCTGCGGAACCAGCTGCCGGACAACGGATTGACTGGCCGTGACCAGCGTATTCGTCCTGATCACCCTGACAACGGCCGTCGTCACCGCGGCAATCGCCGTCGCCGACCTCATCCCGGCGCGATTCGTGCTCGCCAACTCGGCGGAGGTCGGGGTGCCCCGGTCCTGGCTGCCGGGGCTGGCCGCCCTGAAGCTGGCGGGCGCCGCCGGGCTGGTTGCCGGCCTGCTAGGCCCGCGGGCCCTGGGGATTGCCGCCGCCACGGGACTGGTGCTGTTCTTCGTCGGTGCGGTCATCACCCACCTGCGGGCACGCGTCTTGTACAACCTGGCTTTCCCCGGCGCGTACCTGGCCTTGTCGGCGGCCACCCTGGCGCTGATGGTCGCGCGGTGAACGATCAGGCGGGAAAGTAGCGGAGCCGGTCGATCGTGGCGCCGGGCCGGGCCACGTCGGCGAACACGATCCCGCGCCGCGCGCCGGAGTCGACGGAGACGACGACCGTGGGGCCCGCGCTGGTCGTCTTGGTCTGGCGGGACCCGGCGAGCCGCTCGACGAGCTCGGCGACGCCGAGCGGCTCGCCGTCACCCAAAGTGATTGCCGCCGTCTGCGACAACGCCCGCGCGGCGGCGGTCTGGTCGCCCCCGGAGGCGGCGGCCAGGAACACCGCTACCCGCTTCTGGTGCCGCGTGCCCGGGCGCCGGAAGCCCGCCATGAAGCCCGCTGCGCCGCGCGGCCCCTGATTACCGAGCAGCCCCCGCGACAGTTGCAGGGCCGGCGACCAGGCCCGCGTTCCCGACCGCAGGAATTGCCGCATCATCGCCGGGAGCTCCCAATAGGCGCGCAGCCGGGCAATCCGCCACTGCCCGTCGACCTTTCGGAGGTCATAGCGCAGGAAAGCGGGGATGTGCATCGTCACGGCCGGACCCATTGCGACTTCGAGCTCCAGATCGCGCAGCACCGCGGTGCCGGCGACGATGTCGAGGTCGCGGTGGAACGTGATGTCCCGCGGCCCGATGAACGTGTCGAAGAAGCGGCCGATGGCGGCGTGCCCCACATGCGGCCGCGAGCCCACCGGGTCCTCGACGCGGCCGTCGTCGGTGAACAGGGAGACCCATCCGGTGCGGTCGTGCGCGGCCGCGGCCCGCGGCGAGCGGTCCACCACCGCGAGCAGGGACTCCGGTTCGGGTATCGCCATCAGGGTCCGCCGACCAGCTCGACGCCGGCGGCGCGCAGCTCGTCGGCCGTCCGCGCCGCAGAGTCGGCCGCGACCGGCGCCGTCAGGTTCATCAGCACGCGGGTGGCCAGGCCGGCACGTGCCGCGTCCTCGGCGGTGCGCCGGACGCAGAAGTCGGTGGCGAGGCCGACGACGTCGACCTCGTCCACCCCGCGCCGGCGCAACCAGTCGAGCAGCGGAGTCCCGTCCTCGTCGACGCCCTCGAAGCCGCTGTAGGCCGCTTCGTGAGCGCCCTTGCGGAAGACCGCCTCGATTTTTCGGGTGTCGAGGGCGGGATGGAAGCCGGCGCCGGCGGTTCCGGCGAGGCAGTGCGGGGGCCATGACGACGAGTAGTCCGGCCGCTCGGAGAAGTGGTCGCCGGGATCGACGTGGGAATCCTGGGTCGCGACCACGTGTGCGTAGCTGGGCCCGGTGGCCAGGTAGTCGCTGATGGCCGATGCGACGGCGGCGCCGCCAGCGACCGGCAGCGACCCACCGGGGCAGAAGTCGTTCTGCACGTCGACGATGATCAACGCCCGCACGGCCTTTACCCTAGCGCCGGGCGGGACCGCTAGCTGGGCCTTCGCACGGCGACGACGAGGGGCGGTTTGTTTGCCGTTATGCCGGGTAATCTCGCTGCCATGTTGATCCGCAGAATCGCGAGGCCCCTGTTGTCGGCGGTGTTCATCGGGCAAGGAATCGAGTCACTGCGCAATCCCAAGCCCGCGGCCGAGGCCGCGGCGCCCGCGGTGGACGGTCTGCGCACGTTGCCGGACCCGGTCGGCAGCGCCATCCCCGCCGACCCGCAGACCTTCGCGCAAATCAACGCGGCCGTGCAGATCGGCGGCGGTCTGCTGCTGGCCACCGGGAAGGCCCCGCGCATCGCCTCCGCCGCCCTCGCCTTCACGGTGCTGCCGGCCAACCTCGGGGCCCACATGTTCTGGAGCGAAAGCGACCCTCAGCTCAAGGCCCAGAAGCGCCAGGCCTTCCTTACCGACCTGAGCCTGCTCGGCGGGCTGCTGATCGCCTCGGCGGACACGGCCGGCAAGCCGTCACTCGGTTGGCGCGGGCGCCAAGCGGCGGAGCGGCTCTCGGAGCGCGTGTCGTCGGCGCTGCCGGGATCCGACGACTCGGGGTTCGATCCCGATTTCGGCGAGCTGGGCGAGAAGATCGTGCACGGGTTGCAGGTCGGCGCCGAACGCGGCCGCGAGCTGGCCAGCACCGCCGCCGAACGCGGCGCCCCCTACGCCGAGGCCGCGCTCGAACGCGGCCGCGAGCTCGCCAGCACCGCCGCCGAACGCGGCGCCCCCTACGCCGAGGCCGCGCTCGAACGCGGCCGCGAGCTCGCCAGCACCGCCGCCGAGCGCGGCAGGCCCCTGGCCAAGAAGGCGCGCAAGCGCGGTGAGGAACTCGCCGATGAGGCCGCCGACCGGGCCGCCTACCTGGCCCTCAAGGCGCGCCAGCGCGGCGAAGAGCTCGCCGACGAGGCCGCCGACCGGGCGGCGCCGCTGGCCAAGAAGGCGCGCAAGCGCAGCGAGAAACTGGCCAAGCAGGCGCGCAAGCGCAGCGAGAAACTGGCCAAGCAGGCGCGTGCCCGTGGGGAGGACCTGGCCGACACCGCCCGCGCCCGCGGCAGCGAGCTGGCCGAAACCGCGCGCTACCGGGTCGAGGACCAGGTCAAGACCGGCCGCCGCAAGCTCGGCGTCTAGTTCTGCGGCCGGCGGGGCGCCGCACCCGCCACGAAGCTGTCGACGATCTCGTCGACGTCCCGGTCGACATCGACCGTGACGCCGGCCTCGTCGGTGCCGAGCGGTTCCAGCACGTCCAGCTGTGACCGCAGCAGCGCCGGGGGCATGAAGTGGCCGATCCGCACGGCCAGCCGCCGGCCGATGACCTCTGCCGACCCGCTGAGGTGGAGGAATTCGGTGCGGGGGCAGTGCGCGCGCAGCTGGTCGCGGTACTTGCGTTTGAGGGCCGAGCAGCTCACGACGCCGCCGTCGCGGTGGTCTGCCAACCACTGGCCGACCTTCTCAAGCCAGGGGTAGCGGTCGTCGTCGTCGAGCGGCTGCCCGGCCGCCATCTTCGCGATGTTGTCGGGTGGATGCAGGCTTTCGGCGTCCACGAAGGGCACCCGCAGTCGTCGCGCGAGGGCCAGGCCGACGGTCGACTTGCCCGACCCGGATACGCCCATCACGACGATGGGTGACGCCACAGTTACCCGGTTCGGTCGGCGGGATTGCGGTTCCACTCCACCCACCCCACACCACGCCGGCCGTCCGCCGTGGTGATCGTGGCCCAGGCCCGCGGGAACTGGCTGATCCGTCCGTCGTCGGCGGTCAGCAGCACCGGGGCGTGGCCGGCCGGGTGCAGCTCGGCGGCGATCCCGGCCGGCTCCAGGGTCACCGTGGCGTCCCGCGGCAACCCGTTGCCGCCGAACGCTTCCCGCGAGTCCACGGTGTGCAGCTCGGTGACGTCGCCGTCCCGCTGTGCGTACCCGACGCTGAAGCTCGGGGTGCGGGGGATCCGGATGTTCACGCCGTGCAGGTGCGTTCCGTCGTCGAGGTGCAGCGCGGTCCATATCCAGTCCATGCTCCACCAGTCTCGGACGCCCCAGGAGTGGTCGCGCTGCCCTGGGACCGCGGCGATCTCGTAACGGGTGTCCCCGATGGTGACGGCGCCCGAGACCGTGCACGGGATCTCGTATCGCGTCGTCAGCCGGTACTTGTACGGCGCGCCGTCAGTGGTCCACACCAGGTTCATCGCCATCTCGACCGGCGCGCCGGGCTCACCGCGCAACAGGGCGGAGGGATCCGAATACGCCTGCGCGCGTGCGCGCACGTCGACGCGGTAGGCCTGCAGCGGGGCGCTCGCGGAGTGCTCGATGTCGAAGGTGTCGGCGTGCACCGCCCACGGATCGCCCGGCAGCGGAACCTGCGCGTCGACGGCGATGGTCGGCAGGTCCGGGCCGCACAGCAGCGCATGGATCAACGCCTTGCGCTGGTTGGCGATCAGCCCGATGCGAAACCAGCCGCCCAATCCCTGTGCCGCGTCGGCGAAGTCGGCATACCAGCTCTCGCTCCACAGCGGTTCGGCCGTCGGGGTGTGGGTGAGTTCGTCGTCTTCCGTGGGCCGCAACGGCTCGGGCGCGACCGCCGCGGGCAGCGTCGCGAGCGCGTCGGTGTCGAGCACATGGTCGCAGTGACGTTGCAACATCGTCATGAACATCCGGTCACCACGCTCGGTGCGTTCGACGAGGATGGACGAGACGATGGCCATCATCACGCCGAAGAAGCTTTGCCTGCGAACGCCTTCGGCGACGTCGGCCAGGCTCAGCGGCGCGCCCTGCCCCAGCGCTTGGTGGTAGGCCCGCAGCAGGGCGTCGTAGTGAAGTCGACGGTCCGGTGTGGTGAGCGCGCTGCCCAGGAAGTACGACAGGTCGGTCAGCGCCGGACCCCACGACACGGTCTGCCAGTCGACCACCGTCAGCGCGCGGTCGGCACCCGCGGCGCCGAACAACATGTTGTCCAGCCGGTAGTCGCCGTGCACCAGGCCCCGGACCCGGCCGGGTGCCGCCTCCTGCGCCAGGTAGCCGTCGAAGGCGGCCACCAGGCGTTCGCACACCACGCGGTGCTCCGGCGCGATCTGGTCGCCGTAGCGGTCGATGAAGCCGGCGTACAGCGGGGCGATCATCGCTTGGCTGAGCGGCGAGTCCCGGTTGAGCCAGGCCGCCTCCGCCAGCACCGCGTCGCCGAGCAGCGGTCCCTGCAGCCGGCCCAGCTCGACGACGGCGAGGTGGGCCTGTTCGCTTGTGGCCCCGGCGATTTCGTCGCCCACGAGCGCCGGGCCGGCGTCGCCGAGCAGTAGATCGAAGGCGCCCGTCGAGGTGTCCACCGCCGCGTGATAGCAGGGTGCGATCGGCCCGCCCAGGCGCGGCGCCACGCCGCTGTAGAAGCGCACCTCGCGCTCATACAGGCCCAGGGCGAGCCCCGTCTGCCGGCTCACGGGGTCGGTGGCCGCCACCTTGAGCACCACCGGACTCGGGCCCGGGGCCCCGGCGTCGGTATAGGTGAGCCGAACGCGATAACACTCGCTCATCTGGCCGGTTCCGATGCGCTCGACCGAAAAATCGGCGATGGGCCCGGCCCCGACCGCCGCGGTCAGCCAGGCGGCGGTGAGGTCGGCGGGGCGCTCGACGACGTGCTTTGTCTCGGCATGCATGAAGGCAGCGTGCCAGGTCACTGCGCCAGGGAAAAGCCGTCCCAGGCGATTCGGCGGTGCGGGTGCGGATCGAACTCGACGCGGCACTTGCGGTCGAACACCATGACGGCGCGGTCCTCGACGGTGTAGGCGGGCCAGTCGTCGCCCGGGACTCCGGAGTGGCTGAATGACCGCCAACGGCGTTGTACCTGGTTGCTGACCTTCAGGGCGGCGCGCCGGTCGGCGGCGGCGGTCAGCAGCGCGCCGAACCTGGTGCGATAGACATCGAAGACCGCGAGCAGTTCGGTGGCGTGGGTGGCGCCCAGGCCCGACCAGCGCAGCGTCCGGGGGGCGTAGTCGTATCGGTACAGGTAGGTGGGGGCGTGGGTGCCGTGGGCCTCGGCGATCTGCCAGGCCGCCGAGCTGAACGCGAAGTCGCCACCGAGCTGGATGCACGCCGACGGCGCCGGGTAATCCGGGTAGGCGGCGGTGATGCGTTCCCGGGCCGCCGGGTCGGTGTCGGCCAGCAGCTCCTCGATCATCGTCTGGTTGGTCGGCAGCATCTTGAGGAACCGGGTGAACAGGCGGCCCTCCTCGGCGTTGGTTCCCACGATCAGCGGCACCCGGTGCGCGCGGCCGGTGCGCATGGCCTCGACGGGGTCGACGGGGACGACGTCGTCGCCGAACACCGGGCCGATCGGGAAGGCGCCCAGCCTGTTCTCCATGCCCTGATCGATGAGGCGGTGCTGCGTCTCCACCAGCCGCTCGGGGGACGCCTGCATCAGCGCCTGGGCGGCATCCCGCCCGGTGGCGCCCAGCAGGCGGGCGAAGCGGTCCGCGAACTCCTCGGCGGTCTCGCGCGAGCGCACCATGCCCGACGCGGGGCTTTCCGAGATCGCCCGCGCGAAGAGCCCCTCGGCGGCGGGCACCGCCAGCAGGGTGGCCGTGATGTGCGCTCCCGCGCTCTCCCCGAAGATCGTGACTCGGCCCGGGTCACCGCCGAATTCGGCGATGTTGTCTCGCACCCACTGCAACGCCATGACGAGGTCGCGCAGGTAGAGGTTGCTGTCGATGGGGTGTTCTGGTGTCGACAGCGACGACAGGTCCAGGCAGCCCAGCGCGCCCAGCCGGTAGTTCACGGACACGTACACACACCCGCGGCGGGCCAGCGCGGCGCCGTCGTAAAGCGGGGTTGCCGAGCTGCCCAGGATGTATCCGCCGCCGTGGATGAAGACCATGACCGGCAGCGGTTCGCCACCGGCTCGCTCAGGGGTGACGACGTTGAGCGTGAGGCAATCTTCGCCCATCGGCTGGTAGCGGCCGACCCCGAGCATCGTGTAGCGGCGCTGCTGGGGCGCGCAGTTGCCGAAGCCGTGGCAGTGCCGTACTCCCGACCACGGCGATGCGGGCTGCGGCGCCCGAAATCGCAGGCGCCCCACCGGCGGGCGCGCGTACGGGATAGACCGCCAGCGGTTGACGCCGTCCCGGGTGAAGCCTTCGACGGTTCCGGTCGTCGTGCGCGCGCGAACGGTGCGCTCATGCATAATTCCGACGGTAGCCGACATGAGCGGCGCGACGCGCGCGCAAGGTCCCTTTTCGGGACCCGTGGCGATCGCAAGCGCGGCGTAGCCGGGCGCCGCGGGTCGCCACCGTCGGACCCGTGGCGGCTAGCCTGGCGGAATGCGGATCGCCGTGCTGATGGCAGCGTCGTTGCTGGTTGCCGGCTGCTCCCACCCGGGCGGTGGGTCGTCCGGGCAAACGACGGGACCGTCCGGGAGTGCCCCGCCGACGACGACCACGCCCTCGACCGGCAAGCCCGCCGCGCCATCCACCGCGCCCGCGGCCGGAGCCTCGATGCCCGACGTCATCGCCTGGATCGAGGCCGGCCGCCCCGCGGATCCCGGTCGCTACCACAGCGCGACGCGCGACGGCGTCACCACGCCACTCGGCGACGACGTCGCCTTCACGGCAAAGGCCGCCCAAGCCTCCTGCATGACGGACGCCAGACACACCGGCGGCGCGCTGCTCTGCCTGGTGAGCCTGGTCAGCCCCCCGCCGCGACCCGAGACCGCCTACGGCGACTGGAAGGGCGGTTGGGTCGATTTCGACGGGACAAATCTGCAGGTCGGCGCCTCCCGCGGGGACCCGGGTCCGTTCGTCAACGGCGACGGCGCCGAACTGGCCACTGGGGACACGCTGTCGATCGGCGACTACCGGTGCCGCGCCGGCGACGCAGGCCTGTTCTGTGTGAACTACGCGCACCAGTCGGCGGTCCGGTTCGCCGCCGTGGGCATCGAGCCGTTCGGTTGCCTGCGGTCGGTGCCGCCGCCCGACGGCGTCGGGATCGCGTTCGGCTGCTGAGCTACCTGGATTTGTTGCACGCGCGGGTGCGTTCGTGCGAAGCCGGCCGTTGGCCGTAGTAAGCCGGGCGGTCGACGCCGGCTGGTACACCCGAAGCCGGCCGGTGATCGGCGCGCTGCCGTCGTCGAAGTTGCCGCGGGGGCAGTGTGATTCGCGGCGCGAAGTACGACCGTCACAGCAATCTCGGCGGTTGGAACCCGAGGAGAACGATCGGGCTGCGCGGCCAAGCGACCGAATTTCTGGCGCGTCGCCCTCAGGACGCGGGTTCAAGCACACGGATCTCCCCCGTGCTGCCGTCGACCTCGACCAAGGCCCCGGCCGGCAGGCGCCGGGTGGCGCCCTGGGCGTCCACCACGCAGGGAAACCCGAACTCGCGGGCCACCACCGCCGCGTGTGACATCGGGCCGCCGAGCTCGGTGACCACCGCGGCGGCGTAGCAGAACGCGGCTGTGTACCCGACGTCGGTGACCTCCGCGACGAGGATCTCGCCGGGCTGCAGGTCGTCGATGGTTTCGGGCCGCACGATGCGCACCCGCCCGCGCACCCGTCCCCCGCAGACGCCGACCCCGCGCAGGGTGTCGCCGCTGGACAGCGCCGGAGTCGAGGTCACCGACGGCTGCCAGCTGCCGCTGAACACGGTCGGCGGGACGACGCCGGCCAGCCTGCGCTGCTCGGCGCGGCGCCGCGCCACCAGGTCCTTCACGTCCGGGGGCAGAGCGTCCAGCTCGTCGACCAAGAGGTAGAAGACGTCGTCGGCGGTGTCGAAGGTGCCGGCGTCCACCAGCCGGCGCCCGTATTCGCGCAGCAGGGCGCGCAGCACCCAGTTCGCCCGCACCATCTTGTCCCGGCGCACCTCGCGGTCGCGCAGCTGCCGCGCGGCAAGGAACGCGACGGGCTTGGCGCGCAACGGGATTCGAGCGTGCCACGGCTGCGGTGCCGGCGGCGCGCTCATCGCGCGAGTCACCATCCGGATCAGTAGCTCCGGGTCGTCGGCGTAACTGGTCGAGAGCATCTCGAGTTCGGCCGGACCACGATGCCCGATCAATGCCAGCTCGTCGAGCACCGCGGCGTGGAACTCCGGGGCGTCGGCGGCCAGCCGGTCGAGGTGGTGGCCGGGCTCGGCCAGCAACCGGCTCACCTTCGGGTCGCGCTGCGCCGCGGCCACCAGCCGCTGCATCGCCTCCACCGAGCGCGCGCTGACGAGTTCGGGCCCCGCCGCCGGGGCGGTGTCCTTGCCGCACAGGCCGCGCAGCAACACGTTGAACGCGGCGCACAGCATGAACGAGCCCGAGGCCAGCACCCAGCTGTGCACGACGTGGTCGCGCGCCAGCAGCACGAGGCTGAGGAGCCGGCGCTCGTCGAGCCGGGTGAGGTCGCCACCCGCGAGCCGCTCGAGCCGGTCGACGTCGGCCACGAAGTCGCGGGTATCCGCGGGCGAACCGGCGCTCAGCCCAACCAGATTCACGCCGAAGACGCCGATGTTGCGGACGGTGCGCAGCTGCTTGCGCAGTCGGCCGGACTCGGACGGCGGGCGCTCGTCCCCAAAGATCGGCAGCGACGCCATGCTGGGGCCGAAGAATCCGCTGTTGCTGACGATCGTCGCGGGTTTGGCGAAGGGCACGGTCTCGGCCATGAAATGCGCGGAGGTGATGGCGCCGTAAAGCCGATGGGCGAACACTGCGACGGTGCGCATTGCGATCTCGCGCTGGATGATTCCCCCGGGCCGCAGCCGCGCGGCGATGCCGACGCCGCCGGCGCGGAGGCCCCGCACAGTGACCGAGGCCGAGGACGGCGAGAACGGGCCCGGCAGCGCCTCCGACAGGTTGGTCGCCAGGTAGGTCGGGAACCGCGGGTCGATCGGGGTGTCGAACTCGCCGTTGAGCCCTTCGGGCCCGGCCAATCGGGGCCGCACTCCGTCGTCGGCGGGGGCGTCGACGGCGGGCAGCTCCTGGATGTTGGCCAGCCGCCACGGCAGCGAGACGACGCGCCTGCCGACCGTGACCCGTCCGCGCACGGCCAGCGCCAGGTCCTCGACGCACTCGTCGGCGGACCACGCCGGCGCGAATCCCCACTCGTCGCGCAGCCGCGCGGTGTTCATCAGCGGGGCACCGCGCACCAGTTCCAGCTCGGCCGCGAATCGGCGGCGTGCCTGCGCGGCCAACGGTCCGGCCAGCGGAATGACCGGGCGGCCGAGCGCTGCGGCGACCCGGCGGAACGCCGTCATCCCCGGTGCGGCGAGATTGACCGTGGTGGTTGGTATTTGGCGGTCCAGGATGGCGCGCTGCAACAGCCGCAGCGCGTCGTCTACGTGGATCAGCTGCAGCCCGCGATCGACCGGTCCGTCGGGAAACGCCGGCAGGGCCAGCGCCCGGAGCACCCAGTTGTCGACACCGCGGCCGACTACCGGAGCGCAGCGGACCGAGATCGAGTCCACCTCCGCGGTCGAAACCAGTTGCTCGACACGGGCCTTCAGGATGCCGTCGGCGGATCCGGGGGTGGTCGCGTCGCCCTCGGCCCTCGCCGCGCCTCCCCCGCCGTAGACGTGTGCCGAAGACGGGAAAACGATCCGGCTCGTCCCGGAGTCCGCCATGGCCGCAAGCACGTTGAGCGTGCCGTCGATGTTGACCTCGCGGCTGATCCGGTCGTACGGGCCGGGGCTCGTCGCCCACGCACAGTGCGCGACGACGTCCGCGCCGGCGATACAGCGCTTGACCGCGCCGGAATCGCGGATGTCCGCCGTGACGAACTCGGCCGCGCTCGACCAGCTGTCCGGTCGGTGCCGGGCGATCCCGACCACCTCGTGGCCCTGGCCGAGCAGGCGGGCGGCGAGGCCGCGGCCGAGCACACCGCCGGCCCCCGTGATGGCGATTCTCACTGACGGCGCTCGCTCATCGGGTCACTCGTCATCGTTCATCAACGCGGCGTTGACCAGGTCGTCGAGATCCATGTCGGCGATGTCCTTCTGGGTGCTCACGGCGGCCGGGCCGTGGCCGTTTCCGTTCTCGCTGCCGTCGGATTCGGCGGCCAGCGCGAGCAACAGCTCCAGCACGCCGGCCTGTCGCAGCCGCTTGATCGGGATCGACCCGACGACGCGCTGGATGTCCGCGTCCCCGGGTGCGGCGGCGGCCGGGGCGGCCTGCTCGGACGCCCCGACGAGTTCGGAGTGCATGTATCCGGCCAGCGCGGCGGAGTTCGGGTAGTCGAAGATGAGCGTCGGCGAAAGCGGTAGGCCCGTAGCGGATTTCAGCCTGTTGCGCATCTCAACCGCGGTCAGCGAATCGAAGCCGAGCTCCTGGAAAGCCCGGTCCGGGTCGATGGCCTCCGGACTCGCGCTGCCCAGCACGGTGGCGATGTTGGAACGCACCAGGTCCAGCAGTATCGCCCGCTGCTCGTCTTCGGGCAGCCCCTCGAGGCGTTGCAGCAGCGCCGATTTCGACTTGGCGGCGGCCAGCGTGTCGTCGACCTGGCGCCGGGTGGGTGCGTTGATCAGGTCGACGAACATCGGCGGCAAGGTACCCCCGTCGAACTTGACCCGCAGCGCCGCGAAGTCGATGTGGGCGGGCAGCAGGAACGGCTCACCCACGATCATTGCCGTGTCCAACAATTGGAGCGCCTCGTCCGACGACATCGCGACGATGCCGTCCCGGGCGAACCGCGCGAAGTCGACGGTCGCCAGGCCACCGGTCATGGCGCTGGCCTGATTCCACAGACCCCAGCCCAGCGACAGCGCCGGCAGCCCCTGCGCCTGCCGGTGCGCCGCCAGCGCGTCCAGGAACGAGTTCGCCGCCGCGTAGTTGCCCTGCCCTGACGACCCCACCAGTCCGGCCATCGAGGAGAACATCACGAACGCCGACAGGTCGAGGTCGCGGGTCAACTCGTGCAGGTTCCACGCGGCGTCCACCTTGGCCCGCAACGCCACGGCCATCCGCTCGGGCGTCAGGGACGTCACCACCGCGTCGTCGAGCGCGCCGGCGGTATGGATCACGGCCGAAAGGGGGTGTTGCACACCGATGTCGGCGATCACCTTGGCCAGTGCCTCGCGGTCGGCGGCGTCACACGCCACGACATGGACCCGGGCGCCGGCCTCACTGAGGTCGGCCACCAGCTCAGCCGCCCCGGGCGCTTCCGGACCGCTGCGGCTGACCAAGACGAGATCGCGCACGCCGTGATGGGCCACCACGTGCCGCGCCAGGGCGGAACCCGCCATGCCGGTGCCGCCAGTGATGAGCACGGTGCCGTCCGTCCACGCGTCCGGCATGACCATGACGACCTTCCCGACGTGGCGGGCCTGGCTCAGGTACCGCAGGGCCGCCGGCGCGCGGCGGATGTCGAACGTCGTCACCGGCAACGGACGCAGCACGTCATCGCCGAAGAGGGCGGCGAGTTCGGCGAGCATCTGCCGGATGCGGTCCGGCCCGGCCTCGAACAGGTCGAAGGCGCGGTATCGCACGCCCGGGTGATCGCGCGCGACCGCGTCGGCGTCGCGGATGTCGGTCTTGCCCATCTCGAGGAATACCCCGCCGGGGGCGACCAGCCGCAGGGACGCGTCCACGAAATCACCGGCCAGCGAGTCCAGCACGAGATCCATGCCGCGGCCCCCGGTGACCGCCCGGAACTTCTCCTCGAACTCGAGGCTGCGTGAGTCCGCGATGTGGTCCTCGTCGAAGCCCATGGCGCGCAACGTGTCCCACTTGCCGCGGCTCGCGGTCGCGAACACCTCGAGCCCCCAGTGCCGGGCCAGCTGCACCGCGGCCATGCCGACGCCCCCGGCGGCGGCGTGCACCAGGATGCGCTGCGCCGGCCGCACGCCGGCCAGGTCGCGCAGCGCGTAGAAGGCGGTCGCGAACACCACCGACGTGGTGGCGGCGGCGGTGTGTGACCACCCGGCCGGAACCTTGACCAGCAACCGCTCGTCGGTCACCGCGAGCGTTCCGGTGCCGTCCGGAAACAGCCCCATGACCCGGTCTCCGACGGCGAAATCACTTTTTTCCGAAGCGGTCTCGACGACGACGCCGGATGCCTCGACGCCCATGATCGCGTCCGGGTCGGGGTACAGACCCAGTGCGATCATCACGTCGCGGAAGTTGGCGGCGATCGCCGAGGTGGCGACCCGGACATGCCCGGGCGCCAGCGGCGCGTCGGCGTCGGGAATGCGCTCGAGCCTGAGGTTCTCGAAGGTGCCGTGGCTGCTCATTCCGAGCCGCCACGCGCCCTCGCCGGGCGGCACCAGGAGGCCGTTCACCCCACGGCTGCCGTGCACCCGAGCCGTGTGGACCGTCCCGCCTCGCAGCACCGCCTGCGGTTCGCCGACCGCCAGTACCGCCGCTACCTCGTCCTCGTCGAGGGGTGCGTCGCTGTCCACGAGCACGACGCGGCCCGGGTGCTCCGTCTGCGCCGACCGCACCAGGCCCCAGACCGCCGCGCCGGCCAGGTCGGTGACGTCTTTCCCGGGAAGCGCGACCGCGCCGCGGGTGCACACCACCAGCGTTCCCGACCGGTCGTCGGCCAACCACGCCTGAAGGACCGCCAGCACCGCACGGGTGGCCGCGTACACCTCGGTGACGACGTCGCCGCGCGCCGGCGCCGATTCGAACAGGTACGCGCGCGGCCCGGCCTCGCCCTGATCGGCCCCGGCGTCGAAACCGGCCGCGTCCCAACGGGTCACCGCCACCGGCTGAACGGCGGCCGACGGCTGCGCCGACCAGACCACCTCGAAGAGCCGGTCGGGGCCCGAGTTCGAGACCGCGGCGAGCAACTGCTGATCGCTCACGGGCCGCGCCACCATCGACGCCACCGACAGCACCGGCAGCCCCAGCCCGTCCGCCAACTCGATCGACACCGACGAGCGTCCCGTCGGCGCGATCCGGGCTCGCACCGCGGAGGCGCCCGCGGCGTGCAGTGACGCCCGCTGCCACGAGAACGGCACCAGGATGGAGCCTTCGGCGAATTCGCCGCTCTCGGCGGTCAGGATCACCGCGTGCAGGGCCGCATCCAGCATCGCCGGGTGAACGCCGAACCCGGCGGTGGACACCCCGGCGTCCGCGGGCAGCGCGACCTCGGCGAAGACCTCGTCGCCGCGGCGCCACATCGACGTCAGGCCGCGGAAGGCCGGGCCGTAGCCGTAGCCGCGTGCGGCCAATCGCTCGTACCCGTCACCGACGTCCACCGGGACTGCACCCACCGGGGGCCACGCCGAAAGATCCGCGCCCGGCTCGACCGAACCCGGACTCAGCACGCCCTCCGCGTGCAGCACCCACCCGGAGCCGATCTCGGCCCGCGAAAAGACCGACACCGCACGCGAACCCGACTCCTCGGGGCCGCCGACGACGACCTGGACGGCGACCGATCCCCCGGCCGGCAACGCCAGCGGCGCCGCGAGATTCAACTCGTCGACGATCCCGCAGCCCACCTCGTCGCCGGCGCGGATCACCAATTCGACGAAACCCGCCCCGGGGAACAGCACGATACCGCCCACGGCGTGGTCGTTCAACCAGCCCTGCGCGCTGGGCGACAGGCGGCCCGTCAGCACCACCCCACCGGTCGCCGGCAGCTCCACCACCGCGCCCAGCAGCGCGTGCTCGCTCGCGCCCAGCCCCAGGCCGGCGGCATCGGCCGCGGCGCCGTCGCTGGACAGCCAGAACCGCCGCCGCTCGAAGGCATAGGTGGGCAGCTCCACGAAGTTGCCCACGCCGATCGCGGCGCGCCAGTCCACGTTCATGCCGGTGACGAAGCCCCGCGCGACCGCATCGGTCAGCGTCGAGGGCTCGGGGCGGTCCTTTCGCAGCGCGGACATTGCGGTCACCGGGGTGTCGGGCAGCAGCTCCTCGATCGAGGCCGTCAACCCGCTGCTGGGGCCCACCTCGACGAAGCGGTGCGCGCCCGCGTTGTGCACGAAGCGGATGCTGTCGGCGAACCGCACCGCCTCGCGGATGTGCCGCTTCCAGTAGGCCACCGACGCGAAGTCGTCCGCCGCCAGTTGTCCCGTCACGTTCGACACGATCGGGATGCTCGGCGGCGCGACGGCGAGACCGGCCGCCACCGAGGCGAATTCGTCGATCATCGGCTCCATCAACGGCGAGTGGAACGCGTGAGACACCGCCAGCCGATGCACGCGACGGCCGTCGGCGCGCAGCCGTTCGGCGACCGCGGCCACATCGTCCGCTGCGCCTGAGATCACCACGGATGCGGGCCCGTTGATCGCCGCGATGCCGAGTTGTTCGGAGGCGTCCAGCAGCGGCCGGACTTCCTCCTCGGTGGCCTGCACCGCGACCATGGCCCCACCCGGCGGCAGCGCCTGCATGAACCGCCCGCGCGCCGCCACCAGCACCGCCGCGTTCTCGAGCGACAGCACCCCGGCGACATGGGCGGCAGACAGCTCGCCCACGGAATGGCCCAACACGAAATCGGGCCGGACGCCCCAGGACTCGAGCAACCGGAACAACGCGACTTCCACCGCGAACAGGGCGGGTTGGGCGAATTCCGTGGTGTTTAGCAAGTCCTCGTCGTGACCCCACATCACCTCGCGCAACGGGCGCAGCAGGTGCCGGTCGAGCTCGGCGACCACGGTGTTGAACGCCTCGGCGAACACCGGGTAGGCGGCGTGCAGCCCCATGCCCATGCCGAGAGTCTGGGAGCCCTGGCCGGGGAAGACGAAGACGGTCTTGCCCGCCGGGGTGGCGGTGCCGCGGATCACCGACACGGGCGAGTCGGCGGCCAGCTCGTCCAGCCCGGCCAGCAACCGATCCCGCTCACCCCCGACCACCACGGCCCGATGCTCGAACGCCGACCGACCCGCCAACGACCACGCCACATCGACAGCACCCAACCCACCATGCCCACGCACATGCTCGGCCAACCGCGACGCCTGAGCACCCAACGCCGACGCCGACTTCGCCGACACCACCCACGGCACCACCACCGGCACCGAACCCACCTCCGGCCGAGCCGATTCCGGCGCCGCCTCAACAATCACATGCGCATTGGTGCCACTGATCCCAAACGACGACACCCCCGCCCGCCGCACACGACCATCAGCCGGCCACACCCGCGCCTCACTCAACAACGACACCGCACCCGCCGACCAATCCACATGCGGGCTCGGCTCATCGACATGCAACGTCGCCGGCAACAACTCGTGGCGCATCGCCAACACCATCTTGATGATGCCGGCCACCCCCGCCGCGGCCTGGGTATGACCCATATTCGACTTGATCGACCCCAACCACAGCGGCTCCGTGCGACCCTGCCCGTAAGTAGCCAACAACGCCTGCGCCTCAATCGGATCGCCCAACGTCGTGCCCGTCCCGTGCCCCTCAACCACATCCACGTCGCCCGGCGACAGCCCCGCATTGGCCAACGCCGCCCGCACCACCCGCTGCTGCGACGGACCATTCGGCGCGGTCAACCCATTCGACGCACCATCCTGATTCACCGCACTACCACGCACCACCGCCAACACCGGATGCCCCAACCGCCGCGCATCCGACAACCGCTCCACCACCAGCATGCCGCCGCCCTCGGAGAATCCGGTGCCGTCGGCGGCCCCGGCGAAGGCCTTGCAGCGGCCGTCGGGGGAAAGTCCGCGCCAGCGGCTGAATTCCACGAAGATGTCGGGCGTGGCGTTGATCGTGACGCCGCCGGCCAGCGCCAGGTCACACTCACCCGACCGCAACGACTGCACCGCCATGTGCAACGCCACCAACGACGACGAACACGCCGTGTCCACCGAAACCGCCGGCCCCTCCAACCCCAGCACATACGACACCCGGCCCGACGCCACGCTCGACAGCTGGCCGGTCAGCCGGAAGCCCTCCACCGGCTCGGCGGCGAACATGCCGTAGCCCTGCGTCATCACCCCGGCGAAGACGCCGGTGGCGCTGCCCCGCAGCCCGGTCGGGTCAATTCCCGCCCGCTCCAACGCCTCCCACGACAGCTCCAGGAACATCCGCTGCTGGGGATCCATCGCCAGCGCCTCGCTGGGACCGACGCCGAAGAACCCGGGATCGAAGTCGGCGACCCCGTCGACGAAGCCGCCGGTGCGCGTGTAGCAGGCACCCGGGACGTCCGGGTCGGGGTTGAACAGCCCGGCCAGGTCCCAGCCGCGGTCGCCAGGGAACTCCGAGAGCACGTCGCGGCCGTCGACCAGCATGGCCCACAGGTCGTCGGGCGAGTTCACGCCGCCGGGGTAGCGGCACGACATGCCGACAATCGCGATCGGGTCGTCGCCCGCGGCCCGGACCGCGGGGACATGCTTGACTTCCTGTGGCACACCGGCGAGTTCGGCGCGCATGTACCGCGCCAACGCGCCCGGCGTCGGGTAGTCGAAGATGAGCGTCGGCGACAGCGACAGCCCGGTCGCGGTCTTCAGCCGGTTGCGCATCTCGACGGCGGTCAGCGAGTCGAACCCCAGCTCCTGGAACGCCTTGTCCGGATCGATGGCCTCGGGGTCGACGTTGCCGAGGACGGTCGCAATGTGGGACCGCACCAGGTCCAGCAGAACGGCGTGCTGCTCGGCCTCCGGCAACCCGTGCAAACGCTGGGCCAGGGCCGATTTCGACTTCGCGGCGACCAGCGAATCGTCGACCTGCCGACGGGCCGGGGCGTTGACCAGCTCGGTGAACATCGGCGGCACTCTCACCGCGTGGGCGCGGAGCGCGGTGAGATCGATCCGTGCGGCCGCGAGGTATGGCTCCTCCAACATGACTGCGGTGTCGAACAATTCGAGCGCCTCGTCCGACGACAACGCCAGCACCCCGTCGCGGCCGAGCCGGGCCCGATCGGCGGCGTCCAGCCCGCCGGTCATGGCGCTGGCCTGATCCCACAGCCCCCAGCCCAGCGACACCGCCGGAAGACCGTTGGCCCGGCGGTGCTGCGCCAAACCGTCCAGGAACGTGTTCGCCGCCGCGTAGTTAGCCTGGCCGGGCGCGCCCATCAGCCCCGCCATCGAGGAGAACATCACGAACGCGGACACGTCGAGGTCGCGGGTGAGCTCGTGCAGGTTCCACGCGGCGTCCACCTTGGCCCGCAGCACCGCGTCGACGCGCTCGGGCGTGAGCGACGTGACCACCCCGTCATCGAGCACGCCGGCGGCGTGCACCACGGCCGAGAGCGGGTGTTGCCCATCGATGGCGGCGATCACGTCGGCCAACGCCTGGCGGTCGGCCGCGTCGCACGCGACGACCCGAACCTGCGCCCCGGCCCTGCCCAACTCCGCCGCCAAGTCGGCGGCGTCCGGCGCATCGGGACCGCGCCGACTGAGCAGCAACACGTTTCGGGCGCCGTGGTGGTTCACCACGTGGCGCGCCAGGGCCGAACCGGCCATCCCGGTGCCGCCGGTGACGAGCACGGTGCCGGCCGCCCAGGCGTCCGGCATGGTCAGGACGATCTTGCCGGTGTGGCGCGCCTGGCTCAGGTACCGCAGCGCCGCGGGCGCACGACGGACGTCGAACGTCGTCACCGGCAATGGACGCAGAATGCCGGCGTCGAACAACTCGGCCAGCTCGAGCATGTACTGGTGCATGCGGGGGCGCCCGGGCTCGAACAGATCGAAGGCGCGGTAGCGCACCCCCGGGTATTCCTGCGCCACCACGCCGGGATCGCGGATGTCGGTCTTGCCCATCTCGAGGAAGACCCCGCCGGGCGCCACCAACCGCAGTGACGCGTCGACGAACTCACCGGCCAGCGAGTCCAGCACCACATCGAAGCCGCGGCCACCCGTGACCGTGCGGAACTTCTCCTCGAACTCGAGGCTTCGCGAGTCCGAGATGTGGTCCTCGTCGAAACCCATGGCGCGCAGCGTGTCCCACTTGCCGCGGCTGGCGGTGGCGAAGACCTCCAGGCCCAGATGCCGAGCCAGCTGCACGGCGGCCATGCCGACGCCGCCGGTGCCGGCATGGATCAGGACCCGCTGCCCCGGCTTGACGGCGGCCAGGTGGATGAACGCGTAGTAGGCGGTGGTGAAAACGGCCGAGATGGCGGCGGCCTCGGCGTACGACCAGTCGGCGGGCATGGGGAGCAGGAGCCGAACGTCACCGGCGACCAGAGTGCCGCTGCCGTCCGGGAAGAACCCGAATACCGAGTCGCCGACCGCGAATTCGGTGACACCGGGGCCGACCTCGACGACCACGCCGGCGCCTTCACCGCCGATCAACGCGTCGTGGGTGAACATCCCGAGGGTGATCATGATGTCGCGGAAGTTGGCGGCGATCGCGCGCATGGCCACGCGCACCTGGCCGGGCTCCAGCGGCGCGCCGGCGTTGGGCACCGGCTCGAGCCGCAGGTTTTCGAAGGTCCCGGCGCTGCCGATGCCGAGCCGCCACGGCCCGTCGGCCGGGGGCGTCAGAACCCCGCCGGCCGGTCGGCTGGCCCGCACCCGCGGGGTGTGGACCGTGTGGCCGCGCAGCACCGCCTGCGGCTCCCCCACCGCGAGCACCGCAGATACGGCCGAATCGTCCACGGGTGCATCGGAATCGACCAGCACGATCCGACCGGGATGCTCGGTCTGCGCCGAGCGCACCAGCCCCCAGACCGCCGCGCCCGCCAGGTCGGTGACGTCCTCCCCCGCCAGCGCCATGGCGCCGCGGGTGGCCACCACCAACACCCCGGAGTCGCGCTCGGTCAGCCACGACTGCACCGCGGCCAGCGCCCGGCGCGTCCGGTCGTGCGCGTCCGCGACCGGGTCGGTCTGCCCCGCAAGGGATTCGAAGACTTCGTACGGCTGGGAGTCGCCGGCCGCCGCCGACGAGGACGCCGGTGCCGACGCCGGCGACCAGATCACCTCGAACAACCGGTCCGGTCCCGTTCCCGACACCGCGGCGCGCAGCTGTTGCTCGGTGACCGGACGGGCCGCCATCGACGACACCGAGAGCACCGGCAGCCCCAGCCCATCGGCCAGCTCGATCGACACCGAGGTGGGACCCGTCGGAGCGATGCGTGCCCGCACCGCCGACGCGCCCGCCGCGTGGAGTGACACCCCCTGCCAGGCGAACGGCAAGGCGACCTCGGCCGCGCCTTGGTTGGCCATCACGACCGCGTGCAACGCCGCGTCGAGCAATGCCGGGTGGATGCCGAAACCGCCTGCGCCACCGGCGGCGTCGGGCAGCTTCGCCTCGGCGAACACCTCGTCGCCGCGGACCCACATGGCCGTCAGGCCGCGGAAGGCGGGACCGTACCCGTATCCGCCGGCCGCCAACCGCTCATAACCATCCGCCGCGTCGACCGCGACCGCGCCCGCCGGCGGCCACGCCGACAGGTCCGCCGCCGGCTCGACCGACCCGGGGCTCAGCGCACCCTCGGCGTGGCACACCCACGCCGACGCCGCGTCGCTATCGGCTCGCGAGAAGATCGAGACGCTGCGCCGCCCGCCCTCGGCGTCCGCGGGAGCGCCGACGACGACCTGCACCGCAACGGCTCCCGAGGACGGCAGCAGCAGCGGCGCCTGCAAGGTCAATTCGTCGACGACCGGACACCCGACCTCATCGCCGGCGCGGATCGCCAACTCCACGAAGCCCGCCCCGGGGAACACGGTCACGCCGGACACCGCGTGGTCGGCCAGCCAGCCCTGCCCGGTGGGCGACAGCCGGCCGGTCAGCACCACCCCACCGGAGGCCGGCAGATCGACAACGGCGCCCAGCAGGGGGTGTTCGCCGGCTGCCAGGCCCAGCCCGGCGGCGTCAGCGCCGACGCCGTCGCCGGCGATCCAAAAGCGCCGCCGCTCAAAGGCATACGTCGGCAGCTCGACGAACCGCCCGCCGTCCAAAACGCCGCGCCAGTCCACGCCCACCCCGGCGACGAACGCGGTGGCGGCCGAGACCAGGAATCGCTCCAGGCCACCCTCGTCTCGCCCTAGGGTGGGGACGACGCGCGCCTCCGCAGGGCCCGCGGTGCAGTCGTTGACGGTGTCCTCGATCCCGGCGATCAACGCGGGGTGCGGGCTGGATTCGATGAAGGTCCGATACCCGTGCTCGACTGCGCTGCGCACGGCCTGGTCGAGCAGCACGGTCTGCCGGATGTTGCGGTACCAGTAATCGGCGTCCAATGCCGTTGTGTCGACGCGGCTTCCGGTCACCGTGGAGAAGAAGGCGGTGCGGGAGGCGAGCGGCTCGATGCCGGCCAGCGCCTCAGTCAGCTCGTGGCGGATGGCCTCGACCTCGGCCGAATGCGACGCGTAGTCCACGTCGATGCGACGGGTGCGCAGCCCGTGGTCGGCGCAGCTGCCGATCAGCTGGTCGAGCGCGGCGACCTCGCCGGAGATCACCACCGCCGACGGACCGTTGACGGCGGCGATCGCGAGCCGGTCCCCGAACGGCGCCAACAACTCTCGAGCCCGCTCGGCGCCGCAGGCGATCGAGGCCATGCCGCCCGGACCGGCCAGTGCGGTGAGCAGCTTGCTGCGCAGGATGACCACCTTCGTGGCATCGCGCAACGACAGCGCTCCGGAGACATACGCGGCCGCGATCTCGCCTTGCGAATGACCGATGACGGCGTCCGGGCGCACGCCGACCGACTTCCAGAGCTCGGCCAGCGCCACCATCACCGCAAACAGCACCGGCTGGACCACGTCGACGCGTTCCAGGCCCGGGGCGCCGGGAGCGCCGCGCAGGACGTCGGTCAGCGACCAGTCCACGAATTCGGCGAAGGCCTCTTCACACGCCCGGATCTGCTGGGCGAATGCGGGTGCCGTGTCCAGCAATTCGACGCCCATGCCCGGCCACTGGGAGCCCTGGCCGGGGAAGACGAAGACGGTCTTGCCCGCCGGGGTGGCGGTGCCGCGGATCACCGACACGGGCGAGTCGGCGGCCAGCTCGTCCAGCCCGGCCAGCAACCGATCCCGCTCACCCCCGACCACCACGGCCCGATGCTCGAACGCCGACCGCCCCGCCAACGACCACGCCACATCGACAGCACCCAGCCCACCATGCCCACGCACATGCTCGGCCAACCGCGACGCCTGAGCACCCAACGCCGACGCCGACTTCGCCGACACCACCCACGGCACCACCACCGGCACCGAACCCACCTCCGGCCGAGCCGATTCCGGCGCCGCCTCAACAATCACATGCGCATTGGTGCCACTGATCCCAAACGACGACACCCCCGCCCGCCGCACACGACCATCAGCCGGCCACACCCGCGCCTCACTCAACAACGACACCGCACCCGCCGACCAATCCACATGCGGGCTCGGCTCATCGACATGCAACGTCGCCGGCAACAACTCGTGGCGCATCGCCAACACCATCTTGATGATGCCGGCCACCCCCGCCGCGGCCTGGGTATGACCCATATTCGACTTGATCGACCCCAACCACAGCGGCTCCGTGCGACCCTGCCCGTAAGTAGCCAACAACGCCTGCGCCTCAATCGGATCGCCCAACGTCGTGCCCGTCCCGTGCCCCTCAACCACATCCACGTCGCCCGGCGACAGCCCCGCATTGGCCAACGCCGCCCGCACCACCCGCTGCTGCGACGGACCATTCGGCGCGGTCAACCCATTCGACGCACCATCCTGATTCACCGCACTACCACGCACCACCGCCAACACCGGATGCCCCAACCGCCGCGCATCCGACAACCGCTCCACCACCAGGACAGCGCCGCCCTCGGACCAGCCGACCCCGTCGGCCGCACCCGCATACGCCTTGCAGCGGCCGTCGGGCGCCAGCCCGCGATGCCGGCTGAATTCCACGAAGACCGTCGGCGTGGCGTTCACGGTTGCGCCGCCGGCCAGCGCCAGGTCACACTCACCCGACCGCAACGACTGCACCGCCATGTGCAACGCCACCAACGACGACGAACACGCCGTGTCCACCGAAACCGCCGGCCCCTCCAACCCCAGCACATACGACACCCGGCCCGACGCCACGCTCGAGGTCATGCCGGTCAGGCGGTAACCCTCGATCTCCTCGGCCAACATGCCGTAGCCCTGGACGATGAGGCCCGCGAAGACGCCGGTGGCGCTGCCCCGCAGCCCGGTCGGGTCAATTCCCGCCCGCTCCAACGCCTCCCACGACAGCTCCAGCAGCATCCGGTG
Source organism: Mycobacterium saskatchewanense (assembly GCF_010729105.1). Taxonomy (NCBI): domain Bacteria; kingdom Bacillati; phylum Actinomycetota; class Actinomycetes; order Mycobacteriales; family Mycobacteriaceae; genus Mycobacterium; species Mycobacterium saskatchewanense. Next base: position 1,066,459 of record NZ_AP022573.1, read on the forward strand.
CTGGGGATCCATCGCCAGCGCCTCGCTGGGGGCGATGCCGAAGAACCCGGGATCGAAGTCGGCGACCCCGTCGACGAAGCCGCCGGTGCGGACGTACGACTTGTGCCGCGCGTCGGGATCGGGGTCGAAGAGGCCGGCCAGGTCCCAGCCGCGGTCGGTGGGGAACTCCGTCATCACGTCGCGGCCGTCGGCAACCATCTGCCAGAGGCCCTCCGGGGAGTCGATTCCGCCTGGGAAGCGGCAGGACATACCGACGATGGCGATCGGCTCGCTCGACCGCTCCAGCAGCGCGCGATTGGTGCGCTTCAGGCGTTCCACCTGGACCAGCGCCTTGCGCAGCGCTTCGGTCGCATGCTGGAGTTGATCAACCATCAGTAACCTCGCCTAACCCTCGCCTAACTTGGCTGCCTGCTAACGCCGGGTGCGGACCTCGCCGAGTCACGGAATTTGTTGCATGTGGCGATGCCGTCGCGGAGACGAGCGCCATGCTGCTCTTCGACACAAGTTCGCTGGTGAGTATCGCCAACTCCGGCACGATTTCAAAACGCCCGATACTCCCAGCTGCTAGAGGAGGACCGGCTCGAGAATGCGAGACACGCGGGGCGCCATGCACGTAGCCCTGGGTTCACCCGGCCTGTCGTCCATGGCGCGACTGTACCCGGCTCCGGATCGACGGTGATGATGCGCATGAGGGACGGCGGCGGCGGCAGGGTCAAACACCCGCCCGGCGCCAGCCGTCGGCGGCCCGGGCGGCGCGGACCAGCACGTCGCACAATTCGCGGAGTTCGGCCGGCCCTGCGCCTTCGTCGAGCGCGGTCGCGACGTCGTCCGCCGCGCATCGGACCTGGTAGACCCGGTCCGACAGGTCGGCGGCGTCGTCGGCGGACAACACCACCGCATCGGCGGGCAGGTCGGTCGCTCCAGCACGGTTGAACGAGGCCCGCTGCTCGTAGGCCCGCTGCCGGCACGACTGCCGGCAGTACTGGCGGCGGCGCCCCATTCCGGCGTCGCTCACGTCACGACCACACCACCGGCATGGCTGTGGTTGGGCGCGGCGAGTCACGCCGCCGACTTTAGCCGGAGCGCTCCTCGATCCCGGTATCATCGATGGTCGCGTCGCACACACCGCTCGTTTCCTGGGAACTACCCAGGGTGTCGTAACGTTGAGTTAACGAAGATTTGCAATACGGGGCCGCCAGGCTCAAAAGACCCAGAGGAGTAGCACACATGGCTGATCGCGTCTTGAGAGGCAGTCGCCTTGGGGCCGTGAGCTACGAGACCGACCGCAACCACGACCTCGCGCCGCGGCAGATCGCGCGGTATCGCACCGAGAACGGCGAGGAGTTCGAAGTCCCGTTCGCCGACGACGCCGAGATTCCCGGCACCTGGCTGTGCCGCAACGGCATGGAAGGCACCCTGATCGAGGGTGACCTGCCGGAACCGAAGAAGGTCAAGCCGCCGCGGACGCACTGGGACATGTTGCTGGAGCGCCGCTCGGTCGAGGAGCTCGAGGAGCTGCTCAAGGAGCGCCTCGAGATCATCAGGACCCGCCGCCGCGGCTGACCTCGCCGCCCACCGCGCCTACGCGTGGTCGTGAGCGCGGGCGGCTCGGACGCGGTTGAGCCGCCCCTCGACACCCCATCGGGTGACCTTCGCCAGCGCCTCGCGAATGTTCGATCCGCTCATCTTGGAGACGCCCAGTTCGCGCTCGGTGAAGGTGATCGGTACCTCGACGATGGTGAACCTGTTGCAGACGGTGCGCCACGTCAGGTCGATCTGGAAGCAGTAGCCCTTCGAGTCCACCGCGTCCAGGCCGATCGCCTCGAGGACCTCGCGGCGGTAGGCCCGGTAGCCGGCGGTGATGTCGTGCACACCGATGCCGAGCGCCAGCCGCGCGTAGGTGTTCGCCGTCCAGGACAGCGCCCAGCGCCGCCACGGCCAGTTGCGGACGTTGCCGCCCTCGACGTAGCGCGAACCGATGGCCAGGTCGGCGCCGGCGTCGACGGCGTCGAGTAAGAGGTGCAGCTGTTCGGGGGCGTGGCTGCCGTCGGCGTCCATCTCGACGAGCACCGAGTAGTCGTGGCTCAGACCCCAGGCGAAGCCCGCCAGGTAGGCCGCACCCAGGCCATCCTTGGCGGTCCGATGCATGACATGCGTGCGGCCCGGATCGGCCGCCGCCAGTTCGTCGGCGATCTCGCCGGTGCCGTCGGGGCTGCTGTCGTCGACGATCAGCAGGTGGACGTTGGGGCACGCTTCTTTGAGCCGGCGGTGGATCACCGGCAGGTTCTCCCGCTCGTTGTAGGTGGGGATGATCACCAAGGTCCGCTGGCTGGGCTGGTTGGGGATGCCGCCCGGAATCCGGGGTGCCGGCTTGCCGCTGGTCATGTAGCTCCTCCGTGTCGCCCGAAATCGGGTCGGCCGCCCTCCTCGGGCGGGCTGTCTTGCATTGTCTCCAGGCCGTCGTGGCCGCCGTCGGGCGAACTCCCCCGCAGGTCGTCCGCGCCGCCCCCGTCGGGCGCGGTTCCGTTCGCCCTTTCCGTGCCACCGTCGTCAGCACGCGGTTGGTCGGGCGGCGCACCGGCGTCTTCGGCGTCGTCCCGGCGCCGGGCCCTACGACGAATCGGCCGCGGGAACCACACCGGAAAAGACCCCGAGGAGGAACCCGAGAAAGACCTATTGTGCCGTATCCCGGCCAGGATGGCCCCCGCGGCCGCCGCGACCAGGGCCCACTGCACGATCGGGCCCCACCGGGTCGCCGGCGTCAGCTTCGTCTTCAGCCGCACCTGGATGTCGAGGTAGGCCGGCTGGAAAAAGTCGGTCCGCACCAGCTCGGCGCCGTCCGGCGCGATGACCGCGCTGATCCCGGTGGTGCCCGCCACCACCACGTAGCGGTCGTGCTCGACGGCACGCACCTGCGCGAACGCCAGCTGCTGTTCGCTCATCGTCTTGTTGAAGGTGGCGTTGTTGCTCGGCACGGCCAGCAGCTGCGCGCCGTTACGGACCGCCTGCCGCGGGGCGCGGTCGAAGATCACCTCCCAGCACGTGGCCACCCCGACCGGCACCCCCGCGATGTGCACGACGCCGCTGCCGGCGCCGGGCACCATGTGGCCGGCCCGGTCGGCGTAGCCGGACAGGTGCTTGAAGAGCCACGGCATCGGCAGGTACTCGCCGAACGGCTGCACGATCTGCTTGTCGTGACGGTCGGCCGGCCCCGTCACGGGGTTCCACACGATGACGGTGTTGGTATACGCCGGATCCTGCGGTGGGCGGCCCGGGACGTCGAGCACCGTGCCGATCAGGATCGGCGCTCCGATCGCCGCCGCGGCCTGTGCGATCTGCTGGGCGGCGTCGGGGTTGACGAACGGGTCGATGTCCGACGAGTCCTCCGGCCAGATCACGAACTGCGGTTGGGGTGCGACGCCGGCGCGCACGTCCTCGGCCAGGTGCAGGGTCTCCCGGACGTGGTTGTCCAAGACGGCGCGGCGTTGGGCGTTGAAGTCCAGGCCCAGCCGCGGCACGTTGCCCTGGACCGCGGCGACCGTGACCGACTGTTCCCCGCCGTTTCCCATGCCGGCGTGCCGCACCTGGGGCCAGACGACGATCGCGGCGAGCAACACCAGGCAGATGCATACGCCGGGCAGCACCACGGCGGGCGGCGGCGAGTCGGCTGTCGCGGCCGCGGCGCCGGTCTCGCGCGTCGCCGCGTGTCCGGTGTTCCACCACTTCGCGATCTCCAGGCCGATCGCCGCCACGCTGAATCCCACCAGCATGATCGCGGTGGACAGGAGCGCTACGCCGCCGAGCTGCACGAGCGGCAGCAACGGGCCTTGCGCCTGGCCGAACGCCACCAGCCCCCAGGGGAACCCGCCGAAGGGAAGGATCGACTTCAGCCATTCCTGGGCCGCCCACACCAGCGCGAACCAGATCGGCCAGCCGGGCAGCCGCCGCACCACGACCGCGAACAGTCCGAACACCGCGGGAAACAGCGCGCACGTCGTCGACAGCGCCAGCCATGGCGCGGCACCCACGAGGTTGCTGATCCAGGGCAGCAGCGGGACGTACAGCGCCAGCCCGAACAGGAATCCATAGCCGAGGCCACCCGCGACGGTCGTGGCGGGGTGCGTCAGCACCCACGCGAGCAGGGCGGCGGCGATGACGGCCGCCCACCACCAGTTCAGCGGCGGGAAGCTGGCGCACAGCAGCAAGCCGGCCCCGACGGCCAGCACCAACCGTGGCAGGCGCGGCCGCAGCGTGGCCCACACCCCGGGCAGCCGCGCGATCACCGCGGCGCTGACGGACGCGGCGGCACGTCGCGCCGCTCGCGCCGGTGAGGCGGCATCCTTGGGCGTCCCCTCATCGCCCTGGTCCGGTTCAGGCTCGACCCTGACCTCGGCGGGTTCCTCGTCGCGCTCGGACTCGGCCTCCTCGCTGATCGGGTCGCCGCCGGTGCGTCCCGGCAGCCATTCGTCAGCCATAGATCACCGCGCCCCGGTGCACCGTGCGCAGGCAACGGGGCAAGGCGTCCGTCGGGCCGAGCGGCGGCAGGGCCGGGACCCGGGAACGGGGGTCGGTGGACCACCGCTGAACCCCGTCCAAGGGTGCGCTGACCTCGAGGGGGCCGACGTCCCACACGGCGTAGGAGGCGGGCGCGCCCGGAACCAGGGTGCCCGCGGTGCCGTCGCGGACGCCCGCCGCCCGCCAGCCACCCCGGGTGGCGGCCGCGAACGCGGCGCGCGCCGAGACGGCGCTGCCGGGGGTACGGTGGTTGACCGCCGCGCGCACACTCGCCCACGGGTCGTGGCCTGTCACGGGGGCGTCCGTACCGAGCGCGAGGGGCACGCCTTGGGATGCTAACAGCGCGAGCGGATTGAGCCGGAGGCCTCGTTCGGCGCCCAGCCGCCGCGCGTACATGCCGTCGGCACCGCCCCACAGGGCGTCGAAGTTGGGTTGGACGCTCGCGATGACGCCCCAGGCGCCGAGCTTGGCGGCCTGCTCGGCGCTGACCATCTCCACGTGCTCGAGGCGGTGCCCGCAGCGGGCCACGGCCCCCACGCCCAGGTCGTCGACGACCCGCTCGAAGGCGGCAACCGCGGCCGAGACCGCGGCGTCGCCGATCACGTGGAAGCCGGCGGTCACCCCGGCCGTCGTGCACGCCCGCACATGGGCCTCCACGGCGTCGGGGTCCAGGTAACAGGTGCCGACGCGGTCGGGGGCGTCGGCGTAGGGCTCGTGCAGCCAGGCGGTGCGGGAACCGAGCGCGCCGTCGACGAAGAGGTCGCCGGCCAGCCCCCGCGCGCCCGTCTCGTCGAGCAGGGCGCGGGCCTGTTCGGGGGTGGTCACCGCCTCCCCCCAGTAACCGACGACCTCGACGCCGTGATCGAGGGCACGCAGGCGCCGCCAGTCCTCGAGGCCGCCGATCTCCGGGCCGGCGCATTCGTGCACCGCGACGATCCCCGAAGCGGCGGCCGCGTGCAGCGCCGCGGTCCGGGCGTCGGCGAGTTGCTCGGGCGTCAGCAGGTCGCGGGCGAGGGCGCGCACCAGGTGGTGGGCGTCGCCGGCCAGTGGCTCCTCGGCGCTGAAGCCGGCAGCCGCCGGCAGGTCCGGGGCCAGCCTCCGCAGCGCCGTCGAGGCGAGCGCGGAGTGGACGTCGACGCGTGTCAGGTAGGCGGGCCGGTCACCGAGCGCGGCGTCGAGGTCGGCGGTGGTCGGCGGCGAGTTCTCGGGCCATCCCGATTCGTCCCAGCCGTGCCCCCACACCGGTCGGTCCGGGTGGGCGGCCGCGTGGTCGGCCAGCATCCTCAGGCACTCGCCGCGCGATCGCGCCGGGCGCAAGTCCAGCCCGCTGAGCGTCAGCCCCATCGCGCTGACGTGGACGTGGCTGTCCACGAAGCCGGGCCCAACGAAGGCGCCCTGCAGGTCTTCGACACCGGCGCCCGGGAACTGGCCGCGGCCGACGTCGTCGCTGCCCAGCCAGACGACCACGTCGCCGCGCACCGCCATCGCGGTCGCGTCGGGGTGCGCCGGGCTGTGCACCCGCCCGTTGACCAACAGGGTGGTCTCGGCGCTCGTCTCGATCAGGCTCACAGGCCAAAACTACGTGGGCCACCCGTCAGGGTCGGTCCGGCGAGCGATTCGGCAGGGCGGGCGGCTCGGCGTCGTACACGTCGATAACCTCGCCGTCGATGTAGTCGCGACGGTCCCCGAAGTCACCGCGCCGGGGCGCGGTCGTGAACGCGGTCGCGTAGGTGACCAGCGGGACGCGCCCGCGCAGGCCGCGGATGGCAAACGACGCCAGAGCGGGGGCCGCGACCGCGCGCACCGACGGGACCAGCAGCAGCAGGCCCAGCGCGGTGGTGACCATGCCGGGCACCATGACCAGTCCCATGGCCAGCGTGAGCATGGCGCCGTCACTCGCCAGCGTCCGTCTTTCACTCAACCCGGAGCGCAACTGCCCGATCCGGTGGATCAGGTGTGAGCCGGCCATGGGCGCCAGGATGCCCCACCCGAGCAGGGCGGTGGCCAACAGCACCAGCAGGGTCCAGCCCCACCCGACCGTCGACACCAGCGCGACGACCACCGTGAGCTCGACGAGGGCATAAAGGAGAAACAGCCGCCAAACCATGTCACGCCAACGTTCGCGGCCAGGCCCCGAGTTCCCCTGGTGGCGCCCGCCGACGCTGCAGTTAGATGACGCTATGACAACGATTCAGATCAACACCCCCGACGGGCCGATCGATGCGCTGCTGAACACCCCGGCGGGAACGGGGCCGTGGCCGGGTGTGGTGGTGATCCACGACCTGATCGGCTACGGACCGGACAAGCAGGCGACCAACGACCGCATCGCCCGGGCGGGCTACCTGGCGGTCACGCCGAACCTGTACGCCCGCGGCGGCCGGATCCGCTGCATCAGCCGCGTGATGCGGGAGTTGATGACCCAGCGGGGGCGCGCCCTCGACGACATCCTGGCCACCCGCGACCACCTGCTGGCCATGCCGGAGTGCAGCGGGCGTGTCGGCATCGCCGGGTTCTGCATGGGCGGTCAGTACGCGCTTGTCATGTCGCCCAGGGGATTCGGCGCGTCGGCTCCGTTCTACGGCACTCCCCTGCCCCGCCACCTCAGCGAGACGCTGGACGGGGCGTGCCCGATCGTGGCCAGCTTCGGCGGCCGCGATCCCCTGGGCCGCGGCGCGCCGGAGCGCCTGCGGGAGGTCACCGCGCGCAACAACATCACCGCCGACATCAAGGTCTACCCCGGCGTCGGGCACAGCTTCGCCAACGACCTGCCGGGCCAGCCGCTGGCCCGGATCGCGGGGTTCGGCTACGACCACGCGGCCACCGAGGACGCCTGGGACCGCGTCTTCGCGTTCTTCGGCGAGCACCTGGGGGCGACGGCGTAGCCGAAAGCCGGGCTTCTGCGACAGGGCGAGCGGAATACCCTTGCCGTCTAACCGGATTCGTTCAACTTCCGCGACAGCGCGGTCGCGAAAGTGTGCGTATCCCCCGGCCACCGCGCCGACAAATAGTCGCCATCGTCGACGACGAACGCCGGCCGCGAGTCGGTCGCGGTGTCCCGCACCAGGCCGGAAGACTTGAGCCACCAGTGCGGGGACCCGCGGACGACGTCACAGAAATCGGTCGGACGCTCAAGCGCGCGGGTCACTTCCGACTGCACCGACATGTAGCCGGCCGGCTGCCCGGGCGCTTCTGTGTGGGTCCGGTAGTAGTCGCGATCCCACATTCGGGTGAATCGGGTGAGCCGCCAGGCCAGCCGCTCCATGGCCCACGTCAGGGCCGTGGTCCTGCGCCCATAGAGCACGGAGCGGGCCGTGCGGGGATCGACGCTGCGGGCCGCCAGTAACACGCCATGACAAATCGCGGCCACGACCACCCCGCGCTCGAACGCCTCGACGACCAGCCGATGCAATAGGTCGCTGTCGATGTAGCCGCGCATTCCGCGGGCGCGGTGCCCGCCGGGCAACAGCAACGCATCGATGCCATCGAGGGTGGTTTGCGCCCACGCCGTCGGGTGCTGAAAATCCGCCGACTGCAGCATGTCTCGGTAGGCATTGCGCCCCTCCCGATTCGCGCGCAGCACCAACCCCACCGCCGGGACGGAACCTAGCACCGGCAGTTTTGACCAGACGTCCAATCCCCGGCCGGTCACCATGATGTCGTCCGCGCGCCCGGGTCGGCCGGCTTCGGTCGCAAAGACCACGCGGTGGCCGTTTCGGGTCAGGACTCGCCAACTGACCGCGACCTCGGTCGGGTCGAAGTCACGGTCGGGGATCGGAATCAAGACCGTGCCCATCGGTCAGGCCGGGGCCACTCGCAGCTCGAGGCCGACATTGTTGTCCATACCGCCACGCAGCTTGCTGACGAAGTTGAACACCTTGCCGACGATGCCGTACCGCTTTCCGATCGCGTCGTAGACGGCGGGCGTCTGCGACTTGTCGAGGACGGCCGCGGTGCCCTCGACGGCCTCACTGGTCGCTTTGCCCCCCATTGTGCAGGTGGCCAGCATGACACGGGGTGAGTTGCGGATCCGCTTGACCTTCCATGACTTTTCCTGGGTGATCACCAGGAGACGATCCGCATCGGCGGCGGCCCAGATCGGCGTGGGCTTGGGCCGGCCGTCCTTGGTGAATGTGGTCAGCAGGAGGTATTGCGACTTGGCGAGGTCGGCGAAGGTGGGCGTCACGGTCCAAACCTACGGCAGGGTGGCCCTCGAGATCACGCTCGGTTTCCAGCAGCGCGCCTGGCGCGGCCCCGTCAGGATTTGCGCTCGCGCGCCTGCCGACCTGCCGCTTCGAGCGGCTCGTTCGGCCATGCCGTGCGGTGCGCCGCGGTTTTTGCGAACGGGGCGTTGACGTTTCCGACCCTCTGCTGCAATAGTCGTCACATTAACCGAAATCCGTGTTTTCACCTAGAGTGCCCCGGCACTGACCGCAGAGGGCCGACCGAAACGTGAGCGATGCAACGAAGCCGCTGGCGTGGTTGCCGTTCGCGATCGCCGAGGCGGCCCTGTCGCCCTCGCCGCGCGAGCCCGGCAACCTCGAGCTGTCCCAGGCGTGGTCGCATCTGTTGGCCCGGCTCCACGAGGCCGCGCAGATTGTCGAATCCGACCCGGCGAACCGAAATCGAGTCGATCTCGCCGCGGGTATGCGGCACCTGCTCGTGTTGCTTACCGCAGGTATCGACGAGGTGTTGCGGTTTGATCCGGATCCGGACCTCTGCGTGCAACGCACCAGCACCGATGACCTGGTGACCTGGGGAATGGAGTGTCCGGACTGCATATACACCCGCGCCGTGCTCAGCGGGGCGGAGAGTTACCGACTGTTCGGGAATCGCGGCACCGCACGCTACGTCGGGCTGCAGACGATGAATGGCATCGTGGCAACTGCGAACGCGCTGGTGGATGAGCTCGACGTGGACGCCGACGGAAACTTTGAGGTCGTGCTGTCAGCCGATGAGCGGTCGGGGAATTGGATGCGCATCGAAGGTGACCATCCAACACTGACGGTGCGGCATTTCTTCTATGACTGGGATGCCGAGGTGGCATCATCGCTGCACATCGAACGCCTCGGCGACGCGGTGGGCACGGCCGCCCCGTCGGTCGACGCGGACGTGGCGCTGTCGCGGCAGTTGGTCGCCCTCGGCGACTTCGTCCATGACAACCTGGCGTTTTTTCTGCAGTTCGGTGCCGCACCGCCACCCAACGGTTTCCTGCCGCCGATCGACCGCAGCGATATCGGCGCGGCCGCGGAGAACAAGCCGGTAATCGGTCGGTGGGAGCTGCGCCCCGATGAAGCACTCATCGTCGAAGTTGAACCGCCCGAAGGGATTTACTGGAGCTTCTCGATCGGCAACCCGTGGTGGGAGACTATTCACTACGGGCGCCACCAGTCGAGCCTGAACGCCCATCAGGCTGTCGCGGATTCTGACGGATTGGTGCGTGTGGTGCTGTGTGCTCGTGACCCCGGTGTCGCGAACTGGCTCGACACCGCCGGATACAGCAACGGTCCGATCATCCTGCGCTGCGTGCGGACCAAGTCCGCCCCCACACCGGCGACGCGGGTGGTGCCGTTCGACGACCTGGCTGCGGAGTTGCCATCGGACACAGCAACGATCACCTCCCAAGCGCGGAAATTCATCCTCGCGGCGCGCCGCCGCGCCGTGCGCGAAAGGTTCGGACCATGACGTTCGACGCTGACGAGTTGGAAGACGGCGCCTGCGCCGCAACCGGTCTCGAGGATTTCGGCTCGCCGTACTATCGGGAGGGACTCGAGCGCATCGTCGAGGCGTTGAACACCGAGGCGGATCTCAACGAGACGGGCAGGGTAATCCAGCATGCCACCATCAGCAACGCCCTCATCCAGCGCCTCAAGATCGAGGACACCTACACCCAGCATCCGGAGATCGACGAGGAGGTGATCGGCGGCCCGGTTTTTGTGATCGGCTTACCACGCACGGGGACCACCGCGCTGAGCCAACTGGTGGCTGCAGACCCTCAGTTCCGGTCGCTACGGATGTGGGAATCTCAAGCACCCACCCCGCCACCGGATGCGGCCACCCAACACACCGATCCGCGGATCGCCCAGGCCGAGGCCGGCCTCAAGATGCTCGACGAGATGTTTCCGTTGATGAAAGCGCTGTACAACTCGGAGCCAACGGCCCCGACGGAATGCCAGGACCTGATGGGAATGAGCTTCCGTACCTTCCATTTCGACGGCGCCGTTCGCGCACCCGGGTATTTGGCGTGGCTGATGGACTGTGACATGCGCGAGACCTATACCTTTCACCGCCGGGTGCTCAAAGTGTTGCAATGGCATTGCCCACCGGATCTGTGGCACCTCAAGACGCCGGTGCACATGTTCGCGCTCGACGCGCTCGTCGAGGCCTATCCGAACGCGAAATTCCTGTGGAGCCATCGCGATCCGGCCAAGGTGATGGCGTCGGTATGCAGCCTGATCCGGTACGTGCGCAGCTGGAGCAGCGACCACAACGACGCCGCGGAGCTGGGCGCCGAGCAGGTCGACAGCTGGGTCGAAGCGGTTCGGCGAGCGATGGGTTTCCGCAGCCGGGCGGGCGACGACCGATTCGCGGATGTGTCGTTCGCGGATTTGCAAACCGATCCGGTACGCACCCTACAGGCAAGCTATGAGCTCCTCGGACTGAGTTTCACCGACGCGACCCGGCGATCGGTCAGGCAGTGGGCCCAAACGCACCGGCCCGGCGCGCACGGTGCGCACGACTATGACCTGGCAGACTACGGCCTGACACCCGAAGGCGTTCGCGAGCGGTTCTCGGACTACCTTGCCGCCTACGATGCGACGGCCTGACCCCCGTGGACCCTCAGCGCAGACGGCGACGCGACAAACTACCTCCAGACCCGGCGGTGCGCCGCAAGATCCTGACTGCGGCGTCAACAACACTGCGGGAGAAGGGGTTTCGAGGCCTGAGCATTGCCGCGGTGCTGGACCGAGCCGCATTGGGCACCCGCGCGTTCTATCGGCATTTCGCCTCCAAGGACGAACTGGTGGCCGCACTCTTCTTTGCGATGGCACGCACCGAGGAACGGCGGTTACGGCACCGAATGGCCGCCACCACCACGGAGATCGAGGCGGTGGCGGCGTGGATCGACGGGCGACTCGACTTGGCGTTCGACGATCACGTCGAATCCGATTTGCGCCGCGTGTCGCTGGAGGCTCAATCCCAGATGTTCGCCTCCCCTCAGCTGGTGCGGCCGGCCTACGAACAGCTGCTCAAGCCGCTCAGCGAAGCACTTGAACGGGGCCTGCGGCAGGGAGTGTTCCATCACATCGATCCGCTGGACGGTGCGCACGCCATCCACGCCGTGGTGTGGGCAGGCATCGAGCGGCAGTGGACGACCGGCGATTGCGACCGCGACAAGGTTCGCCAACTCGCGCTGCGTTTCTGTTTGGGCGGGCTGGGCGTGGCAGCGGAGACGATCGCCGGGGTTTCGCTCTGAAACGACAACAACGAGAGGGAGACGTCGATGGACCTGGGTCTTGCCGGATCGACGGCCGTGGTCACGGGCGGCAGCAAGGGAATGGGGCTCGCCATCGCCGAAACCCTGGCGGCCGAGGGAGCCAGCGTGGCGGTGATGGCCAGAAGCCAGGGCGCGCTGGATGCCGCCGCGGCATCGCTGCGCGAGGCCGGCGCCCCGGACGCGATCGGGATCAGCGTAGACATGGCCGATGCCTCGTCCATCGCCGATGGTTTCGCCGCAGTGTCGCAGCGTTGGGGTCGGCTCAATTGCCTGGTCCACACGATTGGCCCGGGTGATGGCTATTTCGAGGAGATGGACGACACGCAATGGGCAGAGGCGTTCACCCTCGGCACGATGTCTGCCGTGCGGTCGGTTCGCGCCTCACTGCCCTTATTACGCTCCGCGGATTGGGCCCGCATCGTGACGCTGTCCGCGCACTCGATTCAGCGGCAGAACCCGCGCATCGTCGCCTATACGGCGGCGAAGGCGGCACTGGCCAGCGTCACCAAGAATCTTGCGAAAAGCCTTGCCAGGGACGGCATTCTGGTGAACTGCGTCTGCCCGGGAACGATCGTGACTGCCAGCTTCACCGAGCAGCTGAAGGACATCCTGGCCGCCGATGGGCTGGACGCCACCGATCCGGTGGACGTCATGACCTGGATCGACAACAACTTTCACCAACCGTGCGACCTCGGACGTGCCGGCCTTCCCGAGGAGGTCGCTTCCATTACCGCCTACCTGGCGTCGCGGAGAAACGGTTACGTCACCGGGGCCATGGTCAACGTGGATGGCGGGTCGGACTTCATCTGATACCTCCCGCGCCGACCCTGCTCAGCCCTCCAGATCGCCTTCGGTTTCGAGCAACGCCTGCCGCAGCCCGTCCAGGGTCTTCGGCTCCGGTTTGGCCCACATGCCGCGGCCGGCGGCCTCCAGCAACCGCTCGGCCATGCCGTGCAGCGCCCAGGGGTTGGATTCGGCCATGAACTTGCGGTTCTCGGGATCCAGCACATAACTCTCGGTGAGCCGCTCATACATCCAGTCGGCCATCACCCCGGCGGTCGCGTCATAGCCGAACAGGTAGTCGACCGTCGCGGCCATCTCGAATGCACCCTTGTAACCGTGCCGGCGCATCGCCGCCATCCAGCGCGGGTTGACGACGCGGGCGCGGAACACCCGCGCGGTCTCCTCCGACAGCGTGCGGGTGCGGATCGCGTCGGGTCGCGTGTTGTCGCCGATATAGGCGGCGGGCGCCTGCCCCGTCAGCGCGCGCACCGTGGCCACCATCCCGCCGTGATACTGGAAGTAGTCGTCGGAGTCGGCGATGTCGTGCTCGCGGGTGTCGGTGTTCTTGGCGGCCACCGCGATGCGCCGGTACTGGCGGTTCATGTCGTCGACCGCCTCGCGGCCGTCCAGGTCGCGACCATAGGCGAATCCGCCCCACGCGGTGTATACCTGCGCCAGGTCGGCGTCGTCGCGCCAGTTGCGGCTGTCGATCAGCTGCAGCAGGCCCGCGCCGTAGGTTCCCGGCTTGGAGCCGAATATCCTTGTCGTGGATCGCCTTTCGTCACCGTGTTGAGCGAGATCGGCCCGGGCGTGCGCGCGCACGTAGTTGTCGTCGGCGGGCTCGTCCAGATCGGCGACCAGCCGGACCGCGTCGTCGAGCATGGTGACCACGTGCGGGAAGGCGTCCCGGAAGAAGCCCGAGATCCGCACGGTGACGTCGATGCGCGGACGGCCCAGCTCGGCCAGCGGGATAGCCGCGAGGTCGACGACGCGCCGCGACGCGTCGTCCCACACGGGCCGAACGCCCAGCAGCGCAAGAACTTCGGCGATGTCGTCGCCGGCCGTGCGCATGGCCGAGGTGCCCCACACCGACAGACCCACCGACTGCGGCCACCGCCCGTGGTCGTCGCGGTAGCGGGTCAGCAGCGAGTCCGCCAGCGCCACACCGGCTTCCCAGGCGAGCCGGGACGGCACAGCCTTGGGGTCGACGGAGTAGAAGTTGCGCCCGGTGGGCAGCACGTTGACCAGGCCGCGCAGCGGCGAGCCCGACGGGCCGGCGGGGATGAAATGGCCGTCCAGGGCGCGCAGCACCTGGTCGATCTCCGAGGCCGTGCCGGCCAGCCGGGGTACCACCTCGGTGGCCGCGAACCGCAACACCGCGGCGACGTCGGCGTTGTCGGTGAGGCGGTCGGCGGCGCCGGGGTCCCAGTCGCTGGCCTGCAGCGCCGCCACGAGTTCCCGCGCGGCGGCCTCGGTCTCGTCGACCGACGACCGGTCGTCCGTCCCGTCCTCGGCCAGACCCAGCGCCTGGCGCAGGCCGGGAAGGGCGTGTTCGCCGCCGAACAGCTGGCGGGCCCGGAGAATTGCCAGGACGAGATCCAGTTCGGCTTCGCCCGTGGGCTTTTGACCCAGGATGTGCAGCCCGTCACGGATCTGGACGTCCTTGATCTCGCAGAGCCAGCCGTCGACATGCAGCAGCATGTCGTCGAACGAGTCCTCCTCGGGCCGTTCGGTGAGCCCGAGGTCGTGGTCCATCTTGGCGGCCCGGATCAGCGTCCAGATCTGCTGGCGGATCGCGGGCAGCTTGGCGGGGTCGAGCGCGGCCACGTTGGCGTGCTCGTCGAGGAGCTGCTCCAAACGGGCGATGTCGCCGTAGGTTTCGGCGCGCGCCATCGGCGGGATGAGATGGTCGACGAGCACGGCGTGCGCGCGCCTCTTGGCCTGGGTGCCCTCGCCGGGGTCGTTGACAAGGAACGGGTAGATCAGCGGTAGGTCGCCCAGCGCGGCGTCGGACCCGCAGGCCGCGGACATCCCCAGGGTCTTGCCCGGCAGCCATTCCAGGTTGCCGTGCTTGCCGAGATGCACCACCGCGTGCGCCCCGAACCCGGCGTCGAGCCAGTGATAGGCGGCCAGGTAGTGGTGGCTGGGCGGCAGGTCGGGGTCGTGGTAGATGGCGACGGGGTTCTCGCCGAAGCCGCGGGGCGGCTGCACCATCAGCACCAGGTTGTCCGATTGGATTGCGGCGATGACGATCTCGCCGTCGGGGTCTCTCGTGCGATCGACGAACAGCTCGCCGGGCGGCGGCCCCCAGTGCTCGGTCACCGCGTCGGTGAGTTCGGCCGACAAGGCGGCGAACCAGTCCCGGTAGTCCTTGGCAGAAACACGGATGGGGTTGCCGGCCAACTGCTCTGAGGTCAGCCAGTCCGGGTCCTGTCCGCCCCGCTCGATCAGCGCGTGGATCAGCGCGTCGCCGTCGCCGGCCTCGACTCCGGGCACATCCCCCACCCGGTACCCGCGCTCGCCCATCGCGCGCAGCAGCGCGACCGCGCTCGCCGGGGTGTCCAGCCCCACCGCGTTCCCGATGCGGGCGTGCTTGGTGGGGTACGCCGAAAACACCAGCGCCACCCGCTTGTCCGCCGCCGCGACGTGGCGGAGCCGGGCGTGCCGGACCGCCAGGCCGGCCACCCGCGCGCAGCGTTCGGGGTCGGCGACGTAGGAGATGAGCCCGTCGTCGTCGATCTCCTTGAACGAGAAGGGGACCGTGATGATGCGGCCGTCGAACTCCGGCACCGCCACCTGGGTGGCGACGTCGAGCGGGCTGAGTCCGTCGTCGTTGGCGGCCCACTGGGCGCGCGGGCTGGTGAGGCACAGGCCCTGCAGGGTCGGGATGTCCAGGGCCGCAAGGTGTTCGACGTTCCAGCTGTCGTCCTCGCCACCGGCCGACGCGGTCGCGGGTTTCAGGCCCCCGGCGGCCAGCACGGTGACCACCATGGCGTCGGCGTCGCCGAGTCGTTGCAGCAGTGCGGGTTCGGCGGTGCGCAGCGACGCGCAATAGACGGGCAGCGCCCGCCCGCCGGCCTGTTCGATCGCGCGGCAGAGCGCTTCGATGTAGGCGGTGTTGCCGGCCAGCTGCTGCGCGCGGTAGTAGAGCACGGCGATGGTGGGGCCGTCGACGGTACTCGCAGGCCGCTCCAGCTCGCCCCAGGTCGGCGTGACCACCGGGGGGCTGAACCCGAACCCGGTCATCAGCACCGTGTCGGACAGGAAGGCGTGCAGCTGACGCAGGTTCTCCACGCCGCCGTGGGCCAGGTAGATGTGCGCCTGGACCGCGATGCCGGCCGCGAGCGTAGACAGGCCGGTCAGCTCGGCGTCGGCGGCCTGCTCACCGCTGACCAGCACGGTCGGCACGCCGCTGGCGATCACCGCGTCGATGCCGCCCTGCCAGGCGCGGTAGCCGCCGAGGATGCGCACGACCGCGACGTCGACGTCGGCGAGCAGGTCCGGCAGTTCCTCCTCGGACAGCCGCGACGGGTTGGCCCACCGATAGTTCTTGCCGCTGGAACGGGCGCTGATCAGGTCCGTGTCGGAGGTCGAGAGCAGCAGGATGGTCGGGTCAGCCACCCATCATTCGTACCGCAGCGTCGCCGCGATGCGCTCGGCGACCTCGGCGGCCACACGCCGCGCGGGTTCGCTGGTCCCCGGCACGTAGCGGTCGGCGGCGGCGTCGTAGTCGGCGCCGGCGATCGACCCGTGGTCGGCGACCAGCTCGACCACCTCCACCGGCCAGCCGATCCGCCGGAGGTCGGCGGCGAACTCGCGGCTGGCGCTCACCGGCACGACGTCGTCGTCGAGACCGTGCAGCAGGGTGAACGGCGGACCGACGCGGTCGGCGGACAGCCCGCCCGTCACGGGCCGGTCCGAGATGGGATCGGGCGCCATGAACGCCCCCGCCAGGCAGACCGTGTGCCGCAGCGTTATGCCGAAGCGGTCCGCGTCGACCGTCAATCCGGCCGCCGCGGCGCCACCCAGAGACCACCCGACGAGCACGATGCCGTCGCCGGCGCGCCCGCGGGTGAACTCCACCGATCCCAGCAGATCCGCGCGCCCGCCGTCGTCGGCGTGGGAGTTCCAGTCCGGCGCCGCCACGGCCAGGCCGTGGCCGGCGAGCAGCCCGGCCAGCGGCCCGACGGCCGCGCGCGCGTTGGTCTGCATGCCGTGCCAGATCAGGACCGTCGGCCGCGCCGCCTCGCCGTAGACATCGACCAGACGCCCCGGGGCGTACTCCTGCGTCTCCACGGCCACGAGTGTGCCCCGGCTGGGGCGGACCCAATCGTGAACCGCGCGCCGAACGTGCAACCAGGGCGAAAAAATCGGCGGCAGATTCATACGGTCAGTGCAACATCCCTAGTTTTGGAGGTTGCAATGCCGACTGGATATCGGGCTCCGCGGGAGTTGCGCTGGCTGTTTTTTGATCTCGTCTGCTCGGGAACGTCGGTGTGGGAGGCCGAACGGCAGCTGGGCGTGTCGCGCAACGTCGGGGCAGCGTGGTGGCGCAAGGCTGGGGCAATGAAGGTGCAGATTGGCGGACGGGGTCGACGTGGTCTACTCCAACCGGGCAACATGTCGTTGCCCGGTGGCCGAGGTCATCGGCTCAGTGTCGAAGAACGTGTCGAGATCATGCGTGCGCGCGATGCCGGCCTCAGTGACGCCGAGATCGCTGAGCGGCTCGACCGCGACCGATCCACGATCTACCGCGAGACGCGGCGTAATCGCAACGCCGACGGGGATTACCACGCCCTGATGGCTCATGCGCGGGCCGCTGAGAAGGCTCGCCGGCCGAAGAATTTCAAGCTCATTGACAACCCGTTATGCGCAGCGATCGAGGCCTGGATGGACCAGGGGTGGAGCCCGAAACTGATCGCTGATGTGTTGGCCCGCGATCATCGCGATGACAAGCTGGCAACAGTGAGCCACGAAACCATCTACCAATGCCTGTATGTGCAGACCCGTGGCAGTCTGCGCGCTGATCTGCACCGGTGTTTGTCCACTAAGCGGCCGGCCCGCAAGTCGCGCGGTCACGTCGATAGCCGCAGCGGGGTCTACAGCAGCGGTGAGGAGTTCACCATCGCCGAGCGGGCCGCCGAAGCCGAAGACCGGGCGGTTCCCGGGCATTGGGAAGGTGATCTGATCGTCGGCCCGAACAACAGCGCTATTGGCACCCTGGTCGAACGCACGACCCGGTTCACCTTGCTGCTGCACCTGCCTGGCGACCACACCGCCGAGACCGTATCTACCGCGATGATCGCCGCGATGAGCCAATTGCCCGAGCATCTACGCCGTTCGATCACCTGGGATCGCGGCTCGGAGATGGCCCGCTGGAAAGACATCCACCTCCAGCTAAAAACTCCGGTGTATTTCTGCAATCCGCATTCGCCCTGGCAGCGCGGCACCAACGAGAACACCAACCGGCTGCTGCGGTTCTGGTTCGAAAAGGGCAGCGATCTCAGCGGCTACACCCCAGCCGACCTCAAACGCATCCAAGACACCCTTAACCGACGACCTCGACCCACCCTCGACCTCGACACGCCAGCTCAGCGGCTGGCAGCCCTCCTCGAGCAGGCAGCCTGAACACCCTGTTGCACTAACCACTTGACTTTGAGGGCGAAATGTCGCCGCCACTTCACGCTCGGCGCAGTAAGAAGGGCCGCCCCTCGGGCGGTGCGCACGTCGAAGTCGCGAGTACGGGCCGACGCAACAGCGCGTGGTGGGTTTCCGGCGTCCAGGGAACAGTTCGCGCGGCCCGTCCTTGCCGAGGTACCAGCTGCTGCAGCCGGTGACCCAAATGGTCTGCGGCATCGCGGCTTTCATGGCCTCGTTGTATTCCTTGGTGGCCGCCTCGGTCGGCGCTACGGCGCGCATCGAACCGTCGCGCAGCCGCTCGATCCACCACATCGCGTAGTCGGCCTGGTCCTCGGCGATCGGTATCAGCGACTGGTTGCCGATCGCGAATGCGGGCCCATCGAGCGGTACGCCGTCGGGCCGTCGGCCGATGCCTCGTCCACCATGAGCCTGACCAGACGCTACCGCCGCGGCGCCCCCGGGAGAATATGCAAATCCACCTATGTTCGCCCCCGGTCATGGTCGCGGATTAGAGCCGTACCGTGGACTCATGGCCAGATCGCGCGACACCGACGCGTGCCCCGGCGCGCTGCAGGTGCATCAGGCCGCCGACGGAGCCCTGGCGCGAGTCCGGTTGCCCGGCGGCATGATCACCGCCGCCCAGCTCGCCACGCTCGCCCGGGTCTCGGGTGAACTGGGATCAGGGACGCTGGAGTTGACCGCGCGCGGCAACGTGCAGCTGCGAGGGATCACCGACACGACCGCGGCCGCCGACGCGATCGCGGCCGCCGGGCTGCTGCCGTCCGTGACGCACGAGCGGGTCCGGAACATCGTCGCGTCTCCGCTGACAGGCCGGTCCGGCGGAAAGCGCGACGTTCGCGGATGGGTCGGCGAGCTGGACGCGGCGGTCCGCGCCGAACCCCGGCTCGCGGGGCTGGGCGGCCGGTTCTGGTTCAGCCTCGACGACGGCCGCGCCGACGTCTCCGGCTTGCGGGCCGACGTCGGCGCGCACGTGCTCGACGACGGCTGCGCCCTGCTGCTGGCCGGGCGCGACACCGGGGTCCGGTTGGCCCCCGGCGAGGTGATCGAGGCGATGACGGATGTCGCGGTGCGTTTCGTCGCCGCGCGCGGAAGCGCCTGGCGTATAGAGGAATTAGACGACGTCCGCCGTGTTCTGCCCGGCGCCGAACTGAGTGCGACGGCCTTCCCGACGGTCACCAGGGGCCCCGTCGGGTGGATCGACCAGGACGACGGCGGCGTCACGCTGGGCGCCGCGGTGCCGCTGGGCGTGCTGCCGGCGCAGGTGGCCGAATACCTGGCCGCCGTCGAGGCCCCGCTGGTGGTGACCCCATGGCGGTCGGTGCTGCTGTGCGACCTCGACGAGGGCGTCGCGGACGTGACGCTGCGGGTGCTGGCGCCGTTGGGCCTGGTCTTCGACGAGAACTCCCCGTGGCTGGGTGTCAGCGCCTGCACGGGTAGCCCCGGGTGCGCGCATTCGGTCGCCGACGTACGGGCCGACGCCGCGCAGGCGCTGGACCCCCGGGCCGCGGTGCACCGCCACTTCGTCGGCTGCGAGCGGGCGTGCGGCAGCCCGCTTGCCGGTGAGGTGCTGGTCGCTACGGGACGGGGATATCGAAGGCGCGGCGACCAGCCTTTAGGGTGAGCGGGTGCTCGACTATATCCGCGACGCGGCCGAGATCTACCGGCAGTCGTTCGCGGCCATTCGCGCCGAGGCGGACCTGGCGCGATTCCCCGAGGACGTCGCGCGGGTCGTGGTCCGGCTGATCCACACCTGCGGGCAGGTCGACGTCGCCGAGCACGTCGCCTACACCGACGACGTGGTCGCGCGGGCCGGCGCCGCGCTGCGCGCCGGCGCGCCGGTGCTGTGCGACTCGTCGATGGTCGCCGCCGGGATCACCGCAGCCCGGCTGCCCGCGGACAACGAGGTTGTGTCGCTGGTGGCCGATCCGCGCGCGCCCGAGCAGGCCGCGCTCCGCCAGACCACTCGCTCGGCGGCGGCCGTCGACCTGTGGGCCGACCGGCTGCCCGGCGGGGTGCTGGCCATCGGCAACGCGCCCACCGCCCTGTTCCGCGTGCTCGAGCTTCTCGACGACGGCGTCGCCCCACCGGCCGCGGTGCTCGGCGGGCCGGTCGGGTTCGTCGGGTCGGCACAGTCCAAGCAGGAGCTCATCGACCGTCCGCGCGGGATGTCCTACCTAGTGGTGCGGGGCCGCCGCGGCGGCAGCGCCATGGCCGCCGCCGCCGTCAACGCGATCGCGAGCGAGCGGGAATGACCGACCGGGGCACCCTCTACGGGGTCGGGCTGGGGCCGGGCGACCCCGAGCTGGTGACCGTCAAGGCCGCCCGACTGATCGGTCAGGCCGACGTGGTGGCCTATCACAGCGCCCGGCACGGCCGCAGCATCGCCCGCGGCATCGCCGAACCGTACCTGAGGGCCGGCCAGATCGAGGAGCACCTGGTCTATCCGGTCACCACCGAGGGCACCGACCATCCCGGCGGCTACGCCGGCGCGCTGGAGGACTTCTACGCCGATGCCACCGGGCGCATCGCCGCACACCTCGACGCCGGCCGCGACGTCGCGCTGCTGGCCGAGGGCGACCCGCTGTTCTACAGCTCCTACATGCACCTGCACACCCGGCTGACCGAGCGGTTCGACGCCGTGATCGTGCCGGGCGTGACGTCGGTGAGCGCCGCCTCCGCCGCCGTCGCGACGCCGCTGGTGGCCGGGGACGAGGTGCTCTCGATCTTGCCGGGCACCCTGCCCGTCGCCGAACTGACCCGCCGGCTCGCCGACGCCGACGCCGCCGTGGTGCTCAAACTGGGTCGTTCGTATCACAATGTGCGGGAGGCGCTTTCGGCATCCGGACAGCTCGGCGACGCGTTCTACGTCGAGCGCGCCAGCACGGCCGGCCAGCGCGTCCTGCCCGCCGCGGACGTCGACGAGGCCGGGGTGCCGTACTTCTCGCTGGCCATGCTGCCCGGCGGCCGTCGGCGCGATCGGCGGTCCACCGCCGGCACCGTCGCGGTGGTGGGCCTGGGTCCCGGCGACAACGACTGGATGACACCGCAGAGCCGGCGGGAACTGGCCGCCGCGACCGATCTCATCGGCTACCACGGCTACCTGAACCGCGTCCCCGTGCGGGAGGGCCAGCGCCGTCATCCCAGCGACAACACCGACGAGCCCGCCCGGGCGCGGCTGGCCTGCGCCCTCGCCGAGCAGGGGCACGCCGTCGCGGTGGTGTCGTCCGGCGATCCGGGTGTCTTCGCGATGGCCACCGCCGTTCTCGAGGAGGCCAAGCAGTGGCCCGGGGTGCGGATCCGGGTGATCCCCGCGATGACCGCTGCGCAGGCCGTGGCCAGCCGCGTCGGCGCCCCCCTCGGGCACGACTACGCGGTGATCTCCCTGTCCGATCGGCTCAAGCCGTGGGAGGTGATCTCGGCGCGCGTATCCGCGGCCGCCGCCGCGGATCTGGTGCTGGCCATCTACAACCCGGCTTCGAAGACCCGCACCTGGCAGGTCGGCGCGATGCGTGACCTGCTACTGGCCCATCGCGAGCCGGGCACGCCGGTGGTGATCGGCCGCAACGTGTCGGGACCCGACGAGGACGTCCGCGTGGTGCGGCTGGCCGACCTCGATCCGGCCGACGTGGACATGCGGTGCCTGCTCATTGTCGGCTCTTCCCAAACACAGTGGTACGCAAGCGATTCCGGCGACCAGGTGTTCACCCCGCGGCACTACCCCGGCTGAACGCCTACCGGCACCGGCTGGGGAGCCCCTGGGCGGTCCGCTGCGAGCGGGGCGGTAGCCGCGTCGGCCTCCTCACCGAGCAGGAGTGAACGCACCAACCGGCGCGGACCGAACGGCCGGAGCATGGCGCTGGCCGGGCGCGGACGGACTTTCAGGGGCCACCAGAACCAGCGTCCGAGCAACGCCGCGATGGACGGTGTCATCAGCGACCGCACGACGAGCGTGTCGAACAACAGGCCGAGCCCGATCGTGCTGCCCGCCTGACCGATCGACCGCAGGTCACTGGCGGCCATGGACATCATGGTAAACGCGAACACCAGGCCCGCCGCGGTGACGACGCCGCCGGTCTCCCCCATCGAGCGGATGATGCCCGTCCTCAAGCCGGCGCCGATCTCCTCCTGGAATCGCGAGACCAGCAGCAGGTTGTAGTCCGAACCGACCGCCAGCAGGATGATCAGCCCGAACACCGGTGCGATCCAGTTCAACTCGAGACCCAGGATGTGTTGCCACACCAACACCGACAGGCCGAACGCCGCGCCGAGCGACAGCAGCACCGTCCCGACGATGACCAGCGACGCGACCAGCGCCCGGGTGATCATCACCATCACGACGAAGATCAGCGTCAGCGCCGCGATTCCCACGATCAGCAGGTCGTAGTGCGACCCGGACTGGATGTCCCGATAGATGGCGGCCGTCCCGGCGAGGTAGAACCGGGCGTCGGTCAGGGCCGTGCCCTTCACCGCCTGATGCGCCGCGTTGAGTTCGGGCGTCACCGCCGCGATACCCTTCGGGGTGGCTGGATCCGCGTCGTGGGTGATGATGAACCGTGCGGCCTTGCCGTCGGGCGACAGGAAGAGCTTCAGCCCGCGCTGAAAGTCCGGGTTCTGGAAGGCTTCCGGCGGCAGGTAGAAGTAGTCGCCGCTGCGCGACGCGTCGAAGGCCTGCCCCATCGCGCTCGCCGTGTCGGTCATCTGAGCCATCTGC
This sequence comes from Mycobacterium saskatchewanense, assembly GCF_010729105.1. NCBI lineage: Bacteria > Bacillati > Actinomycetota > Actinomycetes > Mycobacteriales > Mycobacteriaceae > Mycobacterium > Mycobacterium saskatchewanense. Next base: position 1,089,624 of record NZ_AP022573.1, read on the forward strand.
GTGATCAGACCCGAGAAGCTGCTGTGCATGGTCAGCAGGGTGCCCCGCATGGAGGTGGCGACGGCGATGATCGGCGGGAACTGCGCCTGCATCTGGGGGATGATCGCGTCGACGTTGTTGACGTCCTTGATGAGGGCGGTCATGTTCTCGCTGAACTTGTCGACGCCGTCGATCGCCTCGAACACCGACCGCGTCGCCCAGCAGACCGGGATGTCGAAGCAGTGCTGCTCCCAGTAGAGATAGCTGCGCAACGGCCGCGCGAAATCGTCAAAATCCGCTAGATGGTCGCGCATCTCGTCCAGCGTGGACTGCATGTCGTGCATATCGCCAACCATCTGATGCGTTCTGCCGCTCATCTGGCCCAGCAGCCCCTGCATTCGCTGCATCGCGCCGATCATGGCCCCGAGGTCGTCGCTCATCTTGAGCATGTCGGCCGCGCGGTCGTTCATGAAGCGCAGGTTCTCCTGAATGGGGATCGACTGCGCGCTGATCTGGAAGGGTATCGATGTGTGCTCGATGGGTCCGCCCAGGGGCCGGGTGATGCTCTGCACCATGGCGATTCCCGGTGCGCGGAAGACGTCCTTGGCGATCCGGTCGAGCACGATCATGTCGCCGGTGCTGCGCATGTCGTGATCGCTTTCGATCATGAGTATGTCGGGATTCATGGTGGCCGCGCTGAAATGGCGTTCGGCGGCGGCGTATCCGACGTTCGACGGCAGGCTGCGCGGAATGTAGAACCGGTCGTTGTAGCTGACCTTCATGCTCGGCATGATGAGGATGCCGATGACGGCGATCACCAGCGACGCCGCGAACACCGGGCCCGGCCAGCGCACCGTCGCGGTGCCGATGCGGCGCCAACCGCGAACCTTCACAACACGTTTGGGATCGAGCAGGCCGAACCGGCTGGCCACGGCGACCACGGCGGGAGCCACCGTCAGCGCCCCCGCCACGACGACCAGCAGGCCCAGCGCGGACGGAATGCCGAGCGCCTTGAAGTACGACAGGCGAGCCAAGTGCAGGCAGAAGGTGGCTCCCGCGATCGTCAACCCGGAACCCAGGATGATGTGGAACGTCCCCCGGAACATCTTGTAGTAGGCCGCTTCACGGTCCTGCCCGGCTTGCCGGGCCTCCTGGTAGCGGCCGATGAGGAAGATCGCGTAATCGGTTCCCGCCGCGATCGCCAGCGAGGACAGCATGGCGACGACGAACGTGGAGAACCCCAGCAGGTTGTAGTTGCCGAGGATGGCGACCAGCCCTCGCGCCGTGCCCATTTCGAACCCGACCATGACGAGGGCCAGGAGCACCGTGCTGATCGAGCGGTAGGCGATGAACAGCATGATCATGATGACGACGCCGGTAACGCCCATCATCTTGAACATGCTCTTGTCGGCGGCCTCGTTCATGTCCTTGGTCAGCGCCGCCGGGCCGGTGACGTACACCTTGAGCCCCTTGGGGGGCACGGAGCGGTCGACGATCTCCCGCACGGCTTCGACGGACTCGTTGCCCAGGGTGCTGCCCTGGTTGCCGGCCAGGTTGAGTTGCACGTAGGCGGCTTTGCCGTCGCGGCTCTGGACGCCGGCGGCGGTCAGCGGATCGCCCCACACGTTCTGGACGTGCTGCACGTGTTTGGGATCCGCCTGAAGCTTGCCGATCAGGCCGTCGTAGTAGCGGTGCGCCTGTCCGCCTAGGTCCTTGTCGTCCTCCAGGACGATCATCGCGATGCTGTCGGAATCCGACTCGCGGTACTTCTCGCCGATGCGTTTTGCGGCGATCATCGCCGGGGCATCTTGCGGTGACATCGTCATGGCGTGGTTCCTGGCGACCGATTCGATCGGTGGCACAAGGACATTCACGGCGACGGTCAGCAGCAGCCACCCGATGATGATCGGCACCGCGAACCTGCGGACGAACCGCATGAACCTCGGGCGCGCGTCGGTGTCGGTGCTCATGCGGCCTTCACCAGACACGACGTTTGGGCGTGGTGCCCGGCGGCGGATTGCTCGTCCTTCAGCTGGTCGTTGACCGTGATGCGGCACCCGATATTGTCACCGTCGCCTTGTGCCACCACGTTGGCGATCACGGCCGGAACCGTCGTCGTGATCGTGTAGGTCCAGGGCAGCGTGGTGAACTCCGCCTGTTGGGGCACGGCGTTCTTGTCGAGATAGCTCACGCTTCCCGTCGTGCCGCCCGGGCCGTACACCTCGTACGTCACCCGCTTGATGTGGGACGGCTCCAGCGGTTCGGCGCTGCTCCCGGTCGCCGTGAAGATCTCGTCGGAACCGAAGACGCCGCGGAGTCGGTCAACGGCGATGGCACCGAGAGCCACGGCGGCCACCACAACGAGGGGCACCCACGCTTTCTTGAGAAAGGTCAACACCGTCGCTTCCCTTCGCTCGTAGTCCGGTCCTTCGAGCGCAGTGTCACCACCACGCGGCGACGTCCGGTAGAGCGCTTCGACGTCGCACCGGTAGCCTCCCGGCTTCAACGCGCCGGCGGGGCGCTCGCCTAACCAGATATACCATACCCCCTAGGGTATTTTCTACGCGTTGGATGACCGCTCGGAAAGCTTCCACTTTGCTGAGCCGCAGCCGGCGATGTGACCGGTCGGCTACCCGCGAATGCCGCGCGTCAACCGTTGAGGGTTGAATGGGGTTGCGCGCAGCTCTATTCGGCCGCTCGCCCGTCCCAGCTATTCGGCACGGCCGGGGCACCGTTCCATCCATCGTCGGCGAGCGTCATCAGACCGGCAGGCCGACCGGTACCGGCCTTCGCGCTAACGCCGGCGAATCCGAACGGACCCGCTCCACAGTCGGACGACTCGGGCCCCGGGTCCGCGGCGTCGTCGATGTCCATGAACTCATAGCGATGCGCGCGATCCTCGACCGTCGCCCCGCGGCGACGGCGCCGTCGCGTCCGGCCATCAGCGGCGGCCGCGGCCGCCGCCGGCTCGTCGGCGTCGTCGGGCACCGGTTCCTCCGAACGCCGACGCGCGCGACCGCTCGCGCTGCCGCGTGCCGACAGTCCCGCCACGCCGACGGCGTAGAGAGAATCGGCCAGGCCGGCGCCGAGCCCCGTCGTCGCCCCCGGCCCGAAACCGACACCCGGACCCCCACCGACGGGTCCGCCCCCCAAAGGCGTCGCCGGGCTTGGCGCCGGGTTTGGGCTCGAGAGCACCGGTGCGGTGCCCGCGGTCGCCGACACACCCGGCGCCACCGCCGGGGCCGGCGCGGCGCCGACCGGCATTGCCGCCGGGATGCCGGTGGCCAGGGACACCGGAACGGCGATGCCGGCCGCGACTCCCGCGCCCGCGGTCACCCCGATGGCGCCGGCGGCCGGCACCACCGCGGCCAGCGCCGGGGTCAGGGACACCGCCAACTGGATCGCCTGTTGCCCGAACGGCCAGAAGATCATCAGCGTATGGAAGGTCGCCCACGCGATGGCGTTGGCGAGGGCCGGGGTGAACCCCGGAATCTGGGTCAGCGTCGAGGTGATGCCGTTGACGAACGGCGTCGGAGGGAAGGGCCACCCGGCCGGGTTGAGGTCCTTGGACACGGGCCAGGCGAACTGACTGGTGTACTGCTTGATGATCGCCGTGAGCTGGTCCTGCCATGACGCCGCCTGGTTGGCTGCCGCGCTGGCTTGTTGGTGGGTCGTGGAGGCGTCGGCGTGGTCGAGGTTGGCGGCCACGATCTGCGGCGGCGGCGCGGCCATCGGGGCCGCCGCCAGGGCCGACTCGGAGATCAGCTGATAGGTCGTCATGGTTTCGGCCGCCTGCAGCCACATGCGCACGTAGTCCGCCTCGTTGACCGCAATGGGAATCGTGTTGATCCCGAAGAAGTTGGTGGCGATCAACACGCCGTGCACCGCGTGGTTGGCGGCAAGCTCGGCGAGCGTGGGCATGGTTGCCAGCGCGGTGGCATAGGCGCCGGCAGCCGTCTGGTGCAGCGCGGCGGCGACAGCGGCATCGGCGGCCTTTCCGTGCAGCCAGCCGAGGTAGGGAGCGTGCGCCACCACGTATTGCTCCGCGGTCGGGCCGTCCCACGCGGCCTGCGCCTCGCCCAACAGTGCGGTGAGTTCGTCTGCCGCGGCGTCGTATTCGGTGGCCAGCGACGACCACGCCCCCGCGGCCGCCAGCAGGGGCCCCGGGCCGGGACCGCTGCTCAGCATCGCCGAGTGCACCTCCGGGGGGAAGGCCATCCAGATCGGGGCGGTCATCGCCGGGGACCGTTGCGGATGCGCTGGGACACGAACACCTCTTCGAGTGGCTTTGCGGGCTGTGCTCCTCCAGTGGTCGGTTGGCGGGGCGGTTTGGTTCCCAACTACTTGTTCGGCGATGTCTTTGCGCCTGGACCAGCCATGCGCAACGATGCAGGGATGCGGTGTGACGTTGCGCGCGAGGCGCTTTCTGCGCGGTTGGACGGCGAGCGTCCGCAGGTGCTCGCGCAGCAGGTCGACGCCCACCTGGAATCGTGTCGCGGTTGCCGAACCTGGCTCATCGGTGCGGCCGTGCAGACTCGGCGGCTCGCCTCGATCGAACCCGGTCAGGGGCCGGACCTGGTGGACAGGATCCTGGCGAGCGTCGGCGAGGGGGCAACGACGCGGCAGGGACGCTGGATGCGGGCAGTGCGCAGGCACTACCGGCGCTGGGGACTGGTCGCCGTCGGCCTGTTCCAGGTGGCGATCGCCGCTGCGCAGATCAGCGGCATGGATTTCGGCATGGTCTCGACGCACATGCACGGCGCGATGTCCGGCGAGCACCTGATGCACGAGTCCACGGCCTGGCTTCTGGCGCTCGGTTTGGCGATGGTCGCCGCCGGCGTGTGGCCCGTCACCGCAATCGGTGTCGCAGCGATTACGGGCGTGTATTCGGTGGCACTGCTGAGTTATGTGGTCGTCGACGCGTTCAACGGCGAGGTGACGGCGGCACGCGTCGCCAGCCACATGCCCATCCTGCTCGGCCTGGTCTTCACCTTGCTGGTGGCCCGGGAGCGGGTCGGCACGCACACGCCGCAGAGCGATACCTCATATACCGACCGCGCCCCGGCGCGGGCCCCGTCACCCCAGGCGCGACGGCGCGGCCACCTGTGGCCGATCAATCGGTCCCCCGCCGCGGTCTCTACGACGACCCGTCGTAGACTGGTCAAGCCCGCGACACTAAGGTGGTTGGCCATGACCGCGTCCAGCGACGACGAGGCCGTCACCGAGCTGGCCCTCCAAGCCGCACGCGGGGATGCCCGGGCCCTGGAGGCGTTCATCAGGGCCACCCAGCAGGACGTGTGGCGGTTCGTGACGTATCTGTGCGACGCCGGCAACGCCGACGATCTCACCCAGGAGACCTTCCTCCGCGCCATCAGCGCGATCGAGCGATTCTCCGGACGCTCGAGCGCGCGGACCTGGCTCTTGGCGATCGCGCGCCGCGTCGTCGCCGATCACATTCGTTACGCGCAGTCGCGGCCGCGCACCGCGGTGGGTGCCGATCCGGCCCATCTCGTTCGCGGTGACCGCCACGCCCGCGGCTTCGAAGACCTGGTCGAGGTGACCCAGATGATCGCCAACCTCACCACCGAACAGCGCGAAGCCCTGCTGCTCACCCAGCTGCTCGGACTCCCCTACGCCGACGCGGCAGCCGTGTGCGGCTGCCCGGTGGGCACCATTCGCTCCCGCGTGGCCCGCGCGCGCGACGCCCTGCTTGCCGACGTCGACCGGGAAGACCTGACCGGCTAAACCAGTCCCGCCACCCATTCGGCGGCCTCGCCCACCGTGCCGACCGTCCGCACGCCCCCGGGCAGCGGCGGCCGGGCCACCATCACCACCGGAACGTCCAGCGCCGCAGCCGCATCCAGTTTTGCCCGCGTCATGTCGCCGCCGCTGTTCTTGGTCACCAGGGCATCGATCCCGTGGCCACGCAGCAACGCCAGTTCGTCGTCGTAGCGGTAGGGGCCCCGGGACAACACGAGCTCATACCGGCGCGGCAGGACGGAACCGTCGGGTTCGGTGACCGCGCGGATGAGGAACCAGGCATCACTGTCGGCGAAGGCATTGACACCCGAACGGCCGGTGGTCAGGAAGACTCGCGAATAACCCTGTTGCTCAACCGTTTCGGCGGCCTGGGCGTCCGACTCGACGACCAGGGAGTCGCCGGGGTCCCAGGCGGGTCGGGCAAGGACCAGGTGCGGGATCCCCTGCTCTCCGCAGGCTTGCGCCGCGTGGGCGGTCATGGTCGCGGCGAACGGATGGGTGGCGTCCACGACGGCGTCGATGCGTTCGTCGCGCAGCCAGCGGCGGAGCCCGTCGACGCCGCCAAATCCGCCGACGCGCACCGAGCCGACCGGCAGCGCGGGGTCCGGGACGCGGCCCGCCAGCGAGCTGACGACGTCGACGCGCGGGTGCAGCGTCGTCGCCAGCGCGCGCGCCTCGGCGGTGCCGCCGAGCAGGAGCACCCGCATCAGTGCCGGCTCCCCCGGGTCCGCCCCGTGGAGTACAGGTAGCTGTCGGTGAACCCCTCGGCGGCGAGCGCGTCGCCGACGACGATGACGGCGGTCTTGGTGATGCCCGCGCCGCGCATCTGTTCGGCGATGTCGCCGAGCGTGCCGCGTAGCACGGCCTGTTGTGGCCAGCTGGCGAAAGCGACTGCGGCGGCGGGTGTTTCGTGGCGGTATCCGCCGTCGAGAAGCTGCGGGACGATCGCGTCGATCTGCGCGGCGGCCAGGTGCAGGACGAGGGTGGCTCCCGAACGGGCCAGGGTGACGAGGTCTTCCCCGGGCGGCATGGCCGTCGACAGGGTGGCCACCCGCGTCAGCGTCACCGTCTGCGCGACGCCGGGAACGGTGAGCTCCCGTTTCAGCGCGGCCGCCGCCGCGGCGAACGACGGGACGCCGGGCACGATCTCGTAGTCGATGCCCAGCGCGTCCAGGCGCCGGCACTGCTCGGCCAGCGCACTGTACAGCGAGGGGTCGCCCGAGTGCAGCCGGGCCACGTCGTGCCCGGCCGCGTCGGCGTCGGCGAGTTCGTCGATGATCTGTTCGAGCGTAAGCGGGCCGGTGTCAACGAGTTTCGCGCCCGGCGGGCACCAAGCCAGCAGATCATCGGGCATAATGGAGCCCGCATACAGGCAGGTCTCGCACCGCTGCAGCAGCCGTTGGCCGCGGACGGTGATGAGGTCGGCGGCGCCGGGTCCCGCACCGATGAAATACACCGTCATCGGGTCACCGCCCACTGGGTGACCGGGTACTGCGGGCGCCAGCCGGTGAATCCGCCGAGCGGCTCGCCCTGGTAGTGCTGGAAGCGTCGCAACTCGCCGCCGTAGCGCGAATAGGATTGCACGAGTAGCGCTTCGGATTCGGCGGTGACGACGTTGGCCACCAGCCGCCCGCCGGGCGGAAGGTGGTCCAGGCACGCGTCGAGCAGACCCGGCTGGGTCAGTCCGCCGCCAATGAAGATCGCCGACGGCGCGTCGGCCCCATCGAACGCGTCGGGAGCCGCGCCGCGCACGTCGAGGCGGACGCCGAATGCCGCGGCGTTGTGGGTGATGTTGACGCGCCGCCGCTCGTCGTGCTCGAACGCCACCGCGCTGCATCCGGGCCAGCTCAGGCACCATTCGACGCCGATGCTTCCCGAGCCGGCCCCGACGTCCCACAACCGCTCCCCCGGCCGCGGCGCCAGCGCGGCCAGGGTCGTTGCGCGGATCGCGTGCTTGGTGATCTGCCCGTCGTGGGCGAAGGCGGCGTCGGGCGGCGGTGAGACTCGTTCGTCGGGCAGGTAGCGGACGGCGGTGACGTTGAGGTCGTCGACGTCCGTCGGCGGATTGTCGGCCCACTGGCGGGCCACGCCGTCGCGGCGCTGTTCGGCCGGGCCGCCGAGCCGTTCGAGCATGGTCAACTCTGATTGCCCGCGGCCGTGGGCGGTGAGCAGCGCCGCCAGCGTGTGCGGCGTGGAGCGGTCGCGCGACAGGACGATTGCCTGCCCGCCCCGGCGCACCGCGGTGTGTGGTTCGGCGGTGACCAGGCTGATGACCTCGGTGTCGTGGACGTTCCAGCCCATCCGCGCGCACGCCAGCGTCACCGAGTTGACGTGCGGCAGCACCCTGACTTTGTCCGCGCCGTGCAGCCGGATCAGCGTGCCGCCGATCCCGTGCAGCAACGGATCACCGCTGGCGACGACGTGGATGTCGCCGTTGTTGGCGTCGAGCAGCGACTCCAGCGCGGGCAACATTGGTGACGGCCACTCGCGACGGGGTGCGGGCACGGTCTCGTCGAGCAGGTCGAGCTGCCGCTTGGATCCGTAGATCACAGTGGCGCTTCGTAATTCGGCGCGCGACGACTCGACAAGCCCCGCCATGCCGTCGGCGCCGATCCCGACGACGACGATCATCGCGGCATCCTGCGCCAAACGAACTGCGGCAGCAGCCGCATCGCGAAAAACGTCGGGCGCAGCGCCCACGGGATCCACACCGTCCGCCTTCCCTTGGCCAGCGCCCGCGCGGTGGCGGCGGCCACCTGGTCGGGGGTGCTGGACAGCGGCGCGGGCGTCATGCCCTGGGTCATGCGGCCGATGACGAATCCGGGGCGGGCGATCAGCAGCCGCACGCCGGTGCCGTGCAGGGCGTCGGCCAGGCCGCTGGCGAAACCGTCCAGGCCGGCCTTGGCCGAGCCGTAGACGTAGTTCGCGCGGCGCACCCGAACGCCGGCCACCGACGAGAACACCACCAGCGACCCGGTGCGGGCCGATCGCATGGCGGCGGCCAGGTGGGTGAGCATGCTGACCTGGGCGACATAGTCGGTGTGGACGATGGCGACCGCGTGCGCGGCGTCGGCCTCGGCGCGGGCCTGGTCGCCGAGGATCCCGAAGGCCAGCACCGCGACGCCGATGGGGCCGTGCTCGGCGACGATCGCGTCGACCAGCGGGCCGTGCGAGGCCAGGTCGTCGGCGTCGAACTCCGCGGTGTGCACTTCGGCGGCACCGGCAGCCGTCAGCGTCGCGACTTCGTCGTCGAGCTGATCGACCTTGCGGGCGGCCAACACCACCGTTGCGCCCGGAGCGAGGCGCCGCGCGAGCTCGATGCCGATCTCGCTGCGGCCGCCCAGAACCAGAACCGGACCAGCAACCGTGTCGTCCACGGCTGCGATTATCGCCTGCGCTAGCGTGGGCGGTGATGGCGAATACCACTACGCGGCTCACCGACGACGCGCTGGCCTTTCTTTCCGAACGCCACCTGGCCATGCTGACGACGCTGCGCGCCGACGGATCACCGCACGTGGTGGCGGTGGGATTCACCTTCGATCCCAAGACTCACATCGCGCGCGTGATCACCACCGGCGGCTCGCAGAAGGCGGTGAACGCCGATCGCGGTGGCGTGGCGGTGCTCAGCCAGGTCGACGGCGCGCGCTGGCTGTCGCTGGAGGGTCGGTCACAAGTGAACGGCGACGCCGATGCCGTGCGCGACGCCGAGCTGCGCTACGCGCAGCGCTACCGGACGCCGCGCGCCAACCCGAAGCGGGTGGTCATCGAGGTGCAGATCGAGCGGGTGCTCGGCTCGTCGGGTTTGCTGGACCGGGGCGAGCAGTAGGGGCGTGCCCTCAGCGCTCATTCCTGCGAGGGTCGAACTCGGTACCCGAGATGTCATCCCAGAATTTCGGTGACACTTCTTTGACTCGATCCTCGGGCGCCACCGCGTTGATCTTTTGCTCGAATTCGTCGAATACCCTGCGCGCCTCCGCTAGCTCCTCTTGCGTCGGCGGCGTCACCCCAGCCTCCTCCGGCGTCGAAAAGGTCTTTCCCGCAATTCTTTTACTCATGTCAATTGCAGCCTAATCCCACATCAACGGGGTGATTTTTGAACGGTGCGGCCCAGCGTTGATGGTGACACCGAACCAAGTCTACCCTTGACTTGGTTTCTCATATTCGGTACCCGATGTGTCATTCCAGAATTTCGGCGAAGTTTTGGTGGGCCGGTTGGGTCGGCCCTCGTCTCGGGCGGCATCCACCTTTTTCTGAAACTCAGCGAACATCTTTCGTGCGCGCTCGATCTTCTCCTTCGTCGGCGGAGGGACCCCCGCCTCCTCCGGAGTCAAGAAGATCTTTCCAGCGATCTCTTCCATCCGTATCTCCTGTCCCGAGTGACCGTTTGACTACTCTTCGGTTAACACGCGTTATGTATTTCCGCACACCGTTATGCGGAGCGAAGATCATGGAGCGATGGAAGCCTACCCTTGACTTGGTTTCTCATACTCGGTACCCGATATGTCATCCCAGAATTTCGGCGATATCGTCTTGGGCCGGTCCTCGTCTCGCACGGCATCCACCTTTTCCTGAAACTCAGCGAACATCTTTCGTGCGCGCTCGATTTTCTCCTTCGTCGGCGGAGGGACCCCTGCTTCCTCCGGCGACAAGAAGATCTTTCCAGCGATCTCTTCCATCCTTATCTCCTGTCCCGAGTGACCGTTTGACTACTCTTCGATCATTTCAATGATTGTACGATTTGTCATCGGATCAATCGTCTTGCTCAAAACAAAAAATCTCGTGTGCGACGGAAACAGCACTTCTCGCTCCTCAGGTACGATCGAGAAAGCGGCAACATCGCGGCCGGTGCAAGAAATGATCCTAAATTCGACGTTGCCGATAAACGCATCCGACTGCAGTACGTCTGGATCAGTTGTCGTGCTCAAAAACCCCTTTTCTATGATGTACTCACCGGGCTGATAATGGGCAAGGATCTCGGGCGGTAAATCGGTGCCGCGAACTACGGGGCCTTCATACGGAGGAAACTTGCCAAGCGCGTCGTTGAGCGCCTCAACCCGAGACCTCTGAGACGCGTCCAAAACGTCTCTCCTCAACGCGTCGTTTAAATCTTCATAGCCAGTACCAGTGTAGTCGGCAAGCGCGGCGACATCATTCGGTGTTGGATCTGCAGAAGAACCTGGATGGACACCCGTCTCAGAGGACTCGCCGGGGGCAGCGCTGGCGCCGTGGCCACCATCGCCTGGGTCACCGTCGCCCGGCTCGTGCGGTTCCCCCTGATGAGGCGCAAGTTCGTGGGGGCCTCCGCCCGGAGACCGGCCATTCCCGAGCCCGTTTGCGCCGGCCTCCGACGTCGGCAAATCGGGCTCCGGCGTCCTGATTTGTGCAGTCGACGGAGCTGGCGCCGGCTGCGATGAGTGCGCCTCAACTGGTGAGGGTTCTGCGGGAGCATCCCTGGGCGATACGGACACTCTGTCGGGGAGTTGCTCGCTCGGAACAGTTGCAGAGATGGGCGCATGCGCGCCGTGCTCGGCCGCAGCATCGACCGGATCCTCGACGGGCGTAGGCCCATGCAGGCCGCGCTGCGCGTGGTTGGACCCTTTCGGTTCCGCGGACGGCGAGTCACCCAACGCGCTGGGCTCATCAGGCCGTCCAATTTTCGGCGCGCCGTGTGGCGGTCCGGATTCCGGCGACCGCGCTGTCGGCCCCATCGGTGATTCGGGTGCCTTGCCGGGCGGGAAATGCGCAGGACGTCCACCCGGGGGCTCAATCTTCGGCAGCTTCCCAGCGAGTCCGTCAAGGCCTTGAGTCAGTCCGGTGGCCGACTTGGCGATCTCGCCCAACGGGCCACGTGCGGCCGCGAGACCTTGCAACCCGTCAGCGGCACTCCCGCCCGCACGCTCGGCCGCGTCGGCCGCGGCGTCGGCGCCGCGCGCCGCAGCGGAGGTTCCGTCCGTCACCGCACCGGCTTCCCCGATCCCGGGGATGAACAGCGACGCCACATCGAAGAGGTTCTCGCCGAGGCCCAACCCGGGCCGGGCCGTACTCCAATCGTCAAGGTGGAGAAGCGCTCTCCAGTTCTGACGATTTGCTTCAATGCCCTCCTTCGGGTGCAGGGCAATGTCGGCCAGGCCGCCCCGGAACATGCCCTTCCAGGTGGTGGCAGCGCCCTCGGGATCGAGCAGGAATCGGCGCGGGTCCGTCGCGGCCATGCCTTGCACCATGCCGAGCGCACCCTTGAGCGAGCCCTCGTTCGCGTTGACCACGGCGTCGAAGACCGTCGCCACCGGATTGCCGACCTCGTCGCCCAAAAAGTGGGTCAACTGACGGCGTGTGTACTTTTCGAGCTTGACCACCAAGCCGTCGCCGAGCTGTGTCAAGACTTTGATTCCCTGCTCGAAGGCTTGCGCTTGGCGCCCCAGGTTGTGTTGGACGCCGCCGATATCCGCGGCAATCCTTTCGACCTCATCGAGCGCATCACCCTCGACGATCAGCACCACGTCGTGCACCAGATCGGTCAGCGACTCCAACTGGTCCAGCAGGTCCCGTATTGCGTTCTGTGCATTCCCGACCTCGCGGGCGAAGTCCTCGAGACTGGCGGCCAGTTTCTTGCAGGCCTCCCCGATGTTGGTCATCAGCACGCTGATCTGCGAAAGGGCGTCGTCGATCAGGCCGCCTTCGGGAAGGTGCTGTGAATCGAACAGTGATTTCGAGGCAGCGAGCGCAGCTTGCATGCCGCTAATTGCCGTGCCGAAGTTGCGCCAACGTGCCGCCGCCGAGCGGAGCGCCGCCACGTCGCCATCGGGCCACACGTCGTCGAGGAACGACTGCACCACCGCCCACAGCGACGGTGGTGGTTTGCCGGGACCTAGTGTCCCCGGCGGCCCCGGCGCGGTCACCTTCGCCGGTTCATCGGGCGGTTGCAGCTCACCGCTCCCGCCGCCTAGCGTCGACGCCGCTTCGGCGTTCGAATAGTTCACTGCCCCTTGCTGAATGGTCACGCCGCAGGAGCGACACGCGTTGATCGCGGCGGCCGCAGCCTTCAACAACGACCCGGCCGCTTCTTGGTAGCCGAGCCCAAATACCACCCCGGCCACATCCAGCCCGGTGTGGGCGGACATCCCGGCGGCCAAGATGGTCAGGTTCGCGGCCAGGCCCCCACCAGCGGCAACGACGGCGCTTCCGGCGGCGAACAGGGCCTCGGGATCAACAACCAGGGGAACCACGCGCGAAAGTCTCGCCCAGAGCGGTTCGCGTCGCTATTCACCTACTGATCGCGCTGTGGACATAGCCACGAGCGATAAGGTTCTAAGCCCCTGGCACCACGATCAACTCGTGCGGCCGGTGGTTGACGGCCTCGGCGCCGTCCTCGGTCACGATGACGATGTCCTCGATGCGGGCGCCCCAATGACCGGGAAAGTAGATGCCCGGCTCGATGGAGAAGGCCATGCCCGCCGTAAGGGGCAGGTCGTTGCCGGCGACGATGTAGGGCTCCTCGTGCACCGACAGGCCGATGCCGTGTCCGGTGCGGTGCACGAAAGCCTCCGCGAGGCCCGCCCGAGCCAGCACGTCGCGGGCGGTGGCGTCGACCTCCTCGGCCGTCACGCCCGGCCGGACAGCCTCGAAGGCGGCGCGCTGCGCTTGTTGCAGTACCGAATATTGCTGCGCCACATCAGGATCGGGCTGGCCGATGCTGTAGGTCCGCGTCGAGTCGGAATGGTACCCGGCCCCGTACGCACCACCGATGTCGACGACGACGATGTCACCGGATTGCAGCTCACGGTCCGAATACCCGTGGTGTGGGTCGGCGCTGTGCGGACCGGAGCCGACGATGATGAACGCCACCTCCGAATGCCCTTCGGCGACAATGGCGTCGGCGATGTCGGCGGCGACGTCGGCCTCGGTGCGACCCGGGATCAGGAATTCGGACACCCGGGCGTGCACGCGATCGATGGCCGCGCCGGCCTTGCGCAGCGCATCGATCTCGCACTCCTCCTTCACCATCCGCAGCGCGCGCAGGATGTCGGTGGCCAGGACCGGCAGTAGGCCGAGCACTTCGGCCAGCGGCAACAGGTGCAGCGCGGGCATGGAATCGGTGACTGCCGTGGCGGCCGGGGCTCCCCCCAAAGCGGCGCTCACCAGCCGGTAGGGGTCGTCGCCGTCGACCCAGTCGCGCACCGCGACGCCGAGTTCCGCGATCGCCGATTCCTTGAGCGAGGCCAGTTCCAGGCGCGGCACGACAACCGTCGGGTCGCCGGACGCGGGCAATACCAGCGCGGTGAGCCGTTCGTGCGTCTGCGCACGCGAGCCGACGAGGTAGCGCAGGTCGTAGCCCGGGGTGATCACCAATCCCGTCAGGCCCGCGTCGGCAGTCGCCGAGGCCGCCGACGCCAACCGGCGGGCATACACGGAAGCGTCGAATCGGTGCGAATCCATAGGTTTCAGGCTAACCGCGCCCGTCGAACGTCGGGTTGTTGCGCCATACACCCCAATTGGCCAGCAACAAGTCGACGCTCGGCGCGTGAGACTATAGCCGCCATGCAATCGCCCCTGGTGCTGCTCGACGGCGCGAGCATGTGGTTCCGCTCGTACTTCGGGGTGCCGTCATCGATCACCGCACCCGACGGCAGACCCGTCAACGCCGTACGCGGATTCATCGACTCGATGGCCGTGGTGATCGGTCAGCAACGGCCCAGCCGCCTCGCGGTCTGCCTGGACCTCGATTGGCGCCCGCAATTCCGCGTGGACCTCGTCCCGTCGTACAAGGCCCATCGCGTGGCGGAGGCGGAGCCCCAGGGCGAACCCGACGTCGAGGAAGTCCCCGACGACCTCACGCCCCAAATCGACATGATCACCGACCTGCTGGACGCCTTCGGAATCCCGACGGCCGGCGCGGCCGGGTTCGAGGCCGACGACGTGCTGGGCACGCTGGCGGCGCGGGAACGCCGGAACCCGGTGGTCGTGGTCAGCGGGGACCGTGACCTGCTTCAGGTGGTGTCCGACGATCCCGTCCCGGTTCGGGTCCTCTACCTGGGTCGCGGGCTGGCGAAGGCGACGTTGTTCGGGCCCGCCGAGGTCGCCGAACACTATGGCGTGCCCCGAGAACGGGCCGGGCAGGCCTACGCCGAACTGGCGCTGTTGCGCGGCGATCCGTCCGACGGCCTGCCCGGTGTCCCCGGCATCGGTGAGAAGACGGCGGCCACGCTGCTGGGTCAGCACGGCTCGCTGGAACAGATTCGCGCCGCGGCGCGCGACCCCAAGTCGAACCTGGCAAAGGGGCTGCGGGCCAAGCTGCTGGCCGCCGACGACTACCTCGACGCCGCACACCAGGTAGTGCGAGTGGCGACCGACGCGCCGGTGGAACTGTCCACCCCTACCGACGCGCTGCCGCTGGTCGCCGCCGACCCCAAGCGCACGGCGGAGCTGGCAACTCAACTGGGCGTCGGGTCCTCGATCGCCCGGCTGCAGAAGGCACTGGACGCTCTGCCCTCGTAACGACCTACTGCGGGCGGCCGACCTCGTAGGTGCCCTTGTTGTCCTGGAACGTCACCGTCACGCGCTTGGCCGCGCCGTCGATGCTGACGTCGCAGTCGAAGGTGCCGCCCTTCTTGACGACGGGATCCTGGCCGTGGTTGCACTTGACGTCCTTGACGTTTTTGGCGCCGTAGCCGTTGGTCTCGTCGGTGAGGATCTGCTGCACCCCGGCCTGCGCCTTGTTGACGTCCAGCTTCGTGGTGACGAACCAACCGGGCCACAGGAAGCCGAGCACTCCCACCGCCGCGATGATGACCACGGCGACCGCGGCGGCGACGCCGCCGATCAGCGCGCCGGAGCGCTTCTTGCCCGGTTGCTCATATGGCGGGTACTGCTGCGGATACTGACCGTACTGCCCCGGCTGACCCGGCTGACCGTACTGTCCCGGCTGACCATATTGGCCCGGCTGGGCGTACTGTCCCGGCTGACCATATTGGCCCGGCTGGGCGTATTGGCCCGGCTGGGCGTACTGGCCGCCCTGGCCATAGCCGGGCTGCTGCGGGTACGGCTGCTGATAGCCCTGCTGCTCGGTGGGCTGCTGGTACTGCGGATAGTCGGCGGGCGGCGTATACGCGGGCGCCTGCCAGGTCGCTTCCTGAGTCGGCGGCTGCTGCTGCCAGGGCGAGCCCACCTGAGTCGGTTCCGAGGACTGGTCACCCGCATGACCGGGCGGTTGCCACTGCTGGTCGGATCCCTGCGGTCCGCTCATCGTTTCTCCTCAGCCCCTTGCTGTCTTGGCTTTCGCTACGGCTCTAACCGTAGCTGCGGCTCAGCCTACCC
This sequence comes from Mycobacterium saskatchewanense, assembly GCF_010729105.1. Classification (NCBI taxonomy): domain Bacteria; kingdom Bacillati; phylum Actinomycetota; class Actinomycetes; order Mycobacteriales; family Mycobacteriaceae; genus Mycobacterium; species Mycobacterium saskatchewanense. The sequence continues at coordinate 1,105,674 of NZ_AP022573.1, forward strand.
GGCGTCAACTGCGACGACGCCGCGCCGAACATCGTTGATGGCCTGCCTGGCGGTGGAGCGCAGCTCGGTGTCGGGCGCGGCGTTGCGGACCTGGTCCAGCAGGTCGAGCACCTGGCGGCACCACCGGACGAAATCGCCGGCCAGCAGCGGCGAGCCGGTGCCACCGAGGTCGGCGGCGGCCAGCGCCGCCGCCAGGTCGCCCGTCCGGGCCCAGCGGTACATCACGGTGACGAAGCCGTCGTCGGGTTCCCGGCTCGGCGCGATCCGGTGCGCTTGCTCGTCGGCGCGCAGCTCGGTGGACAGCCGCGCCGTCTGCTGCAGCGCCTGACGCAGCCGCTGCGTGGGCACCTCGGCGGCAACACCCCCGCCGGGCCCGTCGCCGCCCCGGGTCTCGTACAGGACCGCCGAGACCACCGCCGCGAGCTCGGCCGGCTTCAAGTCCGCCCAGGCGCCGGTGCGCAGGCATTCGGCGACCAGCAGGTCGCTTTCGCTGTAGATGCGGGCCAGCAAGCGTCCGTCGTCGGTGACGTGCGGGTCGTCGGCGGGACCCTGGATGAACCCGCGCTCGGTGAGCAGCCCGACGATGCGGTCGAAGGTGCGGGCCAGCGAGTTCGTCGCGGCGGCCACCTTCCTCTCCAGCTGGGCGTTGTCGCGTTCGATGCGCAGGTACCGCTCGCCCTGACGGACCAGCTCCTCGACGCCCGGCGTGTTGTGCGAGGGGTGCCGGCGCAGCTCGGCCCGCAGCGAAGCCAGCTCGGGGTCGTGGAAGCCCTCGTCCGCGTCGCCGTGGCCGCGGCGGCGGCTGACCGGGGCGTCCAGCCCGGCGGCGGCCGACAACAACGCCGAGGCCAGGTCGCGTCGCACCCGCGGCTGACGGTGTTCCACCCGCTTGGGCAGCGCCATGGAACCGACCGGCGCCGAGGCGCCCGAATAGTCCGCCGACGAGATGCGCCCGGCCCAGCGGTGCTCGGTCAGCACCAGCGGGCGGGGGTCGGCGCTGTCGCGGGCCGACTCCAGCACCACCGCCAGTCCACCCCGCCGTCCGTGGGTGATGTTGATGATGTCGCCGCGGCGCAGCGAGGCCAGCGCGTCGGTGGCGGCCTGCCGTCGGTGCAGCCGCGACGCGCGGGACTGCGCGCGCTCCATCTCCGAGATCCGCGCCCGCAGCCGCGCGTACTCCAGGATCGGCGCGTCAGGCCCGCCCAGCTCGGCCGCGATCTCGTCGAGCATCTTCTTGCCTCGGTCGATGCCGCGCACGAGCCCGACGACCGACCGGTCGGCCTGGTACTGCGCGAACGACTGCTCGAGGAGCAGGTGCGCCTGCTCGGGCCCCATCCGGTGCACCAGGTTGATGGTCATGTTGTACGACGGGGCGAACGAACTGCGCAGCGGGAAGGTGCGGGTGGACGCCAGGCCGGCCACGGCCGACGGGTCGGTGGTGTCCTCGGCGGGATTCCACAGCACGACCGCGTGGCCCTCGACGTCGATGCCGCGCCGGCCCGCGCGCCCGGTCAGCTGCGTGTATTCCCCCGGCGTCAGCGGCACGTGCTGCTCGCCGTTGAACTTCACCAGCCGCTCGAGCACCACGGTGCGCGCGGGCATGTTGATCCCGAGCGCCAGCGTCTCGGTCGCGAACACCGCCTTGACCAGTCCGGCGGTGAACAGCTCCTCGACGGTGTGCCGGAACGCCGGGAGCATCCCGGCGTGATGAGCCGCCAGGCCTCGCAGCAGCCCCTCCCGCCACTCGTAGTACCCCAGCACCGCCAGGTCGGCGTCGGCCAGGTCGCCGCAGCGGTGCTCGATGATCTCGGCGATCTGCGCGCGCTCGTCCTGGCTCGTCAGCCGCAGCGGCGACCGCAGACACTGGGCGACCGCCGCGTCGCAGCCGGCCCGGGAGAACACGAACGTGATCGCCGGCAGCAACCCGTGGGAGTCCAGGGTCGCGATGACGTCCGGCCGCGCGGGCGGCCGGTAGAACCGCGGCCGCCCGGAACCGCCTCCCCTGGCCGCGGACCGTCCCCGGCGCGGCTGCCAGTCCGACAGCCGGTCCGCCTCGCGCCGGTGTGCGATCGTCCGCAGCAGCTCCGGGTCGACGCGCGGCTTGCCGGCGCCGTCGGGCTGCGCGTGGGCCGACGCATTCCGGTAGTCGAACAAGTCGTAGAGCCGCTTGCCCACCATGACGTGCTGCCACAGTGGCACCGGCCGATGCTCGTCGACCACCACGGTGGTGTCGCCGCGCACGGTCTGGATCCAGCCACCGAACTCCTCGGCGTTGCTGACCGTCGCCGACAGGCTGACCAACCGCACCTCCTCGGGCAGGTGCAGGATCACCTCTTCCCACACCGGGCCGCGCATCCGGTCGGCGAGGAAGTGCACCTCGTCCATCACCACATACGAAAGGCCTTGCAGTGCAGGCGAATCCGCGTAGAGCATGTTCCGCAGCACCTCGGTGGTCATCACCACCACCGACGCGTCACCGTTCACCGACACGTCGCCGGTCAACAGGCCGATCCGGTCGCGCCCGTAACGGGCGGTCAAGTCGGTGTGCTTCTGGTTGCTGAGCGCCTTGAGCGGCGTGGTGTAGAAGCACTTGCCGCCGGCCGCCAGCGCGAGGTGCACCGCGAACTCGCCCACCACCGTCTTGCCGGCCCCCGTCGGCGCGCACACCAGCACTCCGTGGCCCCGCTCGAGCGCCGCGCACGCCCGCTTCTGGAAGTCGTCGAGCGCAAAGGGCAGTTCCGCGGTGAACCGGGGCAGCTCGATCAGCTCGGTCACGCCGGCGCCCCGGCGCGCGAGGGTCCGTAAATGCACACCGAATGCGGCGTGTCGCCGTACAGACACGGGCGCTCGCGGAGAGGCGCCGGCGGTCTACGTGACGTCGTCATGCTGACCGGCGCTGACTGAGGGCTCGGGGATCGGCGCGGGTGGCTCGATCACCGAGGCCTGGTCGTCGGGGATCTCGGCCAAGGCTTCGCGCTTGGCCTTTCGCCTGTCGTGCAGGCGGGAGATCTGGATGGCCAACTCCAGCAGCACCGACAGCGCCACCCCGAGCGCGGTCATCGAGAACGGGTCGGAGCCCGGCGTGAAGACGGCGGCGAACACGAACATCCCGAAGATCAGGCCGCGCCGCCACGACTTGAGCCGCTCGTAGGTCACGACGCCGGCCATGTTGAGCATCGCGATGAGCAACGGGAACTCGAAGCTGACGCCGAAAACCACCAGCAGGTTGATCAGGAAACCGAAATACCTATCACCCGAAAGCGCGGTCACCTGCACGTCGCTGCCGACGGTCAACAGGAAGCCCAGCGCCTTGGACAGCACGAAGTACGCCAACACGGCGCCCGCCACGAACAGCATCGCCGCGGGGATCACGAACGCGATCGCGAAGCGCCGCTCCTTCTGATAAAGCCCGGGCGTGATGAACGCCCACAGCTGGTAGAACCACACCGGGCAGGCGAGCACGACTCCGGCCGTCATTCCCACCTTCAACCGCAGCATGAACTGGTCGAAGGGAGCCGTCGCCAGCAGCCGGCACTGCCCGTCGGCGCTGATGCTCGCGCGCGCCGACTGCGGCAGCGAACAGTACGGATGGCGCAACCACTCGCCGAGGCTCTCCAGACCGAAGATCGAGTGCGAATACCAGAAGAACCCGAAGATCGTGGTGAGCAGGATCGCCGCGAGCGCGATCAGCAATCGGGTGCGCAGCTCAGTGAGGTGGTCGACCAGCGACATCGTCGCGTCGGGATTGGTGCGGCTGCGACGCTGGCGGGGATTGAGCCGCTTCAGCAGGCCCGCGGCGCGCGCTGAGACTCTGGGTGTGTTCACGAGGCTTGATCAGTGGCGCTCGGGCGTCGCGCCGACGATTGCCGCGCTAAGCCGGGCGCGCTTCGCTGTGACCCTGCTCGCTCGTGGCCGGCGGGTCGACTCGCTGCGACTGCACGGGCTGCGGGGTCTCGGAGGGTGTTTGCAGGGAAGGCGGCTCGGTCTTGTTCTCGCTCTGCATCTCGCGGAGCTCGGACTTGAAGATGCGCATCGATTTGCCCAAGGAGCGCGCGGCATCGGGGAGCTTCTTGGCGCCGAACAGCAAGATCACTACGACAGCGAGTATCGCCCAGTGCCACGGACTAAGACTGCCCACTTTGATTACCTCCAGACGTCCACCCGATGCTACCGCAGCCGGGCGGCGTGCCGGTGTGCCCGCGCCGCGGCGGGACCGGCTCACCAGCGCGTCAGACCTGGCCGGCGACCTCGTAAGCCGCCAGCGCCGCCGCCGCCGCATGCCGTATACGCTGCGCGAGCGACTGGGGTTCGATCACCTGGACCGCCGAGCCGAATCCCAAGACCAGCCGCGTCATCCAATGTTCGGATGCGTAGGTCATGACAGCCTCGCACGACCCGTCCGGAAACTCGCGGACGTCACGCATCGGGTAGTACTCCAACATCCACGACGCCGAGGGCGCCACCCGCAGCCGCGCCGACGGCAGGGACGGATCACCGTCGAACAGCGACGTGTCCGGGGGCGCCTGCAACGCCGGCTCGGGCGGTGCGGCCGGCTCGCCCAACTCGCCGGCGTCCACGATCCGGTCGAAGCGGAACAGCCGGACGCCCTCCGATTCGCGCGACCAGGCCTCGAGGTAGCTCTGCCCGCCGATCAGCAGTACCCGAATGGGGTCAACGATCCGGCTCGTCAGGGTGTCTCGGGACGCCGAGTAGTAGTCGATGGTCAGCGCGCGCTTGTGCTGCACTGCCGCCCGCACCGCGGCGGCGACTCGGTTCTCGACGGGCGCGGGCTCGTCGGCGGCGGCCACCGGAGCCACGGTGTCGCGCCCGACGGTGCCGGCGGCGGCCTCGATCTTGGCGATCGCGCTGCGCGCCGCTTCCGGATCGACCACGCCGGGGATGTCGGCGAGCGCGCGCAGCGCCACCAGCAGGCCGGTGGCCTCCGGCGAGGTGAGCTTGAGCGGCCGGTCGATGCCGGCCGAGAATGTCACCTGAATGGTGTCACCGGAGAACTCGAAATCGATGAGGTCGCCCGGGAAATAGCCGGGCAGGCCGCACATCCACAGCTGGTTGAGGTCATCCTCCAGCTGCTTGATCGACACACCGAGATCGGCGGCCGCCTCCGCGCGGGTGATCCGGGGGTTGGCCTGGAAGTACGGGACCATGTTGAGCAGCCGGATCAGCCGGGTCGACACCGGAGTCACCCGGACTCCCCCAGGCCCGCGTGGCCGCGCAGCCGATCGATTACGTCGCCGCGCAGGGAATCCGGTTCGAGCACGACGGCGTCCGCCCCGTATCCGGCGATGTCGCGCGCCAGCTGGTCGGCCGCCCGGATGTCGAGTTCGATCACCTCGCCGTCGCGGTCGCCGAGTCGGCGCGCCTCGGCGGCTCGTGCCGCCCGGCGCAGGGCGGTGGCACGCCCGTCGGCGACCCAGACCCGGGCCCGGCCGCCGGCGGGCGCCGCCGACACGTCGGTGACCTTCTCGGCGACGATCTCCCGTAGGTTCACGTCGTCGGGAACCGCGACGGCGCCCACCGGGCCGACCGGCGCGACGTCGGCGCCGATCCGCGAGAGGCGGAACACGCGGATGTCGTCTCGATCGCGATCGTGGCCCACGAGATACCAGCGGCCCCGGTGGGTCACCACGCCCCACGGCTCGACGGTGCGGGTGCTGTACGGCTCCGCCCGTGACGATCGGTGCGGGAACTGTACCGCCTGCCCGGAGTCGATCGCGGACAACAGGATTCCGAGGACGTCTTCGGAGCCGCGCAGGCCGGGCACGCCGGACGGGGAGGCGATCGCCACGGGGGCGCCGCCGTCGAAGGGATCGACATCGACCCCGGCGGCGCGCAGCTTGAGCAAGGCGCCCTGAGTCGCGGTGATCAGCTCCGGCGATTCCCACAGCTGGGTTGCGACCGCCACCGCGGCCGCCTCGTCGGGGGTCAGCTCGACCGGCGGCAGCGAGTACGCGTCGCGGTTGATGCGGTAGCCCTCGGCGGGGTTCGTGGCCGATACCCTGCCGACCTCGAGGGGGATGCCGAGGTCGCGTAATTCGTTCTTGTCGCGCTCGAACATCCGCGAGAACGCCTCGGCGCTCGGACTGTCCGAATACCCGGCCACGGTGGACCTGATCTTCTCGGCGGTGACATAGCCGCGGGTGGACAGCAGGGCGATGACGAGGTTAACCAGCCGCTCTACTTTCGAGGTCGCCATTGGCTAAAGATTATCGCTGGCGCTCGTCCCGTGCCTGCACCGACGGGCGAGTCGCAATTTTCACGTTTGCCCCACAGTCCCGGGTTGGCGGGGAGCAGTGTGTCTCATACGTGATGGCGCCCGCGATACCGAGTCGCCGCTTTGGGACCGCGGCTACATGCTGGCGATCAGCCGCTTGACCCGTTCGTCGACCGCCCGGAACGGGTCCTTACACAGCACCGTGCGCTGCGCCTGGTCGTTGAGCTTGAGGTGCACCCAGTCGACGGTGAAGTCGCGGCCCGCCGCCTGGGCGGCGCTGATGAACTCGCCGCGCAACCGCGCACGGGTGGTCTGCGGCGGGGTGTCGACCGCCTCCGCGATGTCCTCGTCGGTGGTCACGCGCGTGGCCAGACCCTTGCGCTGCAGCAGGTCGAAGACGCCGCGCCCCCGCTTGATGTCGTGGTAGGCCAGGTCGAGCTGGGCGATCTTCGGGTCGGACAGCTCCATGTTGTAACGGTCCTGGTAGCGCTGGAACAGCTTGCGCTTGATGACCCAGTCGATCTCGGTGTCCACCTTGGCGAAGTCCTGGCTCTCGACCGCGTCGAGCTGGCGGCCCCACAGGTCGACGACCTGCTCGATCTGGGCGTTGGGCTCACGGGTCTGCAGGTGCTCGACGGCGCGGGTGTAGTACTCGCGTTGGATGTCCAGGGCGCTGGCCTGACGGCCGCCCGCCAGCCGCACCGGCCGGCGGCCCGTGGTGTCGTGGCTGACCTCCCGGATCGCGCGGATCGGGTTGTCCAGCGAGAAGTCGCGGAACGGGACGCCGGCTTCGATCATCTCCAGCACGAGCGCCGCGGTGCCCACCTTGAGCATCGTCGTGGTCTCGCACATGTTGGAGTCGCCGACGATGACGTGCAGACGCCGGTACTTCTCGGCGTCGGCGTGCGGCTCGTCGCGGGTGTTGATGATCGGCCTGCTGCGGGTGGTCGCCGAGGACACCCCCTCCCAGATGTGCTCGGCGCGCTGCGACAAGCAGAACGTCGCCGCCTTGGGGGTCTGCAGCACCTTGCCGGCCCCGCAGATCAGCTGGCGGGTGACCAGGAACGGCAGCAGCACGTCGGAGATCCGGGAGAACTCCCCGGCCCGCACGATCAGGTAGTTCTCGTGACAGCCGTACGAGTTGCCGGCCGAGTCGGTGTTGTTCTTGAACAGGTAGATGTCACCACCGATGCCCTCGTCGGCGAGCCGCTGCTCGGCGTCGATGAGCAGGTCCTCGAGGACCCACTCCCCGGCGCGATCGTGGGTGACCAACTGCACCAGGCTGTCGCATTCGGCGGTGGCGTATTCGGGATGGCTCCCCACATCGAGGTAGAGGCGGGCGCCGTTACGGAGGAAAACGTTGGAACTGCGCCCCCACGACACCACCCGGCGAAACAGGTAGCGGGCGACCTCGTCCGGACTGAGCCGGCGATGGCCGTGAAAGGTGCAGGTGACACCGAACTCTGTCTCGATGCCCATGATTCGTCGCTGCACCTAATCGAGGGTACTGGCTGTGGGCGCCTGTGGTGCGAAAGCGCCGCGGTAAGTGCCGGTTTTGGTCGACGTGAGTACCGCCGGGGCAGGCTGCGCAGCCGATGATCGGGCACGACGGCGCACGAAACCCCCGGCCGCCGGGGTTCGCCGACACGCCGCCCGAGCGCCGGGGCTGGCGCCGTGGGCACTATTTCGAGGACTTGCCCTTGTCGGTGTTTTTATCTGAGCCTTTGTCGGAGCTCTTGTCCGAGCCTTTGTCAGAGCCGTTGTCGGAGCTCTTGTCCGAGGCGGCGCGGTTGGCCTGCGGCAACAGCGCGTCGAGCGCGGCACCCGTAATCCGCCGGAATGCGCGCCGCGGCCGGTTGGCGTCCAGGACGGCCACCTCCAGGGAGGCCACCCCGAGCGTCGGCTGATCGCCGCCCGAACCGCCCGAGCTCGACGAGGTGTCCGGGCTGCCCGCGCGCAGCGCTTCCACCGCGATGCGCACGGCGTCGGACAGATCGGCGTTCTCGGTGTAGGTGTCCTTGAGGGCGGTGGCGATCGGCTCCGTCGTGCCGCCCATGACCACGAAATGCGGCTCGTCGGCGATCGACCCGTCATACAGGATCCGGTACAGCTCGGGTGGCTTGGTCTCGCCGTAGTGCGCGACCTCGGCGACGCACAATTCCACCTCGTAGGGCTTGGCCTGCTCGGTGAAGATGGTGCCCAGGGTCTGGGCATAGACGTTGGCCAGCTGCCTGCCGGTGACGTCGCGGCGGTCGTAGGCGTAGCCGCGGGTATCGGCGAACTGGATTCCGCCGCGGCGCAGGTTGTCGAACTCGTTGAACTTGCCGGCCGCCGCGAAGCCCACGCGATCGTAGAGTTCGCTGATCTTCTGCAGCGACCGCGACGGGTTCTCCGCGACGAACAGCACGCCACCCGCGTAGGCCAGCGCCACCACGCTGCGGCCCCGGGCGATGCCCTTGCGCGCGAGCTCGCTGCGCTCGCGCATCGCCTGCTCGGGCGAGATGAAATACGGGAAGCTCACTTGTTCCCCCGCGACTCGGCGTCGGGGCCGAAAGTATCGGCGCGCGAACGACTTTCGATGACCTGGCGGGCCAGTTCGGCGATGCGGCTCTCCGGCACGTCGGCGGCGCCTTCGGCGCTGATGGTGACGGCCGTGGGGTAGATGCCGCGGACCAGATCCGGTCCGCCGGTTGCGGAGTCGTCGTCGGCGGCGTCGTACAGCGCCTCCACGGCCACGCGCACCGCGGAGTCGGCATCCGTCACCTGTGAGTACAGCTTCTTGATCGACGACTTCGCAAAGATCGACCCCGACCCCACCGACTGGTAGCCCTCTTCTTCCAGGTTCCAGCCGCCGGCGGCGTCGAACGACACGATGCGGCCGGCGCTCTGCGGGTCGGCGGCGTGGATGTCGTAGCCGGCCAACAGCGGAAGCGCCACCAGGCCTTGCATCGCGGCCGCCAGGTTGCCGCGGACCATGATGGCGAGCCGGTTCACCTTGCCGGCGAACGTGAGCGGCACGCCCTCGAGCTTCTCGTAGTGCTCGAGCTCCACCGCGTAAAGGCGGGCGAACTCCACGGCGATCGCGGCGGTGCCCGCGATCCCCGTGGCGGTGTAGTCGTCGGTGATGTACACCTTCTTGACGTCGCGCCCGGCGATCATGTTGCCCTGCGTCGAGCGCCGGTCGCCTGCGATGACGACACCGCCCGGGTATTTCAGGGCGACGATCGTGGTGCCGTGCGGCAGTTGCGCGCCGGCACCACCGGGATGATGGCCGCCGCCGAGGTTGGCCGGCAGCAGCTCGGGCGCCTCGCGGCGCAGGTAGTCGGCAAACGACGACAGGTTTACAGCCGAGTTTCCCGAGAGAGCGAAATTAGTGGACAGGCGATCAGAGAACGACCAGGTCACTGTCCGCCCTTTTGGACATACGCCCGGACGAAGTCCTCAGCGTTCTCCTCAAGGACGTCGTCGATCTCGTCGAGCAGGTCGTCGGTGTCTTCGGCGAGCTTCTCGCGGCGCTCTTGGCCCGCGGCCGTGCTGCCGGCGAGGTCGTCGTCATCGCCGCCGCCACCACCACGCTTGGTCTGCTCCTGAGCCATTGCCGCCTCCTGCTTTCGGTGAATCTCATCAGCGGCCAGTTTGGTTCGGTGAACCGCACTGCCCGCTGGTCTTTCCCTACCCTACCGGTCGACCCCGACGTTTCCCCGCCGAACCGGGCTTAGCTGGTGAGTTGCTCGACCAGTTCGACGGCGCTGTCCACCGAGTCCAGCAGCGCGCCGACGTGCGCCTTGCTGCCCCGAAGCGGCTCGAGGGTCGGGATGCGGACGAGCGAATCGCCACCGAGGTCGAAGATCACCGAGTCCCAGCTGGCGGCGGCGATGTCGGCACCGAAGCGGCGCAGGCACTCCCCCCGGAAGTAGGCGCGGGTGTCGGTCGGCGGATTGTCGACGGCCTCGAGCACCTGGTGCTCGCTGACCAGACGCTTCATCGACCCGCGTGCCACCAGCCGGTTGTAGAGGCCCTTGTCCAGCCGGACGTCGGAATATTGCAGATCGACCAGGTGCAGCCGGGGCGCCGACCAGCTCAGGTTCTCCCGCTGCCGGAAGCCTTCGAGCAACCGCAACTTGGCCGGCCAATCCAGCAGCTCCGCGCACTCCATCGGGTCGCGCTCCAGCAGGTCGAGCACGTTCGCCCAGGTCTCGACGATGTCGGACGCGCGCGGATCGGGATCTCGGCCGTCGACCAGCTTTGCGGCGCGGTCGAGATAAATCCGTTGCAGCGCAAGGGCTGTCATCTCGCGGCCGTCGGCCATGGCGACGGCGACCCGCAGCGACGGATCGCGGCTGATCGCGTGGACGGCGTGCACCGGCCGCGCCAGCATCAGGTCGCTCAGGTCTATCCCGTGGGCCGGGCCCTCCTCGATCAGGTCGAGGACCAGCGCGGTGGTGCCCAGCTTCAGGTAGGTCGACGTCTCCGCGAGGTTGGCGTCGCCGATGATGACGTGCAGCCGGCGGTATCGGTCGGCGTCGGCGTGCGGCTCGTCGCGGGTGTTGATGATGCCGCGCTTGAGCGTCGTCTCGAGCCCGACCTCGACCTCGATGTAGTCGGAGCGCTGCGACAGCTGGAAGCCGGCCTCGTCGCCCGAGGGGCCGATGCCGACGCGGCCGGAACCCGTCACGACCTGCCGGGACACCAGGAACGGGGTGAGGCCCGCGATGATGGCCGAGAACGGCGTCTGCCGCGACATCAGGTAGTTCTCGTGCGCCCCGTAGGAAGCGCCCTTGCCGTCCACGTTGTTCTTGTAAAGCTGCAGTTTGGCGGCCCCCGGCACGCTGGCGACGTGCCTGGCGGCGGCCTCCATCACCCGCTCGCCGGCCTTGTCCCAGATCACGGCGTCGAGGGCGTCCGCGCACTCGGGCGCGGAATACTCCGGGTGCGCGTGGTCGACGTAGAGGCGGGCGCCGTTGGTCAGGATCATGTTGGCCGCGCCGACCTCGTCGGCGTCGACCACCGGTGGCGGCCCGGCCGAGCGGCTCAGGTCGAACCCGCGCGCATCCCGCAGCGGCGATTCCACCTCGTAGTCCCACCGGGTGCGTTTGGCCCGCTGGATGCCGGCGGCGGCCGCATAGGCCAGCACCGCCTGCGTCGACGTGAGGATCGGGTTGGCGGTCGGGTCGGACGGCGACGAGATGCCGTACTCGACCTCCGTCCCGATAATCCTTTGCATGCCACCAGCCTAGGCCGCCGACGAACCGGCCCGCGCTGGGGCATGAGCCGCTGACCCGCCACCGGGCCGGCGGACTGCTCGCGCGGTTACGGTTGTCTCGTGCCGCCTTGGCCTGTCTTCGTCGGCGTCGGCGCGGTGCTGGGCTCGCTGAGCGGCCTATTCGGCGTAGGCGGGTCGTCATTGGCCACTCCGCTGTTGTCCGTGCTCGGAGTGCCCGGTCTGATGGCAGTCGCGTCGCCGCTCCCCGCGACGGTGCCTACGGCGGTGACGGCGGCCTGGCCGTACGTTCGCCGACGCAATGTCCGCCCACGTGCGGCGCTGTGGTCACTAGTGGGCGCGGTTCCGGCCAGTGTCATCGGCGCATTGCTCGCGCATCTGATCGGCGGTGGCCCGCTGCTCATCGCTTCCGGTGTCGCGCTGGTCGCGGTGGGTGTCAGGGTCCTGCGTCCCGTGTCCGATCGCGCCCACCGCGTCGGCGAAGCCCGGCGCCGGGACCGTCCCATGCTCGTGGCGGCGTCCGCGGGGGTAGGGCTATTCACCGGCCTGCTCGCCAACGGCGGCGGTTTTCTCCTTGTTCCGATGTTCCTGCTCGTGTTCGGTCTGACCATGTTGGAGGCCGCCGGCACCAGCCTGGCCGTGGTCGCGGCGCTGGCCATCCCGACGACCGCGATGCACGGGGCGCTCGGACACATCGACTGGTCCGTGGCCGGGGCGCTGGCGATCGGGGCTACCCCTGCCAGCGCCGTCACGGCGTTGTGGGCGCAGCACAAGAACGCTCGGCGCATGCAGGCCGCCTTCGCGTGGTTTCTGATCGTCAGCGGGGCGGCGTTCATCTTGTACCGGCTGGTCGCGTGAATCGATCCGCCGCGACGCTGCTGGGGTTCACGCTGCCGGTGCCGCACTCGCTCATCCACAATGAGCCTCTTTCTCGGCTCGCTGACGTTCGTGTACATCAGCGCCCGAGCGACCGGCGACGCCGCATACCGCTCCACGTTCCTCGACCCGCTGATCGACGACCTGCGCGCGTGACCTTGGTAGCGCGGAACCGCTACCGCGGGGCCGTAGCGGTCGCGCGCCATGTTGACGCGACCGGGCCCAGTGATTAACTTCACCCTGTGTCCGCCCCAGAATCCGGTCCCATAGTGCGCGATCCGGCCAACGACCTGTCCGGGAAGCGTTACGGCGAAGTGCTTCTGGTGACCCCCGGTGAGGCGGGCCCGCAAGCAACGGTCTACAACAGCTTCCCGCTCAACGACTGCCCCGCCGAGCTGTGGTCCCAGCTCGACGCGCAGGCCATCGCCAAAGAGAACGGTGCCGCGACGGCGCTGCTCAACGGGCCGCGCTACTGGCTGATGAACTCCATCGAGAAGCAGACCCGCGGCCCGCAGATCACGAAGAACTTCGGCGGCATCGAGATGATCATGCAGGCGACGGTGCTGCTGGCCTCGATGAACCCGGCCCCGTACACGGTCAACCAGGTCAGCCGCAACACCGTCTTCGTCTTCAATGCCGGCGAAGAGGTCTACGAGCTGCAGGACCCGCACGGACAGCACTGGGTGATGCAGACCTGGAGCCAGGTCGCGGACCCGAACCTGTCGCGGGCCGACCTGCCGAAGCTGGGCGAGCGGCTCAAGCTGCCCGACGGGTGGTCCTACCAGCCGCGCGTGCTCACCAGCGAACTGCGCGTCGACACCACGACGCGCGCCGCCCGCGTCCTGCAGGACGACCTGACGAACAGCTACTCGCTGGTGACGGGCTGACCAGGCCACAACTTCGCTGAGCGACCGTGTCTGTACACCGACACGCCGTGCGGGGTGTCATTTCGCGGCCGCTCGCGGAACCGCGACGTGACGGCCTCGGAACCGGCGACGTGACGGCCTCGCCGACACCTCGAGCGTGTCGGCGAGGCCCCAGACCCCTACAGGTACTGACCCAGGTTGGACTCGGTGTCGATGGCCCGAGAGGCGCTCGACGACTTGCCGGTGACCAGCGTGCGGATGTAGACGATCCGTTCGCCCTTCTTGCCCGAGATCCGCGCCCAGTCGTCGGGGTTGGTGGTGTTGGGCAGGTCCTCGTTCTCGGCGAACTCGTCGACGATCGAGTCGAGCAGGTGCTGGATGCGCAGACCGGGCTGCCCGGTCTCCAGCACCGACTTGATCGCGTTCTTCTTCGCCCGGTCGACGACGTTCTGGATCATCGCCCCGGAGTTGAAGTCCTTGAAGTACATGACTTCCTTGTCACCGTTGGCGTAGGTGACCTCCAGGAACCGGTTGTCGTCGATCTCGGCGTACATCCGCTCGACGACCTTCTCGATCATCGCCATGATGCAGGCCGCCCGGTCGCCGTCGAACTCGGCCAGGTCATCGGCGTGCACCGGCAGCGAATCGGTCAGGTACTTCGAGAAGATGTCCTGTGCCGCTTCGGCATCCGGCCGCTCGATCTTGATCTTCACGTCCAGCCGGCCGGGCCGCAGGATTGCCGGGTCGATCATGTCCTCGCGGTTCGAGGCGCCGATCACGATGACATTCTCGAGCCCCTCCACGCCGTCGATCTCGCTCAGCAACTGCGGGACCACGGTAGTTTCGACGTCCGACGAGACCCCGGTGCCGCGGGTGCGGAAGATCGAGTCCATCTCGTCGAAGAACACGATCACCGGCGTTCCCTCGGACGCCTTCTCGCGGGCGCGCTGGAAGATCAGCCGGATGTGGCGCTCCGTTTCACCCACGAACTTGTTGAGCAGCTCGGGGCCCTTGATGTTCAGGAAGTACGACTTGGCCTCGCGGGCGTCGTCGCCGCGGACCTCTGCCATCTTCTTGGCCAGCGAGTTCGCGACCGCCTTGGCGATGAGCGTCTTGCCGCAGCCGGGTGGGCCGTAGAGCAACACGCCTTTGGGCGGACGCAGCGCGTACTCGCGGTACAGCTCCTTGTGCAGGAAGGGCAGCTCGACGGCGTCGCGGATCTGCTCGATCTGGCGCGTGAGACCACCGATGTCCTCGTAGCTGACGTCGGGCACCTCCTCGAGTACCAGGTCCTCGACCTCCGCCTTCGGGATGCGCTCGAACGCGTAGCCCGCCTTGGTGTCGACCAGCAGGGAGTCGCCGGGCCGCAGCTTGCGGGGCCGGGTGTCGTCGTTGAGGGCGTCGGGTTGGTTGTCCGGCAGGTCCGGTGCGACCAGGGGCTCGGCGAGCCAGACGATGCGTTCCTCGTCGGCGTGGCCGACGACGAGCGCACGGTGCCCGTCGGCCAGGAGCTCGCGCAGCGTGGAGATCTCGCCGACCGATTCATACGTGCCGGCCTCGACGACGGTCAGGGCCTCGTTGAGCCGAACGGTCTGGCCCTTACGCAGGACCGAGACGTCGATGTTCGGCGAGCACGTCAGCCGCATCTTGCGGCCCGAGGTGAACACGTCGACCGTGTCGTCCTCGTGTGTGGACAGCAGCACGCCGTAACCGCTCGGCGGCTGACCGAGCCGGTCGACCTCCTCGCGGAGCGCCAACAGCTGCTGGCGCGCCTCCTTGAGGGTGTCCATCAACTTGGAGTTGCGCGCCGCAAGCGAATCGATGCGGGCCTCCAGCTGGTGCACATCGCGGGCGGACCGGGCGTTGCCCTGCGCGCCGCCCGCGCTCTCCAGTTGCTCGCGCAGCATTGCCGCTTCGCGGCGTAGTTGTTCCAATTCGGCAGCTTCGCCGCTGGACATGCTGGACTCGCGGGGGGTACCGAATGCTTCAGAACGCTCTGAGCCACCCATGTTGCGCTCCTTTCCCACCCCGAAATGGCGTGGATACCTCAAAGCTACCGGCGATTGCCGGTTCATGTGCGCAGTCAAATACCCACGAAAAGTTAAGACTTTCGTCACGCTGGTAAATTCGGCGACGAATCGTGTTGATCGAAACGGCCCAGAGGGAACGTAGTGACCGCAAAGTGCCTCGCCACTGGCTCATCCGGCCGCTCACTATGGCGGCGGTGGCCGTCGCTGTGACTTCCGTTGCACCCGTTGGCCCGAAATCAGTGATCACCCGCCCGTAACCTGGCTGACCGTCCGGATGCCCCGACACTCGTCCGCAACGCTGATCGCCGCCGCGACCGTGGCGGCGGTCGCGCTCGCGGGATGTTCGGCGAGTAAGCCCAAGATCGCGTCGTCGCCCACGGCGCCGGCGCCGCCCGCCACCTCGATCCCGGTCGCCGCTCCCCCGACCGCTCCGCTCCCGGGCCCGGAAGCCCTCAACGCGGTGCTCACCCGGCTGGCCGACCCGAACGTCCCGGGCACCGACAAGGTGAGCCTGGTCGAGGGCGCGACCCCCGAGAGCGCGGGCACCCTGGACAAGTTCGTCAGCGCGCTGCGCGACAACGGCTATCTGCCCATGACGTTCGCGGCCAACAACGTCGCCTGGTCGGACAAGAACCCCTCCCACGTGATGGCCAGCGTCACGGTCAACACGGCGCAACCGAACAACCCGAACTTCACCTTCCCGATGGAGTTCGCCCCGTTCCAGGGCGGGTGGCAGTTGTCCCGCCGGACCGCCGAAATGCTGCTGGCCCTGGGCAAGTCGCCGGCCCCGTCGTCCAGTTCCGCTCCGCCGGCTCCCAGTTCCGCTCCGCCGCCGCCCGGTCCACCCCTGCCACCGCCGCCCGAACCCGCCCCGGCGCCGACCCCGGAACCCGCTCCGACCCCACCGCCACCGGGTTGACCGGCGGGATGTGGATCGGCTGGCTGGAGTTCGACGTGCTCCTCGGCGATGTGCGATCACTCAAACAGAAGAGGTCGGTTATCCGCCCGGTGGTGGCCGAACTGCAGCGAAAGTTCGGCGTGTCGGCGGCGGAGACGGGCGCGCGCGAGCTGTATCGGCGGGCCGGCATCGGCGTGGCGATGGTCTCCGGTGACCGCGGCCATGCGGTCGACGTGCTGGACGCGGCCGAACGCCTGGTCGCCGGCCATCCCGAGTTCGAGCTGTTGTCGGTCCGGCGCTCGTTGCTGCGCAGCGACGATCTGACCTGACGGCCTAGCCGTCGCGCCCCACGCGCTTGCGGCCCAACGGCGCCGGGGCGACGGCGCCGGGAGCGAGTCGCCGGGTGAACACCAGGAAAGCGGTGTGTCCGCGCATCGAATGCTGCGGCCGGACCGCCAGGCCGACGACGTTCCAGCCGCGCTGCAGCGTCTCCCAGGATCGGGGCTCGGTCCAGCACTGCTGGGCCCGCAACGCCTCCACGGCCCGCGACAGCTGGGTGACCGTGGCGACGTAGATCATCAGCACGCCGCCGGGGACCAGCAGCCGCGCGACGGAGTCGAGC
Organism: Mycobacterium saskatchewanense; assembly: GCF_010729105.1. Lineage (NCBI taxonomy): Bacteria > Bacillati > Actinomycetota > Actinomycetes > Mycobacteriales > Mycobacteriaceae > Mycobacterium > Mycobacterium saskatchewanense. Next base: position 1,122,419 of record NZ_AP022573.1, read on the forward strand.
ACCTCCCAGGGGGCGAGCATGTCCAGCACGGCGCGGTCAAAAGAGCCGTCGGGCAGGTCGGAGTCCGCGACGTCGCTGACGATCAGCTGCCAGTTGTCGGGCGGCCCGCCGGAGAACACCGAGACGTTGCGCCGAGCATGCTCGGCGTGGTCGGCGCGCGCCTCGTAGGACACCACCCGCCCCTCCGGCCCCACGCTGCGCAGCAACGACAGAGTCAGCGCACCCGAGCCGGCCCCGGCCTCCAGCACCCGGGCGCCGGGGAAGATGTCGCCCTCGTGCACGATCTGCGCCGCGTCCTTCGGATAGATCACCTGCGGGCCGCGGGGCATCGACATCACGTAGTCGACGAGAAGGGGGCGGAGCACCAGGAAGAGCGCACCGTTGCTGGACTTCACGACGCTGCCCTGTTCCAGGCCGATGAGGGCGTCGTGGGGGATGGAGCCGCGATGGGTGTGAAACTCGGCGCCCTCGGTGAGGACCATCGTGTAGTGCCGGCCCTTGGCGTCGGTGAGCTGGACGCGCTCCCCCGCGGTGAAAGGGCCGGTCTCGGACACGCCGTCCAGCGTGCCAGCCGACTCGCCGCGCCGGCTGCCCGGGGTTGTCGGTCCCCGGTCCTAAGCTGCCGGCATGACCGTCCTGCGGGTGGAGACGACGCCACGTCCGTCTGCAGCACCGGCCTCAAGACCGGCGTTGTCCCCGTCGCGGGCGGCGGACTTCAAGCAGTGCCCGTTGCTCTATCGCTTCCGGGCGATCGACCGGCTGCCGGAAGCACCGTCGGCGGCGCAGCTGCGCGGGTCGGTGGTGCACTCGGCGCTCGAGCAGCTCTACGGCCTGCCCGCGGCGCAGCGCGGCCCCGACACGGCGGCGGCGCTGGTGGAGGCGGCGTGGGACAAGGTGGTCGCCGCGGAGCCCGACCTTGCCGGCGAGCTGGCCGCCGCGCAGCGCACCGAACTGCTCGCCGAGGCGCGCGCGCTGCTGGCGGGGTATTACCGGCTCGAAGATCCGACCCGGTTCGATCCGCAGTGCTGCGAAGAACGGGTCGAAGTGGAACTCGCCGACGGCACGCTGTTGCGTGGATTCATCGACCGCATCGACGTCGCCGCGACGGGGGAACTGCGGGTGGTCGACTACAAGACCGGCAAGGCGCCGCCCGCCGCGCGGGCACTCGCGGAGTTCAAAGCGATGTTCCAGATGAAGTTCTACGCGGTTGCGCTGCTGCGGTCGCGCGGCGTGAAACCCGCGCGCCTGCGGTTGATCTACCTCGCCGACGGCCAGGTGTTGGACTATTCGCCGGAGCACGACGAACTGCTGCGCTTCGAGAAGACGCTGATCGCGATCTGGCGGGCCATCCAATCCGCGGGCCAGACGGGCGATTTCCGCCCCAGCCAGTCGCGGTTGTGCGACTGGTGCCCGCATCAGCAGCATTGCCCGCTCTTTGGCGGAACTCCCCCGCCCTACCCCGGCTGGCCGGAAATTGCCGGCGCTCAGGCTGTTTGAGCCGGACCACCCGCCGCTTGGCTCATCGATCCGCCGGCTCCGCCGCGCCCGCCATCGCCACGGGCTCATCGATCCACGGGCTCATCGATCTACCGGGCTCATCGATCCGCCGAACGTGGGGGCTACGCATGAAGATTCGGCGAATTTCGTACAACCCCCACGTTCGGCGCGCGGAAGCCCGGCCCCACAGCGCCTTACGATCACTACGCGAGCGGGGACATCTCCTGCAGCATCGTGGGGATCAACTCGCTGACGGTGGGATGGATGTGCATCGTGCGCGACAGCGTCGTGTACGGCGCCTTGGCCGACATGATGTCCAGGATGGCGTGAACGACCTCGTCGCCCCCGACCCCGAAGATCGCGGCCCCGAGGATCTCGTGGGTGGCGGCATCCACCACCACCTTCATGAAGCCTTCGGTCTCGCCCTTTTCCACCGCCCTGCCGACCCTGGTCATCGGCCGCTTGCCGACCAGCGCCCGGCGGCCCGAAGCGCGGACCTGGTCGACGGTCATGCCGGCCCGGCCCAGCGGCGGGTCGATGTAGAGGGCGTAGGCGGTGATGCGGTCGCTCACCCGACGCGGGTCGTCGTCGAGCAGATTGGCGGCGACGATCTCGAAGTCGTTGTAGGAGGTGTGGGTGAACGCCCCCTTGCCGTTGCAGTCGCCCATCGCCCAGATGTGCTCGACGCTCGTCTTGAGCTGGTCGTCGACCACGATGTAGCCACGCCCGTCGATCTGCACACCGGCCGCATCAAGGCCCAGGTCGTCGGTGTTGGGTCGCCGCCCCACCGCCAGCAGCAGGTGACTACCGGCGATGGCGCCGGCGCCGGCGCGCGGGGTCAGTTCGAATCCGTTGTCCACCTTACGGACTCGCACGTCGTCGGCGCCCACGACGACGTCGATGCCCTCGGCCTCGAGGATCTCCCGGACGGTGGCCGACACGTCCTCGTCTTCGCGCGACGCCAGCCGCGAGGCCCGCTCGACTACGGTCACCCGGGCCCCGAAGCGCCGGTACATCTGGGCGAACTCCAGCGCGATGTAGCCGCCACCGACGATGACGAGATGGTCTGGCACGCTGTCGAGTTCGAGGATGGACACGTTGGTCAGGTACTCCACGTCGGACAGGCCGGGGATGTCCGGGACCACCGCGCGGCCACCGACATTGAGGAAGATCCGGTCGGCCTTCACCACTTTTTCGCCGACCCGCAGGGTGTGCGGGTCCTCGAAGCGGGCGTGCCCGCGAAAGACCGTGCAGCCCTCCATGCCGTCGAGCCAGTCTTCGATGCCCGCGCGGTCGGCGAGCATGATCTCGTCCTTGCGCGCCTTGACCTTCGCCATGTCCACGCTGATGGCCCCGGTTCCGACCCCGTACTCGGCGCCGCGGCGCGCCAGGTGGGCGGCGTAGGCGCTGGCCACGAGCGTCTTCGTCGGGATGCATCCGGTGTTGACACACGTCCCTCCGAAGAGCTTGCGCTCGACCAGCGCGACGCGCTGCCCGGCCGCGGTCAGCCGACCCGCAAGCGGGGGCCCGGCCTGTCCCGCGCCGACGATGATCGCGTCGAAATGGTCTGTCACAGGCTGGCCGTCACGGCGAGGATCGCGAAACCTCCCAAGATCGCGATCGCATCCTCGAGCAGCGCGATCGGCAGGTCCTGCCCGTCGCGAGCGGCGACCAGCCGCCGGCGGGCGTGGAAGCCGCCCAGGGTACCCAGCACCGCGCCGATCACACCGGCGCCCAGTGCGCTGAAGGTGTAGTGCCACGCGGCCCCGATGACCGCGCCGGCGAACGCGCCCATCACCATCCGGGCGGCGAACGAGGGCGGCGCGGTGCGCGCCGGGGTCTGGGGCAGCTTGTCGGTGACCAGTTCGCCGATCGCCAGAACGGTCAGCACCAACACCGTGATGATGTTGGCGACCCACGACGCCCAGGTGGCATGCAGATTGATCCACCCGAGAAAGCCCGCCCAGGCGACGACCGCGGGAGCGGTGAGCGAGCGCAGGCCCGCGACGACGCCAATCAGCAACGCCATCAACAGAACAAGAGCGTGTGTCACGACAGCCTCCTAGAGGTTGAACAGCCCGGCGACGAACAGGGCTGAGGCCTATGGAGGTGACACGGGCACGGCCCTAGGCGGACGCTAACACAGCAATGCCGCCGCTGCCGGGTCGATCAGAACCGACAGAACCTGATGTCGGACGCCAGGATCGCCTTGGCGCCGATCGCCGCGAGCTCGTCCATGATCTCGTTGACGCCCCGGCGCGGCACCAGCGCGCGGATCGCGACCCAGTCCGGGTCGGCCAGCGGGGCGATGGTCGGTGACTCCAGTCCCGGCGTGATCGCCGTGGCCCTGTCCAACACCGCGCGGGGACAGTCGTAGTCGAGCATCAGGTACTGCTGCCCGAAGACCACACCCTGCACCCGGGCCACCAGCTGGTCGCGGGCGTGCGCGGCCTGACCGTCGTGGTCGACCCGCTCGATCAGCACCGCCTCCGAATCACACAGGGGGTCCCCGAAGGCCACCAGGTTGTGCAGGGCGAGTGTGCGTCCGGACCCCACCACGTCGGCGATGGCGTCGGCCACCCCGAGCTGCACGGAAATCTCGACGGCGCCGTCCAGCCGGATGACGGTCGCCTCGACACCCTTGGCCGCCAAGTCTTTTCGTACCAGGTTGGGGTAGGCGCTGGCGATCCGCTTTCCCGCCAGGTCGGCCGTCGTCCACTGCCGGCCGGCCGGTCCAGCGTAGCGGAAGCTGGACGAGCCGAACCCCAGCGCGAGGCGCTCGCGCACCGGCGCGCCGGAATCCAGCACCAGGTCGCGGCCGGTGATGCCGAAGTCGAGCTCTCCCGAGCCGACATAGATGGCAATGTCTTTGGGCCGCAGGAAGAAGAACTCGACCTGATTGATCGGATCGATGACCGTCAAGTCCTTGGGGTCGGTGCGGCGCCGGTAGCCCGCCTCGGCGAGGATCTCGCTGGCCGGCTCGCTCAGCGCGCCCTTGTTGGGTACCGCGACCCGCAACATGCTCACAGCTTCCGGTAGACGTCGTCGAGGGACAGCCCGCGCGCGATCATCAACACCTGGGTCCAGTAGAGCAACTGGCTGATCTCCTCGGCCAGCGCTTCGTCGGCCTCGTGCTCGGCGGCCAGCCACACCTCGCCGGCCTCCTCCAGGATCTTCTTCCCCAACCCGTGCACTCCGGCGTCCAGCGCGGCGACCGTCGCGCTGCCGGCCGGCCGGGTACGCGCGCGCTCGCCCAGTTCGGCGAACAGATCCTCGAAGGTCTTCACGGCGAGCGATTGTTCCACGCGGCGGCCGCCGGAGTCACGGCGGTTTTCCGGCACGCAGGCAGCGCGCGTCCACGCCTCCGGTTATGCGTTTGCTGAGTCAGGGTAATCGCGTCAGTTGAGCGGATATCTCGACGAGCCGGCCCGCATTCGGGAGCGACCTAATAAGGCATTTGTTGAGTGTTGAAAGCACCCTTCGAGTGGGCTGGGTTTTTCGCTGAAGGGATTTGAGCTGCAGTGTTGCCGGAATCGGTAGCACTGTCCCGGCCACGGAGTTCCCACGAGTGCCCACATCTTCCGTCCGGCACCCAAGACATAGAAGGCGGGAGAGCGCCGGCGACCGCGGGGTACCGGTACGCGACGACGGGTGGCGTTATTTGCCCGCGCGAGCACGGGCCGCGTCTCGATGACCACGGGGCAAGACGGCGTGACGGCCATTGCCGACTTATCGGTCGGGTGTTCCAAACGCCACTTCGGGGTCCGCACGCTCCGGTACTTCTTCGTCGATCTCGTCACCGGCCGGTTCCAGCGGGAAGGGTTCGTCCGGCAGGGCGCGTTCATGGCCGGGACCGAGCTTGGTGTGGCGCGTGTGATTCGCGGCCGCGAGCGTGCGCGGAATGCCACCGGGGCTCAGTCCTCGGGGTTGTAGCCCAGGTTGGGGGCGAGCCAGCGCTCGGCCTCCCGCAGGGTCCAGCCCTTGCGCCTCGCGTAGTCGGCGACCTGGTCTTGGGCCACCCGACCGATGACGAAGTACTGCGACTGCGGGTGCGAGAAATACCAACCGCTGACCGCAGCCCCGGGCCACATCGCCATGGACTCCGTCAACTCGATGCCGGCCCGCTCCTTGACGTCCAGCAACTTCCAGAGCGTCGCCTTCTCGGTGTGCTCCGGGCAGGCCGGGTAGCCGGGGGCGGGGCGGATCCCCACGTACTTCTCGCTGATGAGCGCCTCGTTGTCCAGATGCTCGTCCGGCTGAAATCCCCAGAACTCCTTGCGAACTCGCTGATGCATCCGTTCGGCGAACGCCTCCGCCAGTCGGTCGGCGATCGACTCCAGCAGGATCGCGCTGTAGTCGTCGTGGGCCGCCTTGAACTCCGCGATCTTGTCCTGGCTGCCCAGCCCCGCGGTGACGGCGAAGGCGCCGACGTAGTCGGCCAGACCCGTGTTCTTGGGCGCGACGTAGTCGCCCAGCGACCGGTTCGGGATGCCGTCCCGGTGCTCGCCCTGCTGGCGCAGGTTGTGCAACGTGGTCAGCACCTCGGTGCGGGTGTCGTCGGTGTAGACCTCGATGTCGTCACCGACGGCGTTGGCGGGGAAGAAACCGATCACCCCGTTGGCGGTCAGCCACTTCTCCTTGATGAGGGTGTCCAGCATCTCCTGGGCGTCGTCGTACAGCTTGCGCGCAGCCTCGCCCGAGACCGGGTTGTTCAGGATGTCGGGGAACCTGCCCTTCATCTCCCAGGCGTTGAAGAACGGCTGCCAGTCGATGTACTCGCGCAACTCCGCGAGGTCGTAGTCGTGAAAATCCCGCACTCCCAGGCCTTGAGCGGGCACCGGCGGCGTGTAGCCGTCCCACTCGATCGGCGTCCGGTTCGCCCGGGCCTTCTCCAGCGTGAGCATCGGCCGCTCGTTCTTCTGGGAATGCCGTTCGCGCAGCGATGCGTAGTCCTTCTCGGTGGCCTCCAGCAGAGCCGGCCGCTGCCTGTCGTCGAGGAGCGCCGCGGCGACCGGCACCGAGCGGGACGCGTCCTTGACCCAGACCACCGGACCGCTGCGACGCGGCGACACCTTCACGGCCGTATGGGCGCGCGAGGTGGTCGCACCACCGATCAGCAGCGGAATTTCCAGCCCCTCGCGTTCCATCTCGACGGCGAAGTTGACCATCTCGTCCAGGGACGGGGTGATCAGCCCGGACAGCCCGATGATGTCGGCCTCGTGTTCCTTCGCCGCGGCCAGGATCTTCTCGGCGGGCACCATCACACCGAGATCGATCACCTCGAAGTTGTTGCACTGCAGGACGACCCCGACGATGTTCTTGCCGATGTCGTGGACGTCGCCCTTCACGGTCGCCATGATGATCGTGCCGTTGGTGTCTTTCCCAGCTGTGGCGCCCGACTCTTCCTTCTCGGCCTCGATGTACGGCAGCAGGTACGCGACGGCCTTCTTCATCACCCGGGCCGACTTCACCACCTGGGGCAGGAACATCTTCCCCGAGCCGAAGAGATCGCCGACGACGTTCATGCCGTCCATCAGCGGGCCCTCGATCACCTCGATCGGGCGGCCGCCCGCGGCGGCGATCTCGGCCCGCAATTCCTCGGTGTCGTCATCGACGTGGGCGTCGATGCCCTTGACCAGGGCGTGCGTGATCCGCTCGCGGACCGGGAGGCTGCGCCACTCGGCCGCCTTTGGATCCTCGGTCTTGTCCGTCTTGTTGAACCGTTCGGCGATCTCCAGCAGCCTCTCGGCCGCGTCGTCGCGGCGGTTCAGGACGACGTCCTCGATGCGGTCCCGCAGCTCGGGGTCGATCGAGTCGTAGGGCACCAGCGCGCCGGCGTTGACGATACCCATGTCCAGGCCGGCCTTGATGGCGTGGAACAGGAACACCGCGTGGATCGCCTCGCGCACGGGGTTGTTGCCCCGGAACGAGAACGACACGTTCGAGATACCGCCGGAGATGTGCACCCCGGGCAGGTTCTCCTTGATCCAGGCGCAGGCCTCGATGAAGTCGATCCCGTACGTCGCGTGCTCCTCGATACCGGTCGCCAGCGCGAAGCAGTTCGGGTCGAAGATGATGTCCTCGGCCGGGAAGCCGACCTCTTCGGTCAGGATCCGGTAGGCGCGCCCACAGATCTCCTTGCGGCGCTCCAGGTTGTCGGCCTGGCCCTGCTCGTCGAAGGCCATCACCACGACGGCGGCGCCGTACTTGCGGCACAGCCGCGCCTCGCGGACGAACTTCTCCTCGCCCTCCTTCATCGAGATCGAGTTGACGATCGGCTTGCCCTGCACGTTCTTCAGGCCCGCCTCGATGACCTCCCACTTGGACGAGTCGATCATCACCGGCACGCGGCTGATGTCCGGCTCGGCCGCGATCAGCTTGGTGAACCGGTCCATCGCGGCGACGCCGTCGATCATGCCCTCGTCCATGTTGATGTCGATCACCTGCGCGCCGACCTCGACCTGCTGCAGGGCGACCGACAGCGCGGTGTCGTAGTCCTGCGCCTTGATCAGGTTGCGGAACCGGGCGGAGCCGGTGATGTTCGTGCGCTCGCCGATGTTGACGAACAGCGAGTCGTCGGTGATGTTGAGCGGCTCCAGGCCGGCGAGCCGGGTGGCCACCGGGATGTGCGGCACCTCGCGCGGCGGCTTGCCCTCGACGACCTTGGCGATCTCGGCGATGTGCGGCGGCGCCGTCCCGCAGCATCCGCCGACCAGGTTGACCAGACCGGCCTCGGCGAAGTCGGCGATGTAGCTCGCCTGACGCTCGGGGGACTCGTCGTATTCACCGAATGCGTTGGGCAGTCCGGCGTTCGGGTAGCAGGAGACGAAGGTGTCCGCAATCCGCGACACCTCGGCGATGTAGGGCCGCATCTCCGGCGCGCCCAGGGCGCAGTTGAGGCCCACCGCGAGCGGCTTCGCGTGCCTGATCGAGTTCCAGAACGCCTCGGTGACCTGACCGGACAACGTCCGGCCGGAAGCATCCGTGATGGTGCCCGAGATGATCACCGGCCAGCGGCGTCCGCGCTCCTCGAACAGCGTCTCGATGGCGAACACCGCCGCCTTGGCGTTCAGCGAGTCGAAGATCGTCTCGACGATGAGCAGGTCGACACCGCCGTCGACCAGGCCGTTGGCGGCTTCGCGGTAGGCGGCGACCAGCTGGTCGTAGGAGACGTTGCGCGCTCCCGGGTCGTTGACGTCCGGCGAGATCGACGCGGTCCGCGTCGTCGGCCCGAGGGCTCCGGCGACGTATCGGGGCTTTTCCGAGGTGCTGTACTCGTCGGCGGCCTTGCGGGCCAGGGCGGCGCCGGCGTAGTTCAGCTCGTAGCTCAGGTCCGCCATGTCGTAGTCGGAGAGCGAGATCGCGTTCGCGTTGAACGTGTTGGTTTCCAGGATGTCGGCGCCCGCGTCGAGGTATTCGCGGTGGATCCCCTCGATGATCTGCGGCTGCGTCAGGTTCAGCAGGTCGTTGTTGCCTTGTAGAGCGGTGGGCCACTCCGTGAACCGCTCGCCGCGGTACCCCGCCTCGTCCGGCCGGTCCCGCTGGATCGCCGTGCCCATCGCGCCGTCGATCACCATGATCCGCTGGCGCAGAGCGGCCGTCAGTTCGTCGGTGCAGTCGGGGCGGATGTTCGGCACGAACGTGTCGGGGGCCGGGACGTTTACGGGGGCGTTCACATGCATTCCTTCCATTACGGAAGGCGTCCTTGACTCTGCCGAGCGTGGCGGATACCGGTAGGGACCGGAAAACCGTTGCAACGCCTCTCGACCAGAAAAGTCTACGTCGTCACGCGACGTCTGGACGCCCAGCTCGACTCGACCCGCTCGGCGTTCGCAGCGCCCGTGAGCGCCATCTCGCGGATCTTGTCGACGGTGTCATAGTTACCAATGTTAACGAGTTAGCAGCCGAACGTATTTCGTCGCAGTCACCCCACAAGGATAGTCGTCCTATGGAATGCGCCCGCTGGTTGACAGGGCCCTGACAGCTCGCAGCGAGTTCCCGGCGAGCGTATTCGCAGGCAGTCTGCAGAAGGCCGTACGCTGATTCTGTGACCCCGCCCCAGGGCCCCCCTTACGGAGAAGCCGCGCTGCCCGAACTGCACAACACCATCGTCGTGGCGGCGTTCGAGGGCTGGAACGACGCCGGCGACGCGGCCAGCGATGCGCTCGACCATCTCGAGACCATCTGGGAGGCCGACCCGATCATCGAGATCGACGACGAGGCGTATTACGACTACCAGGTGAATCGCCCCGTCATCCGGCAGGTCGACGGGGTGACGCGAGAGCTGGTGTGGCCGGCGATGCGCATCTCCCACTGCCGGCCGCCGGGCTGCGACCGCGACGTCGTGCTGATGCATGGGGTGGAGCCCAACATGCGCTGGCGGACCTTCTCCGCCGAATTGGTGGCCATCGCCGACAAGCTCAACGCCGACACCGTCGTCATCCTCGGCGCCCTGCTGGCCGATACCCCGCACACCCGGCCGGTGCCCGTGTCGGGCGCGGCGTACTCCCCCGAGTCGGCGAAGCGCTTCGGCCTCGAGGAGACCCGCTACGAGGGCCCGACCGGGATCGCCGGGGTATTCCAGGACGCCTGCGTGGCCGCCGGGATCCCGGCGGTGACGTTCTGGGCGGCGGTGCCGCACTACGTGTCACAGCCGCCGAACCCGAAGGCGACGGTGGCGCTGCTGCGGCGGGTCGAGGACGTGCTGGACGTCGAGGTGCCACTGGCCGACCTGCCGGCTCAGGCCGAGGAGTGGGAGCAGGCGATCACCGAGATGGCCGCCGAGGACGAGGACCTGGCCGAGTACGTGACGTCCCTCGAGCAGCGCGGCGACGCCGAGGTCGACATGAACGAGGCCCTGGGCAAGATCGACGGCGACGCCCTGGCCGCCGAGTTCGAGCGCTACCTGCGCCGCCGGCGACCCGGGTTCGGGCGCTGACCCTTCCGCCGAACGTCGACTAGTTGTGCCGCAACTCGCCGACTCCGCGCATCAACTCGACGCTGGACCGTCCAGGGCCGCGTTGTAGGCGCTGGTCGACCGCCCCAGCGCGGCCACCTCGTCATCCATCCGCGGCACCAGTTCCGCGGTGTGCCGCAGCACCGGCAGCTCGCCGATCGGGGTGGACAGCACCGGCTTGAGCCACCGGAACAGCCCCACCCAGGGCGGCGAGTAGACGTGCCGCGCGCGGCCCTCGATGCCCTTGACGAAGGCGTCCGCGCAGTCGTCGACGGTGGTGGTCTTGTTCAGCGGCCACGGCAGCTTCGTCAGCAGTTCGGCGAAGGACGGCAGGTCGGCCTTGGTGTCGCGGACCAGGGCGGTGTCGATCCACGACATGTGCGCCGAGCCGACGCTGACACCGTGGTGGGCGACCTCCAGGCGCAGCGCGTTGGCGAGGATCTCGACGGCCGCCTTCGACGCGTTGTACGGCGCCAGCCCCGGAGCCGCCGCGTAGGCCGCCAGCGACGAGACGACGAGCACGTAGCCGCGACGGTCGATCACCGCCGGCAGGGTGGCGCGAACCGTGTGGAAGACGCCGAGCACGTTGATGTCCTGCACCCGCTTGAACGCCTCGGGGTCGACATGCAGCAGCGACCCATAGCTGGCGATGCCCGCGTTGGCGACCACGACATCGATACCGCCGAAGCGTTCGATGGCCTGGGCGGCGGCGGACTGCATTGCGGGCAGGTCGCGCACGTCGGCGACCGCGGTCAGCACCCGGTCGTCGCCGAGCTCGGCCGCCAGCGCGGTGAGCTCGGCCTGGTCGAGATCCGTCAGCACCAATTTGGCGCCCCGCTTGGCCAGCCGGCGCGCCACCTCGGCCCCGATCCCGCGGGCGCCGCCGGTGATGAAAACAACTTTGTCCCGCAGTGACGTCATGGCCGAGACCGTACCTCGTGACCGGCTCCGCGACGATTACAGGTCTACGCCGAGCAGCGCGTCGATCGCGGTGGCCACCAGTTTCGGCGCCGCGGTGTCGTGACCCCCGTATTGCAGCGCGTCGGCGGCCCAACCATCGAGGGCGGCGAGCGCTTTCGGCGTGTTCAGGTCGTCGGCCAGGTATTGGCGCAGGCGGGCGATCACGTCGGTGGCGTCCGGCCCGGCCGGCAGCGCGGCCGCGGAGCGCCAGCGGTGCAGCCGCGCGTTCGCGTCGTCGAGCACCTGGGGGCTCCAGAACCGGTCCGCCCGGTAGTGGCCGGACAGCAGTCCCAGCCGGATCGCCGACGGTTCGACGCCCTGTTCGCGCAGCTTGGACACCAGGACCAGGTTTCCGCGGCTCTTGGACATCTTGTGCCCGTCCCAGCCGATCATTCCGGCGTGCACGTAGTGCCGCGCGAACCGGCGCTCGACCCGCACGCATTCGGCGTGCGCGGCGGTGAATTCGTGGTGCGGGAAGATCAGGTCGGCGCCCCCGCCCTGGATGTCCGGGCCGGTGCCGATGCGGCTCAGCGCGATCGCCGCGCACTCGACGTGCCAGCCGGGCCGTCCGGCGCCGAACGGTGACGGCCAGCTCGGTTCCCCCGGCCGCGCCGCGCGCCACAGCAGCGCGTCGAGCTCGTCGCTCTTGCCGGGGCGGTGGGGGTCGCCGCCGCGTTCCTCGGACAGGCGCAGCATGGTCTCCCGGTCATAGCCGGACTCGTAGCCGAACTGGGGCGTGGCGTCCGCCCGGTAATAGACGTCGGGATGATCGCCGTCCAGCACGTAGGCCGCGCCCGACGCCAGCATCTTCTCGACGAGCTCGACGACCTCGGCGATCGCCTCGGTGGCGCCGACGTACTCGCGCGGCGGCAGCACCCGCAGGGCGGCCATATCCTCCCGGAAGAGCGCGACCTCGCGGTCGCCCAGCACGCGCCAGTCGATGCCGTCCCGTTCGGCGCGTGCCAGCAGCGGGTCGTCGACGTCGGTGACGTTCTGCACGTAGTGCACGTCGTGCCCGAGGTCCAGCCATTGGCGGTAGACGAGGTCGAACGCCAGGTACGTCGCCGCGTGGCCGAGGTGGGTGGCGTCGTAGGGCGTGATCCCGCAGACGTACATGCTCGCTTTGGCACCGGCCGCCACCGGGCGCACCTGCCGGTCGGCGGTGTCGTACAGCCGTAGCTCCGGCCCGCGCCCCGGTACCACCGGAACCTGTGCGGAAGACCACGTCTGCATAACGTCGACTCTAAACGCGGGCGGGATCAGCGAAATTCCTGGCGGATGGCGCCGAGGAGGATCGGCGCCAGCTCGGCGCGGCACATCACGAAGTCGGGCAGGTAGGGGTCGAGCTGGTTGTAGCGCAGCGGTGACCCGTCGAGCCGCGACGCGTGCATGCCCGCGGCCATCACCACCCCGGCCGGCGCCGCCGAGTCCCACTCCCATTGGCCGCCGGCATGCACGTAGGCGTCGACGTGTCCGTCGATGATGGCCATTGCCTTGGCGCCCGCGGAACCGATCGCGACGGGCTGGATGTGCAGGGTCTGCCGCATACGGTGCAGGACGGCCGGGGGCCGGGTCGCGCTGACGGCGATGCGGATGGTGTCCGGGATGCCCTCGCGGGCGGTGCCGGCGGTGACGGTGTCGCTGCGGTACACGGTGTTGCCGCGGGCGGGCAGGGCGACAGCCGCGTCGGTGATCTCGGGCCGGTCGTCGCCTCGGCCGTCGCCGGGACGCTGCCACAGCGCGACGTGCACCGCCCAGTCATCGCGGCCGGGCGTGGAGAACTCGCGGGTGCCGTCCAGCGGGTCGATGATCCACACCCGGTCGCGCTTGAGCCGGACCAGGTCGTCGTACGCCTCCTCGCTGAGCACCGCGTCGCCGGGCCGCTCGGCGCGCAGGCGTCGGAGCAGAAGGTCGTTCGCCAGGGTGTCGCCCGCATCCCCGAGCGCCCACGGATGGCCGAAGCCGATCTCGTCGCGCACCTTCAGCAGCAACTCCCCCGCGTCTGCGGCCAGGTCGGCGGCGAGCGCGGCGTCCGTCATCTCATCGCCGGCCGGGGTCACCGCATCAGTATCGCCGACGGCCGCGCACGGCCGCGCCCCACGCTAGAACGCCGGTGCCGGCGCCGACCCGCCACGCCCGGCTCCGCCGCGCTCGCGATCGACGCTAGAACGCCGGCGCCGACCCGCCACGCCCGGCTCCGCCGCGCTCGCGATCGACGCTAGAACGCCGGCGCCGACCCGCCACGCCCGGCTCCGCCGCGCTCGCGATCGACGCTAGAACGCCGGCGCCGACCCGCCACACCCGGCTCCGCCGCGCTCGCGATCGACGCTAGAACGCCGGCGCCGACCCGCCACACCCGGCTCCGCCGCGCTCGCGATCGACGCTAGAACGCCGGCCAGGGAATCGGGCGGTGCCGGTTGGGGCCGGGCATGACGGGGTTGTCCAGCAGCGCGAACGCGCGCTTGCGCAGCGCCGCGATCTCGGCTCGGGTGATCCGCTCGGCCAGCTCGTCACCGAATGACCCGGCGACCGCCTCGGCGAGACCGGCCACGGCCTCCAGTGCCTCGTCGTCGACCGGCTTGCCCGCCCACCCCCACAACACCGTGCGCAGCTTGTTCTCCACGTGCAGGCACACCCCGTGGTCGACGCCGTAGACGCGGCCGTCGACGCCACACAGGATGTGGCCCCCCTTGCGGTCGGCGTTGTTGACCAGCACGTCGAACACTGCCATCCGACGCAATCGGGGGTCGTCGGCATGCATGAGGATGACCTCGTCGCCGGCGTAGTCGTAAGCGCGCAGCACCGGCAGGTAGCCGCGCCCCGGCTTGCCGACTGGAAACAGGTCGACCAGGTCCGGGCCGGGCGCCGGATCGGAGTCGGCCGCGTCGCCGGGCTGGTCCACCCACAGCTGCAGCATCCCTGGACCGGCGGGGCCGTCCCGAATCACCGTGTACGGCACGATGTTCCAGCCCAGCTGGCGCGACACCAGGTACGCGGACAGCTCGCGGCCGGCAAGGGTCCCGTCGGGAAAGTCCCACAGCGGCGCCTCACCCGCGACCGGCTTGTAGACGCAGTGCACGGTGGACTCGCCCAGTGTGGCTTCGCACAGGAAGGTGGCGTTACTGGCTGAGCGGATGCGCCCGAGGACCGTCAGCTCGCCGTCCCGAAGCACCTCACGCTCGTCAGTCCCGCTACTCCTCGGGCTCATCGTTCGGCCCGAGCAGCGCGCTGCGCCGGTAGCCGTTGGTGCGCGCGCAGATGTGCCCCTCCGGGTCCAGCGGCTCCTCGCACAGCGGGCAGGGCGGACGTCCGGCCGAGATGACCCGATTGGAGCGCGTGGCGAACTGGCGCGCGGACTCCGGCGTCAGGAACACACGAACCGCGTCGGGACCCTCCTCGGTGTCGTCCAGGACCACCGACGCGTCGAACTCGGCGTCGGTGACGGCGAGGAGTTCCACCACCACGGTCTGCGCCTCGGAATCCCAGCCCAAGCCCATGGTGCCGACGCGGAATTCCGCGTCGACCGGCGTGATCAGCGGGCTGAGGTCGTCGACCTCGGTGGGCTCGGGCGGAACCGGCGTGCCGAACCGGCGGTTCACCTCGAGCAGCAGCGCGCCGATGCGCTCCGCGAGCACCGCGACCTGTTGCTTTTCCAAAACCACCGACACCACGCGCGAATCGCCGACCGCCTGGATGTAGAAGGTCCGATTGCCAGGCTGGCCAACGGTCCCGGCCACGAATCGGTCGGGTGTGCGGAAAACGTGGATTGCGCGTGCCATGGCACTTCCAAAATACCGGCTGTTGCGGTCGCCGTGCGATCCGATCGCCGTTGTGGTCCCCGGCGGCGCAGCCGGGTCAATCCGTGGAGCCGCCGACGACCGCGTCACTCGAGGATGCCGCCGCGGCCTGCTCCGGTTGCGCCTCCCCGTCCTTCTTCGGTGGGGGTCCCGCCCGCAGCGCGGCCGACAGCCGAGCGCCGGTGTGGTTGACGTGCAACACAAACGGGCGCAGTTCGGTGTAGCGGATCACGCTCACGGAGCTCGGGTCGGCGGTGACGCGCTGAAATCCGTCCAGATGCATGCCGTAGGCGTCGGCGATCACCGCCTTGATGACGTCACCGTGCGTACACGCCACCCAGAGGGCGTCGCCGCCGTGCTCCGCCCCGAATTCCTGGGCCAGCCTGCGGTCGTGCTCGCGGACGGCGGCCACCGCGCGCGTCTGCACCTCCGCCAGGCCCTCGCCGCCCGGGAACGTCGCCGCGCTGGGGTGCGCCTGCACCACCCGCCACAGCGGCTCCTTGGCCAACTCGCCGATCTTGCGGCCGGTCCAGTCGCCGTAGTCCACCTCGGCGAGTCGCTCGTCGATGAGCGGCTCCAGGCACAGCGCCTCGGCGAGCGGCTCAAGGGTGCGCCGGCACCGCAGCAGCGGCGAACTGACCAGCGCCCGGATCGGCAGGTCACCGATCCGGTCGATCAGCCCGGCGGCTTGTTCGCGGCCCTTGTCGTCGAGGTCGACCCCCTCGGAGCGCCCGGCCAGGGTGCCCGCGGTGTTGGAAGTCGAGCGACCGTGTCGCAACAGGATGACGGTCATGTCGCGGGGCTTGAGCCCAGCCGCCGGGTCATCGCCGGAACCGCAGTCACGACGACGACCGTACCTGGTGTGGGCGGCCGCGACCGGACGAAGTTAGTGTGACACCGCCACGGCGTGCGCGACCGAATCGCGCACCGCGGCGGTCAGGCTGCGCGCGTCGGTGAGGTCGATGTCGACCAGGCTGCGCACCGCCCGCGCGACGACCTCCTCGGCCTGCGGAACCGGGCCGGCCAGCCGCGGCCGGTAAATTTCGACGACGAGCGATCGGTGTTCAATATGGAATGAAAAACTGCGTCCATCACCGACTTGCCCATACCCACTGGCGAAAATGCCCGCGGTCATGTCCTCGACAGCAAACTCTTTCTGTGTGATATGCCGGTCGGCGATGACGGTCATGACGCGACCATACCTCGCCACTCGGACTTGATGCATTCAACATGGCCATATTGGATGCGAAACCGTTCCTTAAGATTTCGCTTACGTGAGGGAAAATAATTGCTGTCACGGTTGATAGCGCTTAGACCGCCTGGCAGTCGGCACGCCGCGGGATTGTTCGCTTTGCTGGCCGCGACGGCGGTATTGCCGGCATGTTCATCGAGTCCGCTTTCCAGCGCGCCTCCGACCATCGAACCAGCGAAGGCGGCGCAGTCCCCACCGGTGTCGCAACGGCCGGCTGGTGCGGTCCGACCGATGGCCGGTCCCGCCACCGCCGCGACCTTCGACGGTGGAACACACCAGCTGGCGGTCCTGACGCCCGGCGCCGCCCCCGCCGCACCCGCCACCATCACAGCGTTCGCCGGCCCGGAGGCGGCGCCGCGGGTCTTCACCCTGCCCGGGCCCGCCACCGCGCTGACGGGCGACGGCCGCGGCGCCGCGTACCTCGCGACCCGGGGCGGCTACTTCGTCGTCGAGCTGTCGGACGGCCACACCGGATTCGTGAGCGTCGCCGGAGCGCAACAGGTGGACTTCACCGCCATCGCCCGTCGCGCCGACGGCAGGCTGGCACTGGGCAGCGCCGACGGCGCCGTCTACCTCCTGCAGGGGCCGGACAGCACCGGCGCGGCGGCGGCCGTCACCAGCCGGAACAAGATCTTCGCTCGCGTCGATTGCCTTGTGGCGCAGGGCAATACGACGGTGGTGCTGGACCGCGGACAGACCTCGGTGACGTCGATCAGCGCCGACGGCCACGCCGAACAGGCGCTGCGGGCGGGCGCTGGGGCGACCACCCTGGCCGCCGACCCCCTCGGGGTGGTGCTCGCCGCGGACACCCGCGGTGGCCAGCTGTTGGTGTACGGAGTCGACCCGCTGATGTTGCGCCAGGCCTACCCGGTGCGGCACGCCCCGTACGGCCTCGCCGGATCCCGCGAGTTGGCCTGGGTGTCCCTGACCGCTTCGAATATGGTGGTTGGTTACGATCTGTCCACCGGAATTCCCGTCGAAAAGGTGCGATACCCAACCGTGCAGCAACCGAACACACTGGCCTTTGACGAAACGTCGGGCACCTTGTACGTGGTGTCGGGGTCCGGTGCCGGAATCCAGGTCATCGAGCACGCGGCGAGCGCACCGTGACGAGCGGGACCGCGCCGCGGTGGAGTCGGCTGCCGGCCGGCTGGGAAGCCGAGATGTCGGACGAATACGAATGGGTGCCGCTGCGGCTGCCGCCGGACGTGACGCGGATCAGCGCGTCCATCCGGTTGTCGATCGAGGCGGAATACCGCGGCTGGGAGCTGACCCGAGTGCGGCTGTACACCGACGGCAGCCGGCGAGTGTTGTTGCGCCGCAAGAAAAGTCGCTTGGACAAGCGACTGCCCGACCAGCCCGAGCTGTGACTCCGGCCCCATCCCGCGGCCACCGGGTGTACGGCGTGGTCCGACGGCTGCTGTTTGCGGTCCCGCCCGAGAGCATTCACACGCTGGTTTTCGCTGTGCTGCGCGGGGTCACGTCGGTCGGCCCGGCGCGGCGGTTGTTGCGCCGGCTGCTCGGCCCGACGGATGCCCTGCTCGCCAGCACCGTCTTCGGGGTGCGGTTCCCGGCGCCGCTCGGCCTGGCTGCCGGGTTCGACAAGGACGGCCTGGGGCTGGGCACCTGGGGCGCGCTCGGCTTCGGATATGCCGAGGTCGGCACCGTGACCGCGCGCCCGCAGCCCGGCAACCCGGCGCCGCGCATGTTCCGGCTGCCCGCCGACCGCGCCCTGCTGAACCGGATGGGGTTCAACAACCTTGGCGCGGGAGCCCTGGCGATCCGACTCGCCCGGCATAGCCCCGATGTCCCGATCGGGGTCAACATCGGCAAGACGAAGACGACCCCGCCCGCCGAGGCGGTCGACGACTACCGCGCCAGCGCGCGGCTCGTCGGGCCGCTGGCGTCGTATCTGGTGGTCAACGTCAGTTCGCCGAACACGCCGGGGCTGCGCGACCTGCAGGCGGTCGAGTCGCTGCGGCCGATCCTCGCCGGCGTCCTCGCCGAGGTGTCCCGAGGCCCCGGCGCCCCCACGCCGGTGCTGGTGAAGATCTCGCCCGACCTCTCCGACTCCGATGTCGACGACATCGCCGACCTGGCCGTCGAATTGGGGCTGGCGGGCATCGTCGCGACCAACACGACCGTGTCGCGCGACGGCCTGCTCACGCCCGGCGTCGACGAGCTGGGGCCGGGCGGCATCTCCGGTCCGCCGGTCGCGCATCGCGCCGTCGAGGTGCTGCGCCGGTTGTACGGCCGCGTCGGCGGTCGCCTGGTGCTCATCAGCGTCGGGGGCATCGAGACAGCCGACGACGCCTGGGAACGGATCACCGCGGGAGCGTCGCTCTTGCAGGGGTATACCGGGTTCATCTACGGCGGGGGCTTGTGGCCCAAGCACATTCACGATGGCATAGCCCGCCGATTGCGCGACGGCGGCTTCGCCTCGCTCAGCGATGCGGTCGGTTCGGCGGCTTAAGCCGCTCCCCCAGCGTCCTCAGCCGCTCCCCCAGCGTCCTCGTCGTCCTCGTCTCCGTCTTCGTCGTCGTCTTCGTTGGGGGTGAGGAGTCTTTCGGGATGGTGGTAGGTGTTGGTGCGGGGTTGGCCGCGGTCTTGGTGGGGCGGGGGGATCCATTGGGTGGTGCTGTTGGGGTGTTTGCGGGTGGTCCAGCCGTTGTCGAGGAGGCGGTGGTGGGGTTTGCAGGTCAGGGTGAGTTGGTTGATGTCGGTGGTGTGGGTGCTCGCCCAGTCGGTGACGTGGTGGGCTTCGCAGTAATAGCCCGCCACATCGCAGCCCGGTGCCGTGCAGCCGCGGTCTTTGGCGTGCAAGACGATGCGTTGGCCTGGTGAGGCGAGCCGTTTGGTGTGGTAGAGCGCTAAGGGTTTGGCGTCGTCGAAGACGGCTAGATAGTGGTAGGCGTGGCGGGCTAGGCGGATGACATCGCTGATCGGTAGCCGGGAGCCGCCGGCGGTGTGGCCGGTGCCGGTGGCGTGGTGTAGGTCGTTGAGGGTGGTGGTGATGATGATGGTGGCCGGCAGCCCGTTGTGCTGGCCGAGTTTGCCGGAGGCCAGCAGGGCGCGCAGGGCGGTGGTGAGGGCGTCGTGGTGGCGTTGGGCGGCGCTGCGGGTGTCGCGCCCAGCGGCGTCGTTGGCGGCGGGTCCATCGACGACGGGTTGTTCGTCGTCGGGGTTGCACAGGCCGGGGGCGGCGAGTTTGGCGAGCACGGCTTCCAGGGTGGCGCGGGCTTCGGGAGTCAAGGTGGCGCGCAGTTCGGACATGCCGTCGGGGCCCTGGCGGCCGAGGGTCAGGCCGCGGCGCCGGGCGCGGTCCTCATCGGTGTAGGAGCCGTCGGGGTTGAGGCAGTCGGTGAGGGTGTCGGCCAGCCCGGCGAGGTGGTCGGGCCGAAATCCGGTGGCTAGGCGGGCCAGGTGGGCTTCGGCGCACTGCCGGGTGTCCACATCCACGGTGGTGGGCAGCTGATGGACGAAGCGGCGGATGACCCGGATGTGGGCGGGGCCGAGGCGGCCGTCGCGTTCGGCGGCCGCGGTCGCCTCGAGCAGGGGTGGCAGGGGTTGGCCGGTCAGGGCGCGGCGCGGCCCGAGGTCGGCGGCCTCGGCCACCCGCCGGGCGGCCTCGGCGCGGGTCAGCCCCAGCCGGTCGGCCAGCACGTGCGACAGCCGCCCGCCGAGTTGTTCGGGGTCGGCCTGCTCGCCCAGCTGGTTGAGCAGCTGATGCCCGGGCACCCGCAACCGGCGCCCCTCGACCTCAAGACGCTCCAACAACACCAACCGCTCCGGACACGTCAGGGCGTCATAGGAGTGTTCCAAGATCCGCGTGACCGCGGCGTGCAACGCCTCGAAATCCCGCTGCACCTCATCCCGATCACTCGAACTCATGTTCGAAACATTAGGCCTGTCCTCTGACACGAACCCACAATTTGTGACTCCCGAGCCGCTTGGGACGGAAGTTTTTCATGCGGCCGCCTCCGCTAGGCATATGTCGAACAGCCCCCGGATGTGCTTATGATCACAACGTCGGGTTCGGGGCCCCGAGTCGAGGAGACATCCATGTCCTTTTTGACGGCAGCACCCGAGGCAATTACGGCGGCGGCCGGGAACCTGGCGCACATCGGCTCGTCGCTACAGGAGGCAACCGCCGCGGCGTCTGGCCAAACCACCACGCTCGCGGCCGCAGCCGCTGACGAGGTATCCGTCGCGATCTCCCAGCTGTTCGGCACGTTCGGCGAGGACTTCCAAGCTCTGAGCGCGCAGGCGGCGGCGTTTCACAGCGCCTTCGTCAGCGTGTTGAACGGCGGGTCGGCCGCCTACCTGAGCACCGAGGCCGCCAGCGCCGAGCAGGTTCTCTTCCACGCCGGCGCCGCCGGCGTCCCCGCGGCCACGCTCCCGATCATCGGCGACCTGGGCGGGATCCTCGGTGGCGGCACGGGCGGCACGACGGGCGGGCTTCTCGGCGGCTTGGGCCCGATACTCAGCGGTAGCCCGCTCGGCCCGATCCTCAACGGCGTAGGCCAAGACCTCGGCGGCGTGCTGTCGGGCATTCTGGGCGGCAGCCCGGTCTCCCTGCTCGCCAATCCGCTCGGGCCGGTCCTGCAAACCCTCTCCGGAGCGTTTACGGACGTCCCGGGGCTGCAGGGACTCGGGGCCCTACTCCAACCCCTGCTGCAACCCGTCCTCCCCGCGTTATTCGCGCCCGGCGCACTGCCGTCGCCCGCCGGCGACCCGTGGGCGCTGCTGTTCGCGCAGACCGGGGCCAACCTGCAGAACCTGTACGCGACCTGGTCGGCCGACCCGTTCCCGTTCCTGCACCAGATCCTCGTCAACCAGCAGGGCTACGCGCAGCAGCTGGGCAGCCAGATGGCGTTCGCCCTGCAGAACTTCCCCACCACGCTGGCGAACGCGCCAGCGAGCCTTCAACTCGGCGTCCAGTCGGCGTTGAACTTCAACCCGGTGGCCGCCGCACAGGTCTTCGTCAACCAGCAGCTCGGCTGGGCCGGGACCATCACGACGTCGCTGCAGAAGGCGGGCGCGGACCTACAGACGACGCTGCCGGTGTTCCAGGCCGACATGGGGCTGGCCAGCCAGGCGATCGCGGCGGGTGATTACCACGGCGCGGTGCAGGACTTCACCCACGGCCTCTTGGGCCTCTTTGTCAGCGGATTCGACACCAGCAACCTGTCGAACATCACGGTGCTGGGCCCGGGTGGGGACCTGCTGCCCATCCTCGCCATCCCCGCGCAGCAGGCGCAGGCGTTTGCCGGTCTGTTCCCGCCCGGTTCGATCCCCGGCCAGATCGCGCACAACTACCTCAACGCGGTGTCCACGCTGACGAGCTCCACCACGTCGACGACCTTCGGGCTGAACCTCTTCAACCCCAGCGCGAACGTGCTGCAGGCCGATGCCTTCTTCGGGACGCCGTTGTCGCTTGCCTTCTCCGTTCTGGGGGCGCCGGTCTCCGGGCTGAACGGGCTCGCGACGGGCGCGACCGTGCTGTCGGCGGCCCTGCAATCCGGCAACGGCGCGGCGGCGGCCGGCGCGCTCTTCGACATGCCGGCCTACGGGTTGAACGGCTTCCTCAACGGCGAGACAATCGTCGACCTGGCCCTGCCGGTGAGCACGTCGACCGTTCTGCCGAGCTTCCTCGGTCCGCTTGGCCAGCCTCTCGCGGCGATCCTGGGCGTCGCCGGCATCGATCCCACCATCCCGATCGTGATCCACCTGCCGTTCGACGGACTTCTCGTCCCGCCGCATCCGATTTCGTCCACGGTGGACGTGACCGTCGGAGGCGTTCTCAACCTCCCGATCAGCCTCACACTCGGCGGCACCCCGTTCGGGGGCCTGCTTCCCCTGCTGGTGAACGACCTGCCGCGACAGCTCGCGACCGCCATCACGCCGTAAGAGCGATTTAGCTCTGCTCGTAGGTGGCGTGGATGACCGCGCGCGCGATGGCGTGCTGGAACAGGTTGAACCCGAGGTACGCGGGGCTGGCGTCCTCGGTCAGGTCGAGCTTGTCGACGTCGACGGCGTGCACGGCGACGTAGTAGCGGTGCGGGCCGTGCCCGGGAGGCGGCGCGGCGCCGATGTAGCGGCGCATCCCGGCGTCGTTGACCAGCGTCAATGCGTCGCCGGGCAGGTCGCTGCCGTCGCCGGCGCCCGCCGGCAGCTCGGTGACGTCGGCCGGCAGGTTCGCGACCGCCCAGTGCCAGAACCCGGATGCGGTGGGGGCGTCGGGGTCGTAGACGGTGACCGCGAAGCTGCGCGTCTCCTCGGGAAAACCCGACCAGCTGAGCTGCGGGCTGACGTCTTCCCCGCCGGCGCCCATGATGCCGCTGACTTGGGGTTTGGCCAGTGGCTGACCGTCGGTGATCGATTCCGAGGTCAGGGTGAACGTCGGCAGCTGCGGCAGCGAGGCATACGGGTCGGGCGCGGTGCTCATGAACGGTCCTCTCGTGTGATCGGCTTGCTCTAGCAGTGTGTCAGGAAGTGTGCCAGCACTTCGGTGCCGAACCTCAGCGCGTCGATGGGTACCCGCTCGTCGACGCCGTGGAACAGGGCGGTGAAATCCAGGTCCGGCGGCAGGCGGAGCGGGGCAAAGCCGAAGCAACGAATGCCCAAGCGCGCGAACGCCTTTGCGTCTGTGCCGCCGGACAGCATGTACGGCACCGTCCGGGCGTCCGGGTCGAGCGCCAGCAGCGCGGCGTTCATGGCGTCGACGAGATCGCCGTCAAAGGTCGTCTCGTACGAAGAGAAATCCCTGATCCACTCCCGGGTCACGTGCGGGCCGATCAGCTCGTCCACCTCGGCCTCGAACGCGGCCTTGCGGCCGGGCAGGATGCGGCAGTCCACCACGGCTTCGGCCGTTGCCGGGATGACGTTGGCCTTGTATCCGGCCTTGAGCATGGTGGGATTCGCGGTGTCGTGCAGCACGGCCTTGAGCACACGGGCCATCGGGCCGAGCTTCTCGATCATTCCTTCCAGGTCGGGCGAGTTCACGTCGAAGGAGAGGCCGGTCTCTTCGCTGACGGCGGTCAGGAACTGGGCGACCGTGTCGGTCATGACCAGCGGGAAGCGGTGCCGCCCCAGCCGGGCGACGGCCTCGGCGACGGCGGTGACGGCGTTGCGGTCGTGGGCCATGGAGCCGTGCCCGGCCGGGCCGCGGGCCGTCAGCCGCATCCAGGACAGCCCCTTCTCGGCCGTCTCGATCACGTAGAGCCGGCGCTCGCCCCCGTCGCGTCGCGGCACGGTCAACGAGAACCCGCCCACCTCGCCGATGGCCTCGGTGACTCCGTCGAAGAGCTCGGGCCGGTTGCGGACCAGCCACTGCGCCCCGTAATGGCCGCCGTGCTCTTCGTCGGCGAGGAAGGCGAACACCAGGTCGCGGGGCGGGACGATCCCGGCGCGCTTCAACTGCCGCGCGACCACGACCATCATGCCGACCATGTCCTTCATGTCGACCGCGCCGCGGCCCCAGACGAAGCCCTCTTCCACCGCGCCGGAGAACGGGTGCACGCTCCACTCGGCAGGCTCGGCCGGCACCACGTCGAGATGCCCATGGATGAGCAGGGCGCCACGCGAGCTGTCCGCCCCGGGCAGCCGGACGAACACGTTGCCGCGACCGGGCGCGCCGGATTCGACGTATTCCGGCTGATAGCCGACCTCGGCGAGCTGCTCACCGATCCAGCGGGCGCATTCGGCCTCTCCGCGCGTGGTTTCCGGCTCGCCGGTGTTGGTGGTGTCGAACCGGATCAGCCTGCTGACGACCTCGACCACGTCGTCGCTGGGGTTGACCGGGGCCTCCGCGGCATCAAGGGTCACAACCACCTTTCCTACCATCGGCGCCGCCGCGCGGCTCGCGGGCCGATCGGCACCCGCCTGGCTTGGGTCCGCGCAGCCCGATCCGCTAGCCTTAGCTGCCAACTCTGGTTGGTCTTGTCCGAGTGGCGGAATGGCAGACGCGCTAGCTTGAGGTGCTAGTGCCCTACTAATGGGCGTGGGGGTTCAAGTCCCCCCTCGGACACTTTTTGTGATGAGTCGGGTCATGGGTTACACATGAGTCGCGACATCGGTTACAGATTCCCGGCCATCGGCCGGGGTTTTTGTTTTGGTTCGGCCGGTAGTTTCGTCGGGGTCGATGTGGTGGCTGGCGACGAATTGGTAGCCGATTTTGCCGGTGACGGTGGCGGTGGCGGGGTGCTGTTGACCAGGATGCGCTAAACGACGGTTTAGACCATTACGGATAACACTGTCACCCACGCGAGAATCCGGGTCGCGAACGAACCACGGTAACTGTCATACACAGACCGAGAACCGATACCGAATAGAACCGGTGTTACACCCTCGAGGCTCGGGTGGATTCCGATGCGCAGCTGCGGCTCTACAGCTGGTCTGCCGCGATCGCGGCACAGGCGTCCTAGCGCCCTACGGCACCAACCGGGACAGAATCTGCTCGGTCGGCTGGCGACGGGCGTGGCGATACCCGGTCCCTGCCCACAAGTGCACCAACTCGGGATCGCCTGCGGCCGCGGCGGCCTTGCGCAGCGGACTGGTCGCGGCCGGCGGCGGCCGGTCCGGGGTCAGGGTTGCCGAATGCCCGCCCGCGACGGTCGCCTGCACCGCGAGCGCGTCCACGCCCGCCGCCGCGGCGGCCTTGGCCTCCTGAAGCGACGTGACCGTCTGCACCACCGTCGTTCCCGCGCGTTGTAGATCGCGGATGACTCCATGACCGGGGATGCCGAACGTGAAGCTGACCAACGGAACCGGCTCGGCACGCAGCAGGTCGATCTTTGGCGTCGAAGTAGTCGTCGCTGTCGATCGGTTCGGTGGGCAGCGTGATCCCGAAGCGATCCGCTTCGCCCTGCATGAAGCGGGCGTACTCGCGATAGCGGGCCGGCGAGATCGGCACCGGAGTCGGCACGAAGACGTTGACGCCGAACGGTACTCCCGCCTCGCGTACAGCGAGTACGTCGGCCTCGACGGCTTCGGGTGTCTTGTAACCCGTGGCCAGGAATCCCAACCCACCGGCACGGTGGGCGGCGATCACCATGGCAGGCGTGGTCGGGCCACCGGACATCGGTGCAGCGATGACGGGGGTGGTCAGGCCGAGACCGGCCAGTAGTGAGGTCATGACGCAACCAGGCTAGGTCTGTCTGCCTGCAGCCGACAGGCGTTACGGCCGCCAAAGGCGGATACATTCCAGCCGAGTCCGGCGGTCGACGTCGCTGGCTGGAATCGTCGCAATGAGTAGAATCATGCCATGCCGATGTGTTCGCCAACCCCTGGTTCGGCGGCGCATGAGGTTGCGGTGGTGGCGATGCCCGGCGTGTTGTCCTTCGAGTTGGGCATCGCCATCCACGTTTTCGACTTCGACGCCTACGCGGTCACCGTCTGCGGGGAAGGTACGGTCCAAGACGGGCAATCGCGTGTCGCCATCAGCCCGCCCGCAGGGCTGGAAGCGATCGCCGAAGCCGATACGGTGATCGTGCCCGGCTCTTTTCCTGCGGCCGCACGACCGTCCCCGGCGTTGATCTCGGCACTGCAAGAGGCACACGGCAACGGCGCTCGCATCGCCTCGATCTGTCTGGGAAGCTTCGCGTTGGGCTATGCCGGTCTGCTCGATCATCGGCAATCGACCACTCACTGGCTGCACCTGGACACACTCGCGCAAAGATTCCCCGGCACCGAAGTGTGCCGCGACGTGCTCTACGTTCGCGACGGTTCGGTGTGCACTTCGGCGGGTGTCGCGTCCGGGATCGACCTGTGCCTGGACATGATTCGCAGCGATTTGGGCGCGGCCGAAGCCAATCAGCGCGGACGGATCCTGGTGGCGGCACCCCACCGATCCGGTGATCAGCGGCAGTTCGTGCAACATTTCGTTCCCCCGGTGCGCGGTGACTCGATGTCCTCGACACGCGACTGGCTGCTCGCTCATCTGCATGCCCCGCTGACCCTGGAGGACATTGCCCGGCATGCCAACATGTCGACACGGAACTTTTCGCGGCGCTTCTTCGCCGAAACCGGTGTCTCACCGATGAAATGGCTACAGACAGCCCGCATCGACCACGCGCGCGAATTGTTGGAATCCACCGACCTGACCGTCGAGCAGGTGGCTCGCCGATCGGGACTGGGCACGGTGGCCAATTTTCGGCGCATCTTCACCCGTCAAGTCAGCGTGCTCCCCCGCGACTACCGGCAACTTTATCGGCCGCTGCTTGCTGCAGCGGGCGAGTGATCAGCGGGCAAACGTTTCTTGCAAGAACTTGTCGGTGAGCTCGGCGACGGAGTCGGCTTCCTCTTCGAGTGCGAAGTGACCGGTGTCGAGCAGCACGACCTGAGCGTCGGGAACATCGGTCTTGTAGGCCTGGGCACCGGGCGGGACGAAGAACGGATCGTTCATGCCCCAGACGGCAAGGACTTTGGGCGCACGGCACCGCAGCCAGGCCTGCCACTCGGGATATTTGGGTGGATTGGTGCGGTAGTCGTACAGGAGTTCTTTCATGTACTCGGCCCGACCGGGCAAGTCGATGACGGCCTGATCGGCCAGCGCCTGCTCGGGATCGATATTGGCCACATCACGGGCACCGGCCTCCCACTGGAATCGGGTGCCGGTGAGGCTGACGAACCCGTCGATGGCGGCCTGGCCGGCCGGGCGATCGGCCCAATACGCCTGCAGCGGAGCGGCACCGGTACCCAGGCCCTCGACGTAGGCGTTGCCGTTCTGCGTGACGATGCCGCGTACCCGCTGATCGTGAGCCAGCGCGATCCGAAATCCCACCGGGGCGCCGTAGTCGAACATGTAGATCGCGTAATCGCCGATACTCAGTAGGTCGATCGCGCGTCCGGTCACCTCGGCAAGCCGATCGAAGGTCGGGGATTCCGGCAGTGGATCCGAGCCGCCGAAGCCCGGGTAATCGATTGCCACGGCGTGCCATCGGGCGGCGAGCCGGTCGATGAGGCGCACGTAGGCACGGGTGCTGGAGGGATACCCCGGCAGCAGAACGATCGTCGATGCGGCGGGATCGCCGGCTTCCCGGACGAAGATGTTCAACCCGTCGACAGTGATCGAGTGATGGCGGATGGGGGGCATGGCGGCCTCCTTTTTGTGTCCGATTACACGTGGCCGTGGCGCTCGGCGAGTTCGACGGCCCTGCGGATGGCTTTCTCCAGATCGCCGGCGGGGTCAGGCGTCAACATGGACGGTTGAAAGCGCAGTTCGTCGATCTCACTGACATTGGCCTGGTTGAGCCAGGCGGTGAGGTACGCCGCGTGGTGATCGACTCCGTAGGCTGGCTCCTGGACACCGGGCGCGTAGACCCCGGACGTGTAGACCACCGTGGCGTGCTTGGCTCTGAGCAGCCCGCGGTAACCGGTGTCCGGGTCGAGCGTCCAGAGCAGGCCCGGCTGGTGGATGAGATCGATGTATTGCTTGAGGCGGTAGGGGATCCCGGCATTCCACATCGGCACGGCGAACAGGTAGCGGTCGGCGGAGATGAATCTCTGCGCGATCTCGGTGATCTG
The DNA here is from genome assembly GCF_010729105.1 of Mycobacterium saskatchewanense. NCBI lineage: Bacteria > Bacillati > Actinomycetota > Actinomycetes > Mycobacteriales > Mycobacteriaceae > Mycobacterium > Mycobacterium saskatchewanense. The sequence goes on from NZ_AP022573.1 coordinate 1,150,407, forward strand.
ATCCCAGGCCGTCTTCTGGACGCCCGTCTGCTCGTTGCCGACGATGGCGTTCATCTTCGCGGCGGCCTTGTCGCCGTCGAATTGCGGCAGGTCGGTGTCCCATAGTTCGAGAATGCCGACGTCGAGGCCGGGGGTCTGCGCGCGCAGGGCGCTCAGGTACGCCGTCGCGATCTGAACCGACTTCGAGTCCGCCTTTCGTGGCGAGGCTTGGATGAACAACAGCTTGGTCATGGACGGACTCCTTCGACGCGCGGTTCGACGTGCGGGCGAGATACCACGTCAATGGAACGCGGACGAACTCGGTTCCTCTTACCACCGGCGACAGATTGGCCGAAAGGTATCCATCAACGGCGCGACTGACGCATCTTTTCCGGCGCCTCCGAACCTACGATGACAACCGAAAGCAAAGAATGGGAGTGGCTGTGAAAGCGTGGCTGTGGGACGGGGAACCCGGGCTGGACCATTTGAGCCTGAGCGAGGCACCCGATCCCGTCGCAGGCGAGGGCGAAGTCGTACTACAGGTCCACTACGCCGCGCTCAATCCCGCCGACCGGATGCTCGCGGAACGACGCTACCCGTATCCCGTTGACCCGCCGCTGCCACACGTTCTGGGACGAGACGGGGTGGGCACCGTCGTGGCTGTGGGCGACGGGGTCACCGACGTCAGCGTCGGAGAACGGCGCGTCATCCTTCGCAGCGAGGTCGGCGTTTTCAGGTGGGGCACATTCGCCGAGCGGGTGGCCCTGCCGGCCGTCAACCTGGTGGAGATTCCGGAAGGGTGGACCCAACAGGAATCAGCCGGTGCCACCCTGGTCTACCTTTCGGCATACCACGCGCTGACCATGTGGGAACCGCTCAAGGAGAACTCGGTCGTCCTGGTCACCGGCGCATCTGGCGGGGTAGGGCTTGCGGCCGTACAGCTGGCCGCGGCGATGGGCCACACCGTGGTGGCGCTGTCCCGCAGCGAGGAAAAACAACAACGACTCAAGCAGATCGGCGCGAAGTTCGCGTTCGATCCCGGGGAGGGCCAGTGGCCGGCACGCGTCAAGGACGCGTTGGGTTCGCGCGGGGTGAACCTGGCCGTTGACACCATCGGAGGCAAGCAGTTCACGAATCTGATCGAAACCATGGGTGAACTGGGCAGGCTCAGCCTGGTCGGAGAACTCGGCGGCCCGGTCCCCAACTTCTATACGGGCACACTGTTTTCGCGCCGGCTGAGGATCGGCGCCATGGCCCTGGGCTATTACACAACCTCAGAGAATCGCGCCGCGTGGAACGAGGTGCTGAAAACACTGGCACGCAACGGCTCCCGGCCATTGGTCGACCGGGCATTCCCGTTCGACCAGTTGCCCCAGGCGTTCGAATACCTCGCCGATGGCCCGATGGGCAAAGTAGCGGTGAGCGTCAATCCCTGACCTGGGCGGCAAGACGATCCTGATCGTCGGGCGCGCCAGCGGAATCGCCCACCAATGAACGACTTTGTTTGTGCGGATGTCCACAGGATTTGATGAGCGTGTTTTCTGGCTGCGGACACGTTGGTAGTGGCGCGCCGTGCCTGCACGGTTGCCGCAGGCTTCTGAGCACCATTCGCGGCGCGGGTGTGGTCTAACGAAGTAAAGCACGCGGCCTGGCGCATTGCAGGCGCGCAAATTGACCGCGGCGGGTCCGGAGGCATCGCCTCTTTTTCCGTTCACCCGCTTGGCGCAATCTAAAGTGTCGAAACACGCGACGCGCGCCTGAGGAAGGACCCGACCGGATGACTGAGCCCCGCCCACCATTTCCCCCGTACGACCCGGAGTCGGCGCTGATCAAGGTCCAGGCCGCCGAGGATGCGTGGAACACCTGCGACCCCCACAAGGTCAGCCTGGCGTACACGCCCGACAGCGCCTGGCGCAACCGCGACCAGTTCGTCACCGGCCGGGACCAGATCGTGGAGTTTCTCACCGCCAAGTGGGAGCGGGAACTCGACTACTCGCTGCGCAAGAGCCTGTGGGACTTCCACGGCAACCGGATCGCGGTGCGCTTCCAGTACGAGTGCCACGACGTCGCCGGCCAGTGGTGGCGCAGCTACGGCAACGAGCTGTGGGAGTTCGACGACAACGGGCTGATGCGGCGACGCGAGGCGAGCATCAACGACGTCCGCATCGACGAGTCCGAACGCCGCTACTTCGGCCCGCGGCCCGAGAGCGAACGCGGCCCGGGCCACGACTTCCCCCTGCGCTGAGCGCGACGCCCCACCGTCGTTCAGCCGTGGCCGTGCCGCAGGTGGTCGGGCTGGGTCACCCAGCCCGAGGGCATTTCGACGGTGAGCGCCAGGTGCACGAAGCGGCCGACGGCCGCGGTGGTGGCCCGATCGGGGTTCCATTGCAACGTGTACGGCACCAGTTGGGTCGGAGACGCGGGACGAATCGGGGTCGTCATGTCGGCGCCGGCGATCGATGCCGTGGTGAGAATCCAGTCGACGTCCGCCTGGGCCTCCCAGTGGCACGCCGAAAGATCCGAGTCCGCGAGCTCGACGGTGGGCGGCGAGACCCCGGCCGCCGCCAGCGCCTGGCGCTGGGCCAGCGTCCACGCCGGGAAGAGCGCCTCACTGTGGATGCCGAGCGTCTGGTCGGCAAGCGCGGCCAGCGGCACCGAATCGCATTCGGCGAGTGGGTGGTTGGGCCGCACGCCAACCAACAGGGGCTCACCGCAGAACACCTCGCCAACGACCCCCGGCGGGTCGGGAACGATACCGCAGGTGATCGCCACGTCGACCGCGCCGTCGGCCACAGCGCGCTCGACGTCGTGCAACCACATGCGGCGCACGACGAGGTCGACGTCCGGTGCCTCCTCGCGCAGGGCCGCCGCGAGGTGAGGTGCCAGCACCGGCGCGACGGGCGGCGTGATGCCCACGCGCACGGTGCCCGCCTCGCCGTCGGCCAACCGGTGCACCGCCGCCGACGCGGAGGCAACCTCGTCGAGGATCACCTTGGCGCGCTTGAGCAACTCGGCCCCCGCGGCCGTCAGGGCCACCCGGCGCGTGGTGCGTGTCAGCAGCGATGCGCCCACCTCGCGCTCCAGGCGCCGCACCAGGTCGCTCAGCGTCGGCTGGCCCATGTGGAGCTTCTGCGCCGCCCGGCCGAAGTGCAGCTCGGTGGCTACCGCGACGAACGCTTCCAGCTGCCTCAACTCCACGTGCAGATAGTAGGTGGGCGCGTGGAACCACGCCTGATTTATCAGCAGCGACGATCGCATTGATTCGGTATTGGCCCTTTTTTCGATCGACGCGACCGAGCAGTCTGTATCACATGAGCGGGTTGAGCCGGCGGTCGTACACCGCTGCATCGGCGGCGTCGAGGTCTCGATGAACAGCATCACGACGACCGACGGTGTCGAGATCTACTACAAGGACTGGGGCTCCGGTCAGCCGATCGTGTTCAGCCACGGGTGGCCGCTGTCGGCCGACGACTGGGACACCCAGATGCTGTTCTTCCTCCGGCACGGGTACCGGGTGATCGCTCACGATCGACGGGGCCACGGACGGTCCAGCCAGACCGGTGACGGTCACGACATGGACCACTATGCCGATGATCTCGCGGCCCTGACCACTCACCTCGATCTGCACGACGCCGTCCACGTGGGTCATTCCACCGGGGGCGGCGAAGTGGTGCGCTACCTGGCGCGCCACGGGGAAAGCCGGGTCGCCAAGGCGGCGCTGTTGAGTTCGGTGCCTCCGTTGATGGTCCAATCCGAGGCGAACCCCGGCGGGCAGCCGAAGGAGGCGTTCGACGCGTTGCAGGCGCAGCTGGCCGCCAATCGGTCGACGTTCTACCGCGACTTGGCTTCCGGACCGTTCTACGGATTCAATCGGCCGGGCGTGGAAGCCTCGGAGGCGATCGTCGCCAACTGGTGGCGGCAAGGCATGATGGGCGGCGCCAAGGCGCATTACGACGGGATCGTCGCGTTCTCCCAGACCGACTTCACCGAGGATCTCAGGAAAATCACGGCGCCGGTGCTGGTCATGCACGGCGACGACGATCAGATCGTGCCGTACGCCGACTCCGGGCCGTTGACGGCGCGGCTCCTCCGCAACGGGCACCTGAAGACGTATCCGGGTTTCCCCCACGGCATGCCGACCGTCCACGCCGACGTCATCAACGCCGACCTGTTGGAGTTCATCCGGCAATGACACCTCTGACATACCACCCCTCCGACACGGCCGTCGTCGTCATCGATCCCCAGAACGACGTGCTGAGCCCTACCGGCAAGAGCTGGGAGGTGTTGAAAGACAGCGTCGTCGAGAACAAGACGGTCGAGCATCTCGTCGACATCTTCACCGCCGCGAAGGCCGGCGGCTTCACCGTCTTCATCTCTCCGCACTACTTCTATCCGACCGACCACGGCTGGCTGTTCAACGGTCCGCTGGAATCCGATGAGCTGCGCACCAACACGTTCGCGCGCACCGGCCCCCTGCGCCTGGACGGCCTGGCCGGTTCGGGCGCCGACTGGCTCGACCGGCTCAGGTCGTTCATCGAGGACCCGGCGACCGTGGTGGCGAGCCCCCACAAGGTGTGGGGCCCGCAGACCAACGACCTGGTGCTGCAGCTGCGCAAGCGAGGGATCAGCAAGGTCGTCCTGTGCGGCATGCTCGCCAACATCTGCGTGGAGTCCCATCTCCGGGATCTGCTCGAGCAAGGGTTCCAGGTGGCCGTCGTCCGTGACGCCACGGCCGGCCCCCGCCACCCGGCCTGGGGCGACGGATACCAGGCCGCGTTGGTCAACTACGCGTTCCTGGCCCACGCCGTCCCGTACACAGAAGACGTCGTCGAAGCCATGAAGGCCCAACGCCCCTAACGTTTTCCGAGGAGAGCGCCCACATGACATCCCTGGAGCTTGCCGGCGGCGGGACCGCGGACTTCACCGAGGGTGCCGTCTACTTCATCGGCAATGCCACGACGTTGATCCGTTTCGGCGGGCTGACGATCCTGACCGATCCGGCCTTTCTGCACAAAGGCGAGCATGTGTACCTGGGCCACGGGATCTGGGCGCGTCGCGAGGTCGAGCCGGCCTGCCAGATCGCCGACTTGCCACCGATCGACCTGATCGTGTTATCGCATTACCACGGAGACCATTTCGATGACGTCGCCGCCCGGGAGCTCGATAAGACACTGCCCATCGTGTCGACGGCCGACGCGGTCGACAAGCTGCAAGCCCTCGGCTTCCAGCACGGGCACCCCCTGGACACGTGGGAATCCCTCGAGGTCCGCAAAGGCGACGCGACGCTGACGGTCACCGCCATGCCGGCCAAGCACGCCGCCGAGGAGACGGTCGATGAGCTGCTCATGCCCGTCAACGGCCACCTGCTCGACTTCGGCCGCAGCGGTGATCTGCTGTATCGGCTGTACATCACCGGGGACACCATGCTCGTCGACAGCCTCGAGGACATCCCCCGCCGCTACCCCGACATCGACCTCGGCCTCATTCACACCGGTGGCACGACATTCCTCGTCACCGTCGTCACGATGACGGGCGAGCAGGGGGTGCGGGCGGTCGAAATCACCAAGCCCCGCACCGCCATTCCGATCCACTACAACGACTTCTCGGTGTTCTTGTCGGGACTCGACGACTTCAAGAAGGCGGCCGAATCATCGAGCACAGCAACTAAATTCGTGTACCTGAGCCACGGCGAGACCTACACATTCACCCCCACCGGGTGACGACCGCACTCCGCCAGAGCGCCGCCGGGAGCTGGTTGAATCCCTTGGTCATCGACGGGTGGCTGAAGATCGGCGCACTGATCGGCCTGCGCATCGCCGGCGCAAGCCCGGCGAACGCATCGCCGCGATCATCGCCCAGAGCGGCAGCGCCTATGTGGAGGGGTTCACGAATCCAGCGGCTAAGTCCGCGACTCCCTCGGTGTGCTGTGGCCGTGGGATTCAGCGTTCTTTGACGCCTTACCGCCGGAAATGTTCGCGGGCGGGACCAGGTTGAGAACGCTATGCCCCCGCTGACGGAAGGGACCCCATGAGCAAGCACTACGGCGCCATAGCGTTCACCGACGACGTCCGCGCCGTCCAGCGTCGCTACGGCAGCGAAGCCTTCTACGACCGCAAGCGCCTGGCCGGTAAGGCGTCGCCCGGCCGCGACCCGCTGACCACGACCGAGCGGGACTATCTGGCCGAGCGAGACAGCTTCTACGTCGCCACCGTCAGCGAGACTGGTTGGCCCTATGTCCAATTCCGCGGCGGTCCAAGGGGTTTCCTGCGCGTCTTGGACGAGCACACGGTCGGGTGGGCCGACTTCCGCGGCAACCTGCAATACATCAGCACCGGCAACCTGGCCGGCCAGGACCGCGTCGCCATCATCGCCGTCGACTACCCACATCGCCGGCGCCTCAAGCTCTTCGGCCACGCGAGGGTCGTCACCGCCGAGGATGACCCGCAACTGACCTCGGCCCTGACGGATCCCGCCTACGAGGCCGCCGTGGAGCGCGCCGTCGTCGTCGACGTCGACGCATTCGACTGGAACTGTCCGCAGCACATCACGCCCAGGTACACCGCCGCCGAGCTCGAAGCGGCGCTGGCGCCGGTGCGAGAACAGCTGGCGGCCCTGCAGGCCGAAAACGCCAGACTGCGCAGCGAGATTCCCGCGTCGCAGTGACCGCCCATCTTCCCGGTGCTGACACGATGGCGCCCTCGTAACTTTTCGGGAAGGATCTCAGCATGGCAAAGCTGGTCTCGGTGAACGTCGGCAAGCCGAAAAACGTGCCATGGCAAGGCCGTACGGTTTACACCGGCGTCTGGAAAGCCCCCGTGACGGGGCCGCGCATGGTTCGCCGCCTCAATATCGACGGCGACGGCCAGGGCGACTTGGACGGCCATGGCGGGGAGAACCGGGCCGTGCTCTTCTACCAAGTCGCCTCCTACGACCACTGGGCGGCCGAGCTCGGGCGCGACGACCTGAAGCCCGGCGCGCTCGGCGAGAACTTCACCGTGGACGGGCTTCCCGATGATGAAGTGTGCATCGGGGATCGCTATCGCATCGGCCCGGTGGTCCTCGAGGTCACCCAGCCCCGGGTCACCTGTTATCGGGTGGGCATCCGGGTCGGCGAGCCGCGCATGCCGGCGCTGCTGGTGTCGCATCGGCGGCCGGGCTTCTATTGCCGCGTGCTGGCCGAAGGCGAAGTCCAGGCGGGACAGGACATCGAGAAGATCGCAGCCGGGCCCGAGCGGGTCACGGTCGCCGAGATCGACGCGCTGCTCTACCTGCCGGGCCATCCCCGGGACGCGCTGGAGCGCGCACTGCGCATCCCGGCGCTGAGCCCAGGCTGGAAGTGGTCGCTGCAGCAGCTGCTCGATCAGGGCGCCGACAAGGCGGCCGGCAACAGCGGCCTGACCGGCAGCACCGCCCCGCGGCCGGCCTGGCCGGGCTTCCGGTCACTACGCGTGACCGGTACCCGCGACGAAAGCACAACCGTGCGCTCCGTGTCGTTGGCCGGCGCCGACGGCGCGGCCCTGCCGGAATGGCTGCCCGGGCAGTCCGTCACTGTGCGGCTTCCGGCCGGACCCGACGGAGGGTCCCTGATCCGCAACTACTCACTGTCCAACGAGCCCGCCTCCGGCACATACCGAATCGGCGTCAAGCGCGAGCCGCACGGCACCGTCAGCGCATACATCCACGCCCATGTGCGGCCCGGCGACGTCGTCGACGTCGCGGCCCCGCGCGGGCCCTTCTTCCTCGACGACGGCGAAGACTCGCTGATCCTGCTCTCGGCGGGAGTCGGTGTCACGCCGGTGCTTTCCATGCTGCACTCACTGGCCGGGGTCGCGTCGAAACGATCCGTCTGGTGGGTGCACGGCGCGCGCGACGGCGCGGAGCACCCGTTCGCCGCGGAGGCTCGAGCGTTGCTCGATGCATTGCCCAACCGGCGATCGCACGTCTTCTACAGCCGTCCGGCGCTCACCGATCGCCGAGGTGTCGATTACGACGAACAGGGCCGGATCACCGCCGACGGCCTGCGCCTACTGGGCGTGCCCGTCACCGCGCAGGCCTACTTGTGCGGGCCGGAATTGTTCATGGCTGAAATGGGCAGGGCGCTCGCCGGAATCGGCGTCGACCCGGCCAACATCCATATGGAGACATTCGGCGCCCGCGCCGGTCTCACACCCGGTATCGCCCCTACCGGAGCGAAGCCGCCCCATCCGCCGGAAGGCCCGTCAGGCCCCGGACCCGAAATCCAGTTCGCGCGCAGCGCGCTGTCCGCGCAATGGGCCCCCGGCTACGAAAGCCTGCTCGAATTCGCCGAAGCGTGCGACGTGCCGACCCGGTGGTCATGCCGCACCGGTGTCTGCCACAACTGCGAGACGGCGCTGCTGTCCGGGCAGGTGCGGTACGGCCTCGATCCCCTCGAACCTCCCGCCCCGGGCAGCGTCCTCCTCTGCGTTTCCACACCGTCAGAGAACGTCGTTCTCGATCTCTGAAGAAATCAGGAAGAAAGCAAAGGGCGCATCGCCGCGGCGCGAGCGCCGCTTCGCACGCTCTGTGCGTAGTATCGAAATATTGCCGAACCGGGTCGGACTCGGGCCAGACCGGTTCGGTTATTGACCACACAGACCAGTGACAGGCCCATGCGATGCATGATGGAGCGCCCATAGGCGTCGAGCCCGAACTCGACGCTTTGTGGGCCTCTGTGCCGTGCCCAACCCTGGTGGTCGACCGTGCCGGCATCGTCCGGACCGTGAGCGCATCGGCCGAGGCCGTCCTCCCGAACACCTCGCCGGGCGCCCGGCTCCAGGACACGGCCGACTGGCTGTGGCAGGCGCACGACCGCCTGGCCGGCGCCCCACCGGGTACGGCTGATACCGAGGCGGTCGTCGTGTCCGGAAGCCTGGCGGGTCGCAAATTCGACGCGCACGCCGCGGTGCTGCCCAGCGGTGAGGTCGTGTGGTCGCTGGTCGAGGACACCGGCCAGCTGCTGCGCGACGCGCAGCGGGCGCTGGCGCGCGAACAGGAGCGCACGGCCTTCCTGCTCGAAGCGTCCTCGGTGTTGACGGCCTCGCTCAACGTCGACCGCTGCCGGGAAGCGACGGTGCAGATGGCGGCCCGTCACCTGGCGGACGCCGCGGTCCTGGTGGCACCCGCGGGGCGCGGCCGGCGGCTCCCGGTGTTCAGCAGCTTCGTGGACGGGGCGGTCGAGCAGTGCAGCGTGGACGCCGATCCCGCGACGGTGGCCGGATTGAGCGAGGCCTTGCACGGGTCCCCGCCGGTCTCGTCGGGCTGGATCGATCCCACGTCCGTGCCGGAATGGCTTGTGCCGCAGAACTTTTCCGGACCCGTCGGGTCTGTCATGATCATGACGCTGCCCGGGCACGGGGTGTCCGCCGGGGCGCTGGTGCTGCTGCGGCACGCCGACCGGCCGGGGTTCTCCGAGGACGACGAGATGTTCGCGCGGCAGTTCTCGGCGCGGGCCGGAGCGGCCCTCTCCGCCGCCCGGCTGTACGCGGAGCAGGCGGCCATCACGCGCACGCTGATGCGCGACCTGCTCCCCCCGCCTTTGCACGGCCTGCACGGGATCGAATACGCCGGCGGTTACCGGGCCTCGAAGGACCACGAGGTCGTGGGCGGCGACTTCTACGACTTCCACCCCGCGGCGACGCCCGAGGACGAGACGCTCGTGGTGCTCGGGGACGTCTGCGGCAAGGGCCTCGAGGCCGCCGTGATGACGGGCAAGATCCGCAACACGCTGCAAGCGCTCACGCCGCTGGCGGCCAGCCACGAGGGCGTGCTCACGCTGCTCAACCGCGCGATGCTGTCCGACGACCACACCCGGTTCGCCACCCTCGTGCTGGCGTCAGTCGCCTACCGGGACGGTGAGGTGACGCTGCGGCTGACCAGCGCCGGGCATCCCCCGCCGCTGATCCTGCGCGACGGCGGCCACGTCGAAGAGGCCGACACCCGCGGCACCCTGGTCGGCGCCCTGCCGCAGATCAGGGTGCAGACGTTCGAGACGTCCCTGGCGCCGGGCGAGACGTGCGTGCTCTACACGGACGGGGTCACCGAGGCCCGCGGCGGCCCGCTGGGCGGCGACTTCTTCGGCGACCAGCGGCTGGCCGACGCGCTGGCCCAATGCGCCGGGATGCCGGCCGAGGCCGTGGTCGAGCGGGTCCTGATGCTGACCGCGCAGTGGGTGGGTTTCCGCGCCCACGACGACATCGCCGTGGTCGCCATCACGGCCCCGCGGCGCACCCATCTCAGCGCGGTCGACGGTCACACCCGGGGGAGGTATATCGCTTGAGTTGCAACGACACCGAGACCACCACCCGGACTGCCGCTGCCACTGAGAATCTCACGAACCTCGAGAAGAGCCTCGTCCGTCACCGGGGTGCGCTCACCGACCGCGACGAGTACGCGGCCTCGCTGCGCCCCGCGCGCGAGCTGCTCGATGGCCAGCTGAACGATTTCCCACGAGCCCGCCGCCTGCTGCACGCGGCCAAAGACGCGCTCGACGCCGAGAGCCCGGGAGCACCCGAATGACCCTGACCATGACCGCCGCCACGACACCGCGATCGGCCAGCCTGCACCTCGCCGGGGAACTCGACTACCAGTCCACCGGCGGCTTCATCGACACCGTCGACGCGTTGATCGGCCGGCGCCCCGCCCCGGAGGACCTGCACCTCGACCTCTCGGAACTGACCTTCTGCGACTCGGCCGGCCTGTCCGGTCTACTCCTCGTCCACCGCCGCACGAGCCAGGCCGGAGTGCGGCTGCACCTCGAACACCGGCCCCGGTTTCTCGACCGGATCCTCGACATCACCGGCACGTTCGAGCACCTCGTGACGTCGAACGCCCCGGGCGAGACCGGGGTCCGTTAAGGCCGTCGCACCGAATCTGGCTCCGACGATGAACTCTCCGAGCGGCTTCCTCCGGCGAACCAGGACGCGCACCTTCCGCGACCGCCGCGAAGCCGGCCGCGCCCTGGCGGGCGAACTGGGCTCCTACCGCAAAAAGGACGGCGTGCTGGTGCTCGGGCTGGCGCGCGGCGGCGTCCCGGTGGCTCGGGAGATCGCGGCGGCGCTGCACGCCCCGCTGGACGCCTTCGTGGTCCGCAAACTCGGGGTGCCCGGCTGGTCGGAGCTCGCGATGGGGGCGCTGGCCAGCGGCGGTGCGCTGGTATTGAACGACAACGTGATCGCCAGCATGCGGGTCACCGACGAGCAGGTCCGCGAGGTGATCGAACGCGAGACCGCGGAGCTCGCCCGGCGGGAGCGGGCCTACCGGGGTGACCGCCCGGTCGCCGACCCCCGCGGCAAGACCGTCATCCTGGTCGACGACGGCATCGCCACCGGTGCCAGCATGCTGGCCGCCGTCCGCGCGGTGCGGGCCGGGCAGCCGAAGTCGATCGTGGTGGCGGTGCCCGTCGGGGCGTCGTCGACCTGCCGCGAACTCGCACGGGAGGCCGACGAGGTGGTGTGCGTGACCATGCCGCCCGGATTCGAAGCGGTCGGGCAGGTCTACGCCGACTTCCACCAGGTCGGCGACAACGAGGTGCGCCGGCTGCTCAGCACCCCGACGGGTTGAGCGGCGGTCCTACCTGGCCGGCTCCTCGCCGGGCCCGTCCGCGGGCACCCGGGATTCCTCCGACACTTCGGGCTCCCCGGTCGCGTGGGCGGCGTCCTCACCGGTTGCGTCGCCGGTGGGCAGGTCGTGCGACTCCTCCCCCGGAACCTCTTCCGGGTAGTCGACGTAGGCGTCATGGTCCTCCCCGGCCACCTCGTCCTCGTGCGGCGGCTCGCCGGTGTCGCGGCGCTGGCGTTCCCGCACCGCGTCGATGATCAGCAGCACCACGCCCAGGACGCTGGCCCCGATGCAGACCCACGCCACCAGCTCGTTGCTGGTCACAACCGCGAACACCAACGCCACGAGCCCGATGAGGGCCAGGACCAGCGCAATGATGAGCATCAGTCGTCCTCCAGCCGACAAGCCCGACCGTCAGGTCCAGGCATCTGGTGTGCGGTTCCGATGCTAGTTATTGCCCCGATTGAACTGATCGAACCCGCCGGCGTCGGCGCTGGAGTCGACCGGTGCGGCCGACCCGCGCTGGCCGAGCTCCTCCAGCTGGGATTCGAGGTAGGTCTTGAGTCGCGTGCGGTATTCGCGCTCGAAGGTGCGGAGCTGCTCGAGGCGGCCTTCCAGCACCGTGCGCTGCTGGTTGATGGTTCCCATGATCTCGGAGTGCTTGCGCTCGGCGTCGGCCTGCAGGGCGTCGGCCTTTTCCTGGGCCTGACGCAGCTGGGCCTCGGAGCGGGTCTGCGCGTCGGCCAGCATCGCGTCGGCGCGCTGGCGGGCCTCGGTGACCGTGGTCTCGGCGGTGTGCCGCGCCTCGCTGAGGATCTGGTCGGCGTTGGCGCGGGCGTCGGCCAGCATCTTCTCCGACTCGGCCTTGGCGGTGCTGGTCAGGCGGTCGGCGGTGTCCTGCGCGAGGGTCAACACGCGGGCGGCCTTCATGGCCTGCTCCTCGTTGTTGCCCGCGGGCGCCGCGGGGGCCGCAACCGGGGCCGGGGCCGCCTTGACGGGCTCCGGCTCGGGCGTCGGGATCGCCTGGGTCGGCGCGGCGGTGACGGACGGGCCGGCGGCGCCACCGGCGGCGAGCTCCTGGTCCAGCTCCTCGATCCGCTGACGCAGATCGGAGTTCTCTTCGATGAGCCGCGTCAGCTCGGCCTCGACCAGGTCGAGGAAAGCGTCGACCTCGTCTTCGTTGTAGCCCCGCTTGCCGATGGGTGGCTTACTGAACGCCACATTGTGGACGTCGGCTGGTGTAAGCGGCATTGTTTCGTCCCCTCAAGTTCCTGTCGAACGTTCTGGAAAGTGTAGAACGCAGTGCTAGCCGTCGCGCAACTGCCGTCCATCCTGTCACACCAGCCGCGAACGTTGCTGAGTCGGCCAATAATTAAGAACGGATTTCAAACACTAAGAGCAATAAAATCCCATTCCTTAGATTTTTTAAATCGCGCCCCCCGAACCGACACTAAAACGTGGCCGAACCGTCTCCCGGCTTCGCCCGCGACTTCTCCGATGACCGCGCGTCGCTCACGCGGCGGCACCGAACGCCAGCTGCATGCCGATGAACGCGACCAGGAGCAGCACCATGATGGACAGGTCGAAGCGGACCGCACCGATGGTGAGCTGGGGAATCAGGCGGCGAAGCAGTTTCACCGGCGGATCGGTGATCGACATGATGATCTCGAGGATCACCACGGTGAGGCCGGTGGGCCGCCAGTCGCGACTGAATGAGCGGATGAACTCCACGACCACGCGCGCAATGAGCAGCAGCCAGAAGATGAACAGCGCAAACCCAAGGATCTGGAAAAACAGCACCAACTGCGGGCCCCGACCTTACTCGTGAGACGTCAAGTGCCGCACGTCAGCGCGGCAGTTGCCAGCGTACCGACTCCGAAGAGGCACCCACATCCGGTGTGAGCAGCATCAACACGGTGCGGTCGGCACCCGGGCCACGCGACGCGGGGTGGCTAGCGCGTTATTGGTAGGCGTAGAAACCGGTTTCGGCGATCCGGCGGCGCTCCTCCGGGGACACATCGACGTCGGCCGGCGACAGCAGGAACACCTTGGTCGCGACCTTGTCGAAGGAGCCGCGCAGCGCGAACGCCAGCCCGGCGGCGAAATCGACCAGCCGTTTCGCGTCGGCGTTGTCCATCGCCACCAGGTCCATGATCACGGGGGTGCCGTCGCGGAACCGCTCGCCGATGGTGCGGGCCTCACTGTAGTCCTTGGGCCGCAGCGTGGTGATCTTCGACAGCGGGTGGCCCTCTTCGAACATCATGGCCATCCGGCGCGGGTCCATCGCCAGGGCGCCACGCGTGGAGTTGCGCAGCCAGGACCCCAGGCGCGGCCTGGTCATGTCGGGGCGATCGAACTCGCGCGGGTGAACGGCACCATAGCGCGGGTCGTCCGCATAGCCCCCGCGGTAACTGGCCGGCGGCGGGTAATCTGCGGGCTCGGCGCGTGGGTCGTCATATTCGCGCCCCTCGTAGCGGCCGTCCAGGCGGCCATATCCCTCGTCGAAGCGGGGACGCGGGAAGCCGCGCGACGGGGCCCGGTCGTCGTAATACTCGTCGTCGTAGTCGTCCATCGGGGCCATCCCGAAATAGGCCTTGACCTTGTGCAGTGTGCTCATTGCGTTCGACCCCTTCTAGCCCCTGGCGTTGGTGTCAGTGATGAAGATGTGACTACAGTGACTTATTACGGTGACGGTAGCGGCCGGGGGCCCAATAGCGCGGTACCGACACGCACACACGTCGAACCGTGTTTGACGGCGACTTCGAAATCGTTGCTCATGCCGGCCGAGAGGCCGACGGCCCCGGGGTGCGACCCGAGCACCCGCCGGTATTCGGATTGCAGCCGGTCGAAGGCCCGGTCGGGGTCCCAGTCCAGCGGCGGAATCGCCATCAGCCCGACGAGCTTGAGGTTCTTGGCCTGCGCGGTCTGGTCACACACCTGGTCCACGGCCTTCGCGTTCGAGATGTCGACTCCCCCGCGCGAGACGTCGCCGTCGAGGCTGAGCTGCACATAGACGCGCAGCGACTCGGCGCGATGTCCGTCGGCCAGCGCGACGCCCGCCCCGCGATCGAGCGCCGTCACCAGCGCGACGCTGTCGACGGAGTGCGCGGTGTGCGCCCACCGCGCCACCGAGCGCGCCTTGTTGCGTTGGATGTGACCCACCATGTGCCAGCGGATGCCGCGCGAATCGGTCCACGGGGAAGCCGCCGACCCTTTCCCGGTGTCGGCCAATCGGGCGACTTCGGCCACCTTCGCCGACGCTTCCTGGTCGCGCGATTCCCCAACGGCCCGGCAACCCAATCGAGACAAAATCACTACATCGGTTGCTGGAAAGAATTTGGTAATTGGCAAAAGCTCAATTTCGCCGACATTGCGACCCGCCGCTTCCGCGGCCGCCGCAAGGCGCGATCGGACCACCGCCAGCGCATGGGTCAATTCGGCTTCGCGGTTTCCCGGCTCGCCCCGACTTCCGCCGGCCGCGTCCCCTGGGGCCACCACCGTCACTCCATCCAGACCAGCGAGGCCAGCCGCCCCGTGGGCGCGTCCCGACGGTGACTGAACAATCTCGGGTCGGCCACCGTGCAACGAGGATCGATGTCGACCGACGTGACGCCCAAATCCTTTAGCTGCCAAGCTATTCCGGCCCGCAGATCGAGGCCGGGGGTCCCGTCCGCGGTGGTGGTGCGGCTGCCGGGCAGCGCCGCCTCCACCTCGTCGGCCATCGCCGCGGGAACTTCGTAGTTGCGACCGCTGACCGCCGGGCCCAGCAGCGCCGAGATGTCGGCGGCACGGGCGCCCAATCCCAGCATCGCCTCGACCGCCCGGACCACCACCCCGCGCTGCGCCCCGACACGACCGGCGTGCACCGCCGCGACGACACCCGCGCGCGCGTCCGCCAGCAACACCGGCACACAGTCGGCGGTCACCACCGCCAGCGCCAGCCGCGGCGAAGTGGTCACGAGCGCATCGGTGTCGTCGAGCGCCGCGTCCTGCGGCCCGTCGACCACTTCGACCCGGTCGCCGTGGACCTGGTTCATCCACACGATCCGATCACGGCCGAGCCGGTCGGCGCCGAGGCCCGTGGCGGTGGCCAGGCGGGCGCGGTTCGCGGCCACCGCCGCCGGATCGTCACCGACGTGGTCGCCGAGGTTGAAGGTGTCGAAGGGGGGCGCCGAGACACCACCCGCGCGGGTGGTGGTCACCCGCCGGATGCGAACGCTCACACGACAAGTATCGGCTGTCGCGCCCATGACCTCAGCGGCGCATGAACGGCGGCACGTCGACCTCGTCGTCGTCGCCGCCGATGTTGAGCGTCGCGCCGTTGGTGTGCAACGGCACGCTGACCGCGTCGACCGGCTCGAACAGCGTCGAGCTGAGCTTGCCGGCCTTCGCCGACTCGATCCGGTGGGCCCCGCCGGTGCCTGCCTCCGCCGCGCCGCCCACCACCGGCTTGCGCCCCGGACCGGCGGCGTCGAAGCCCGCCGCGATCACCGTGACCCGCACCTCGTCGCCCAGGGAGTCGTCGATGACCGTGCCGAAGATGATGTTGGCGTCGGCGTGTGCGGCGTCCTGCACCAGCGACGCCGCCTCGTTGATCTCGAACAGGCCCAGGTCGCTGCCGCCTGCAATCGACATCAGCACGCCCCGCGCGCCCTCCATCGAGGCCTCCAGCAGCGGCGAGTTGATCGCGATCTCGGCGGCCTTGAGGGAGCGGCCCTCGCCGCGGGCCGAGCCGATCCCCATCAGGGCGGTGCCGGCACCGGACATGATGCCCTTGACGTCGGCGAAGTCGACGTTGATGAGGCCGGGCGTGGTGATCAGGTCGGTGATGCCCTGCACGCCGTTGAGCAGCACCTCGTCCGCGCTGCGGAAGGCGTCCATGAGCGACACCGCGGCGTCGCCCATCTGCAGCAGCCGGTCGTTGGGGATCACGATCAGGGTGTCGCAGCTCTCGCGCAGCGCGGCGATCCCGTTCTCGGCCTGGTTGCCGCGGCGCTTGCCCTCGAACGAGAACGGCCGGGTGACCACGCCGACGGTCAGCGCGCCCAGTTTGCGGGCGATGCTGGCGACGACGGGCGCACCGCCGGTGCCCGTCCCGCCGCCCTCGCCGGCGGTGACGAACACCATGTCCGCCCCGCGCAGCAGCTCCTCGATCTCGTCCTTGGCGTCCTCGGCGGCCTTGCGCCCGACCTCCGGGTCGGCCCCGGCGCCCAGGCCGCGGGTGGAATCGCGCCCGACGTCGAGCTTGACGTCGGCATCGCTCATCAACAACGCCTGCGCGTCGGTGTTGATCGCGATGAATTCCACGCCCTTGAGGCCCTGCTCGATCATCCGGTTGACGGCGTTGACGCCGCCGCCACCGATCCCCACGACCTTGATCACGGCCAGGTAATTGTGCGGGGGGGTCATCATTCGTCTTCCTCCCTGGTGGGCTCAAAGCTCTCGCGATGGCGGATATCCGCCGGCAAAACCCTCAACCTCAACCATAGGGTTAGAGTTATGTCAAGTAGTTCCGCGCAACCAGAACGGTATGGGCACGGCGCGCGCTAGCCCCGCAGGCGCGCCGAGGAGGCGCCGCGCAAATTTTTCGGTGCGGCCCCCGCCTATTTGACCGTCGGCAGGTCGGGGCTGGACACGTCATAGGTCCGTCCCGGCTGCGTCAGCAGGGCGGCCAGCTTCTCGGCCTTCTCCTCGGTGCGGTCGGTGGTCCCCCAGATCACTACCCGACCGTCGCCAAGCGTCAGGGTGATCGAGGCGACCGACGGTGCCGCGATGCGCCCCACCTGGCCCGCGACCTCCGGGCGCAGCGCGGTCAGCACCTGCAGCGCGGCCTTGGTCGCCGGGTCGCCGGGCGCGGGGTCAGCGACGTCGAGGTAGGGCAGCGCCGGCGGCGGCGGCCCGGTCGCGAAGTCCACCCCGTCGCGGTCGAACAGGTGCGGTCCGTCCGGAAAGTCCTTGACCGCCACGGGAACACGCTCCACGATGGTGATCCGCAGCGCGGACGGATACTGGCGCTGCACGCGCGCGCTGGCCACCCGCCGGATCGCCGCCACCCGGTCGGCGACCTGGCTGGTGTTGATCTGCAGCAACGGGGTTCCCGGGCGCACCTTTGCGGCGTCCAGCACATCCTCGCGGGTGACCGTCCCGGTGCCGGTGACGACGATGTTGCGCGCGGACATCGCGGGCGTGAAGTACAGGACCAACGCCAGCCCGACCCCGGCGACGGCCAGCAGCACCGTGGCCAGCAGCATCTTCAGGCCGCGAACGACGCCCCGCTTGACCGGCTTGCGCTGCTCGGCGATCCGCCCGCCGGCCCGGCGCTTGGCCTCCCGGCGGGCCTCCTCGATGGCCCGCGCGCGCTCCTGCGCGGCCCGGCGCTCGGCCCGTTCCCGGCGCGCGCGCCGGCGCGGACCCTCGAGATCGGCTTCCTCCGCCCGTTCGGGCGCCGGGCGGCCCGCGACCAGCGGCTCGGTGACGGCTTCGGCCGACGGGCCCGAGTCGGCCACGTCGGTCGGGGTGGCGCCGGTCGGCTCCGGGTCCGCCTCGGTCACCGCAGCGCCCCCGGCCGTCCCGGAGCGCTGCGGTTGGCCCTTACCCGCAGCGCGGTCACGATCTCCGGACCCAGCAGGGTCACGTCGCCCGCGCCCATGGTGACGACGACGTCGCCGGGACCGACCGCCGCGGCCACCTCCTCGGCGACGGCGGAGAAGTTTGCCAGGTAGTGCACCGGCTTGGTGACGTGCTCGGCGACGCTGGCCCCGCTGACGCCCGCGAGCGGTTGTTCGCGGGCGCCGTAGACATCAAGCACGAACACCTCGTCCGCCGCGTCCAGCGCGCGCCCGAATTCGGCCGCGAATGTCTTTGTGCGCGAGTACAAGTGCGGTTGGAAGACCACGATGCAGCGGCCACCGGGGCTCTGCTCGAGCACGGTGCGGACCGCCGCCAGCGTGGCGCCGATCTCGGTGGGATGGTGGGCGTAGTCGTCGAAGACCCGCACCAACGAGTTCGGGGTCGCGCCGATCGCCGAGGTGCCGACCAGTTCGAACCGGCGGCGCACGCCCTCGAAGCCGGCCAGCCCGTCGAGCACGTCGTCGGGCTCGGCGCCGATCTCGATCGCCGCCAGCAGTGCCCCGAGCGCGTTGAGCGCCATGTGCCGCCCGGGCACCGAGAGCCGCATCACCCGCGGGTGCGGTTCGCCGGCCAGCTGAATGTGGGCCACGCTCTCGGTGCCGCGCTGCTCCCACGACAGCAGCGCGCCGGCCAGGGGCTGTGGCGAACCCGCCTCCGCCGAGCCGTAACGCAGCACCCGGATCCCCAGATCGGCGGTGCGTTCGGCCAGCGCGGCGGCCCCGGGGTCGTCGGTGCACACCACCAGCGCTCCCCCGGGCACGAGCCGCTCCATGAACGAGTCGAACACCGCGACGTAGGCGTCGGCGCTGCCATAGAAGTCCAGGTGGTCGGTTTCGATATTGGTGACCACCACGACGTTGGGGCTGTATTCCAGCAGCGAGCCGTCGCTTTCGTCGGCCTCGGCGACAAAGCAGTCGCCGCTGCCGTGGTGGGCGTTGGTGCCGGCCTCGCCCAGCTCGCCGCCCACCGCGAAGGACGGGTCGCGCCCGCAGTGCTGCAGCGCGACGATCAGCATGGACGTCGTCGTCGTCTTGCCGTGCGTGCCGGTGACCATGAGCGTGGTGCGCCCGGCCATCAGCTTGGCCAGCACGACGGGCCGCAGCACTACCGGAATACCGCGCCGCCGGGCCTCGACGAGTTCGGGGTTGGTCTTGGGGATCGCGGCGTGGGTGGTGATGACCGCGGTGGGGCCGCCCGGCAGCAGGTCCAGCGATGAGGCGTCGTGGCCGACACGGATCAGCGCGCCGCGCGCCCGCAGGGCGTGCAGGCCGCGCGACTCCTTGGCGTCGGAGCCGGACACCAGCCCGCCGCGGTCCAGCAGGATGCGGGCGATGCCGGACATGCCGGCCCCGCCGATGCCCACCATGTGGACCCTTCGCAGCTCGGGGGGCAGCTCGGGGGGCAGCTGGTCGGCGGTCACCGCGCTCCCTCATTGGGATGTCCGGCGCGCGCCCGTCTGGCGATGTCCAGCCCCGCCTCGGCCACCTGGCGCGCGGCGTCGCGGTGGCCCACCCGCGCGGCGGCAGCCGTCATCGCGGCCAGCCGCGGCGCGTCGTTGAGCAGACCGCCGACCTGCTCGACCACCAGGTCGGGGGTGAGGGCCGCGTCGTTGACCAGCATGCCGCCGCCGGCGTTGACCACCGGCAGCGCGTTGAGCCGCTGCTCCCCGTTGCCGATGGGCAGCGGCACGTAGATGGCGGGCAGCCCGACGGCCGACACCTCGGCGACGGTCATCGCCCCGGACCGGCAGATCGCCAGATCGGCCGCGGCGTAGGCCAGGTCCATCCGGTCGAGGTACGGCACCGCCACGTAGGGCGGGTCGCCCGGCTGCGGATTCCGCAGGTCGAGGGTGTTCTTCGGGCCGTGGGCGTGCAGCACGGCCACCCCGGCGGCGGCCAGGCCGGCCGCGGCCCCGGAAACCGCGCGGTTGAGCGAGACGGCGCCCTGCGAGCCACCGAACACGAGCAACACCTTGGCGTCGTCGGCGAAGCCGAAGTAGCGCCGCGCCTCGGCGCGCAGAGCTGCGCGATCCAGCGTGGTAAGGGCCGCCCGGATCGGCACGCCGACCACCTCGGCGCGCGGCAGCCCGCAATCCGGCACGGCCGACAGCACGCGGTCCGCGGTGCGGGCCCCGACCCGGTTCGCGATCCCGGCGCGGGCGTTGGCCTCGTGGATCAACACCGGGATGCGGCGCCGCCGGCGGAAACCGCTCGGGATGCCCCGGGCCGCCAGGTACGCCGGCAGGGCCACGTACCCGCCGAAGCCGATCACCACGTCGGCGTGCACGGCGTCCAGCACGGCGCGGGTCTCGCGAACGGCCCGCCACACCCGCGGTGGCAGCCGGGCCAGGTCGCCGGTGGGCTTGCGGGGCAGCGGCACCGGCGTGATCAGCTCCAGGTGGTAGCCGCGCTTGGGCACCAGCGTGGTTTCCAGGCCCCGCGGCGTGCCCAGCGCGGTGATGCGTACCCGCGGGTCGAGCGCGGTGAGCGCGTCGGCGACGGCCATCGCGGGCTCGACGTGGCCGGCGGTGCCGCCGCCGGCGAGGACGACCGATAGGGAAGACGCGAACGGCGGCGACTCAAGAGACGGCGACGCGGCACCGGCGGGCGAGGGGCTCGCCCCCAGCCCGCCGGCCGGCTTCCTGACCGTGTCGTTCACCCGTAACGCTGACCTTCCAGTGCGCGTGTGCGCCGTGGCTGACGCTGGCCCGCGCCCTTGCTGGTGCCCGTGGCGACCCCGCGCTGGCCAGATCCATGATGCCTAACCCGCGACCGGGCGCCGCCGCCAGACTGGCGGGACGACCGGGGCGCGGCCGGGCGCGGCGGCGTCTCGGAGTTGCGGGACGCCTTCCGTCCGGGCGCCTTGGTCTTGGCGTTGGTCTTGGGGGTGGTCTTGCCGCCGCCCTTCCCGGGCCCGCGCGGGCCGCCCTTGCCGGGCGGCGCGCCGACCCGCCTGCGGTCGCGGAACGCCTCGAGGCGGCTCGGCACGTACGGCTCGGGCAGCGGCAACCGCAGGATGCGATTCATCTTGTCGTCGCGCCCCGCGCGCAGCGCGGCCACCGCCTCCGGCTCGTGACGCGCGGCGTTGGCCATGATGCCGATCATGAAAAGCGTTGCTGCCGTTGATGTTCCACCGGCTGAGATGAGCGGCAGCTGGATGCCGGTGACCGGGAGGATGCCGATCACGTAGCCGATGTTGATGAACGCCTGGCCCAGCACCCACATGGTCGTGGTGGCGGTCAGCAGCCGCAGGAACGGGTCTGCCGAGCGGCGCGCGATCCGCATCCCGGCGTAGGCGAACAACCCGAACAGGACCAGCAGCCCGAACGCGCCGATGAACCCGAGCTCCTCGCCGATGATCGCGAAGATGAAGTCGTTGTGCGCGTTGGGCAGGTAGTTCCACTTGGCCACGCCCTGGCCCAGGCCGTCGCCGAAGACGCCGCCGTGGGCGAGCGCGAACTTCGCCTGCCGCGCCTGGTAGCCGGTGTCCATGGGGTCGTTCTCGGGGTTCATCCAGGACCGCACCCGGTCGGAGCGGTACCCCGCCGACATTGCCAGCACGCCACCTGCCATGAAGACCGCCAGCAGCGAGGTGCCGAAGACACGCAGCGGGAGCCCCGCATACCACAGCAGGGCCAGCAGGATGATGCCGAACGACACCGTCTGCCCGAGGTCGGGCTGCGCCACGATCAGCGCCAGGGCGATGACCGCGGCGGGCACCAGCGGAATCAGCAGCTCACGCAGCGACGCCCGCTCCAGGCGCCGGGCCGCGAGCAGGTGCGCGCCCCAGATGGCGAAGGCGATCTTGGCCAGCTCGGACGGCTGCATCGAGAAGCCCGCGATGACGAACCACTTCCGCGACCCGTTGGCCAGGTTGCCGATTCCGGGAACGAGCACCAGCACCAGCAGGATGACGGTGACGACGTAGCCGGTGAACGCGACCCGGCGGAGGAACCGGACCGACATCCGCAGCGCGGCGTAGCAGCCGATGAGGCCGATGATCGTCCACATGACCTGCTTGCCGAAGATCACCCACGCCGAGCCGTCCGCGCCGTAGGACCGCACGCCCGACGCCGACAGCACCATGATCAGGCCGAGGGTCGTGAGCAGCCCGGCGACGGCGATGATCAGGTGAAACGAGGTCATCGGGCGGCCCAGCCAGGCGCCGAATCGGCTGCCCGGGCCCGGCGCCGGGGCCGGGGCCTCGCGGGCGGCGAACACCGGCGCGTCGGCGGCCCGGTCGTCTTCGCCGGCCTCGCGCGCCTCCTCGGTGCTCTCCGCGGGGGCCTGGTGGGCGCCGGTCGCCTCCTCGGCCGTGACGTCGTCGACTTCAGCGTCGGTCACGTCGTCGACTTCAGCGTCGGTCACGTCGTCGACTTCGGCGTCGGTCACGGCGAGTTCGTCGCGCTGCTCGGCCGGGGTCGTCTCCCCAGCCGTCCCCGTCGATTTCTTGCCCCGGCGCAGCCGCCGGGTCAGCCCGTTACCCACACCCGCCTACCGCAGCGCCGCGCGTACGGCGGCAGCGAACGCGTCGCCGCGGTCGGCGTACCCCGTGAACTGGTCGAACGACGCGCCGGCCGGCGCCAGCAGCACCGTGTCCCCGGGCCGGGCGAGGTCGCGGGCCGCGGCCACGGCGGCGGTCATGACGCGGGCGCCGAGGTCTCCGCCCGGATGTTTCACTTCTGTCACATTTGCATCAGAAACCACAACCGTCGCATTCATATCAGCATCCTCGCCTGTCACAACCTGGACGACGGGGACATCCGGCGCGTGTCGCGATAACGCCTCTGCAACCTCGCGGCGATCCCGGCCGATGAGCACCGCGCCGACCAGGCGCGACGCCATCCTGGCGACCTCGGCGTCCACCGAGGTCCCCTTCAGCAAACCGCCCGCGACCCACACCACCCGCGGGTAGGCCAGCACGGACGCCTCGGCCGCGTGCGGATTGGTGGCCTTGGAGTCGTCGACGTAGGTGATCCCGTCGGCGACGGCCACCACCTCGGCCCGGTGCCGACCCAGCCGGAACGCGGCGATCGCGGTCCGGATCGCGTCGACGGGCACCCCGATGCTGCGCGCCAGCGCCGCCGCGGCCAGGGCGTCCAGAATCCCGACGGGGCCGGGCACCGGAATCGAGTCGACCGGCAGCAACGCGAGGTCGTCGGCAAACGCGCGATCCACCAGGTGGCCGTCGCGCACACCGAGCTCGCCGGCTCCCGGTTCGCCGAGCCGGAAGCCGACCCGCACCGGCGCCGCGGCCGTGTCCAGCAACGCCGCGGCCCGGCGGTCGTCCAGCCCGACGACCGCCACCCGGCCGTCCAGCACCCGGGCCTTGTCGGCGGTGTACCCGGCCATCGTGGCGTGCCAGTCCAGGTGGTCCTCGGCGATGTTGAGGACGACGCCCGCCTCCGGCCGCAGGGAGGGCGCCCAGTGCAGCTGGAAGCTGGACAGCTCGACGGCCAGCAGGTCACCGGGCTCTTCCAGCACGTCGAGGACGGGATCGCCGATGTTGCCGCAGAGCAGGCTGCGGCGTCCGGCGGCGGTGAGGATGGCGTGCAGCATCGACGTCGTGGTCGTCTTGCCGTTGGTCCCGGTGACCGCCAGCCACCGGCGCGGCGGGCCGTACCGCCCCGCGGCGTCGAGCCGCCAGGCGAGCTCGACGTCCCCCCAGATGGGCACGCCCGCCGCCGCGGCGGCGGCCAGCAGCGGTGTCGCCGGGGAGAAGCCCGGGCTGGTGACCACCAGCGCGTAGTCGGCGATCCGCGGGATCGCCGCCGCGGTGGCGGCCGTCGCCACGCCCTCGCCGGCGTAGCGGCGCAGCGTGACCGGGTCGTCGTCGCACAGCGTCGGTGCGGCGCCGAACCGGGCCAGGGCCGCCAGCACCGCTTTGCCGGTGACGCCCCCGCCGGCCACCAGCACCGGCGCGCCCGGCGCGAGCGGCGCCAGGGGGTCAGGGCCGCTCATCATGCACCGGTCGCGGCGAGCCACTCACCGTAGAACAGCGCGACGCCCAGGCCGCAGGTGATCGCGGTCAGCAGCCAGAACCGGATGATCACCGTGGTCTCGGCCCAGCCGGCCAGCTCGAAGTGGTGGTGGAAGGGAGCCATCCGGAACACCCGGCGCCCGGTGGTGCGGAAGGCGAGGATCTGCAGCACGACGGAGGTGACCTCGGCGACGAACAGCGCGCCCAGCACGACGGCGAGGATCTCGGTCCGGCTGGTGACCGACAGGCCGGCGATGATGCCGCCGAGGGCCAGGGAGCCCGTGTCCCCCATGAAGATCTTGGCGGGCGCGGCGTTCCACCAGAGGAAGCCGATGCAGGCGCCGGCGGTCGAGGCCGCGACGATCGCCAGGTCCAGCGGGTCGCGGACGTTGTAGCAGCCCAGGCCCGGCGTGCTGACGCAGGCGCTGTGGGCCTGCCAGAACGTGATGAGCACGTAGGCGGCGCAGACCATCGCCATGGCGCCGGCGGCCAGCCCGTCGAGGCCGTCGGTGAAGTTGACCGCATTCGACCAGGCGCTGACGACGACGACGCAGAACAGCACGAACAGCCCCGGGGCCAGGGAGACGGTGGCGATCTCGCGCACGTAGGACAGGTTGGGGCTTCCCGGCGTCAGGCCGTTGGCGTTGTGGAACTGCAGCACCAGCACCCCGAACAGCACCGCGGCCCCGACCTGGCCGAGCGCCTTGGCGGTCTTGTTCAGTCCGAGATTGCGCGCCTTGCGGACCTTGATGATGTCGTCGAGGAACCCGACGCCGCCCAGCGCCGTGGCCAGGCCAAGCACCAGCAGGCCGGACGCGGAGACGCCCTCGCCGTCGAACGCCAGCCCGGCGAGGTGCGTGCCCAGGTACCCGGCCCAGATGCCGGCGAGGATCGCCACGCCACCCATCGATGGCGTGCCCCGCTTGCTGTGGTGGGTCGGCGGGCCGTCCTCCCGGGTCTGGTGGCCGAACCCCTGCTTGGTGAAGAGCCGGATCAACACCGGCGTCAGAAGGATGGACACGGTCAGCGCGATGGCGACGGCGATCAGGATCTGTCTCATGGACGTTCCCCGCCCACCCCGCCGCTCGATGGTGACGACCCGCTTCGCCCGGCTTCGCCGCCCTCGCGATCGTCACGGGTCAGCGCGTCGGCCAGCGCACCCAGTCCCGCCGCGTTCGACGCCTTGACCAGGACCACGTCACCGGGCCGCAGCTCGGCGCGCAACAACGCCAGGGCCGCGTCGCCGTCGGCGACCTCCACGGCTTCGGTTCCCCACGACCCCTCCATGACCGCTCCGTGGTGCATCGCGCTCATCGGCCTCCCGCTTCCCACGACGACGAGTCGAGACACATCTAAGCGCACGGCCAGCCGGCCGATGCGGTCGTGCTCGGTTATCGCGTCCTCACCGAGCTCGGCCATCTCCCCCAGCACGGCCCAGCTCCTGCGCTTCTCGCCGGGGCCCGCCACTCCGCCGTGGGCCATCCAGGCCAGCGCCTGCAAGCCGGCCCGCATCGAATCGGGGTTGGCGTTGTAGGCGTCGTCGATCACGGTCACCCCGTCGGCGCGGGTGGTCACCTGCATGCGGTGCCGCGACACCGGTCCCGCCGCGGCGAGCGCGCCCGCCACCTGCTCGACGGTGGCGCCACATTCCAGGGCGACCGCGCCCGCGCACAGCGCGTTGGTGACCTGGTGGTCGCCGGACACGGCGAGCCGCACCCGCGCCTCGCCGGCGCCGCGCGCGTGCAGGGTGAAGCGCGGCCGGGCCAGCTCGTCGAGGGACACGTCGGCCGCCCACACGTCCGCCCATTCGTTGGCGCCGCCGGAATCGTCGCGGCTCACCCGCAGCACCCGGGCCGCGGTCTGCCGGGCCATCGCCGCCACGGCCGGGTCGTCGATGTTGAGGACGACCGTGCCTGAAGCCGGGACCGATTGCGGCAGTTCGGCTTTCGTCCGTGCGATGGCTTCGCGGGAGCCGAACTCCCCCAGGTGCGCGGTGCCGACGTTGAGCACCACGCCGATGGCCGGCGGGGCGATCTCCGCCAGCGCGGCGATGTTGCCGGGGTGGCGCGCCGACATCTCCAAGACCAGGAAGTCGGTGTCCCGGGTCGCGCGCAGCACGGTCCAGGGATGACCCAGTTCGTTGTTGAACGAGCCCGGCGGCGCCACCACCCGGCCCAGGGGCGCCAGCACGGCGGCCATCAGGTCCTTGGTCGAGGTCTTGCCCGACGAGCCGGTGATCCCGACGATCGTCAGGCCCCCGGCCACCAGCTCCGCGGCCACCGCCTTGGCCAGCTTGCCCAGCGCGGCCAGCACCGCGGCGCCAGAGCCGTCGGCGTCATGCTCGAGCACCCCGGTCCGCGCGTCGGCCGCGCTCACGGATGGCACCACGATCGCCGGCGCCCCCACCGGCCGGGCCGCCAGCACGGCGACGGCGCCCGCCGCCACCGCGGACGCCGCGTGGTCGTGCCCGTCGGACCGCGCCCCGGGCAACGCCAGGAACAGCCCGCCGGGACCGACGGCGCGCGAGTCGAACTCCACCGTCCCGGTGACTGTGGTCCGCGCCGCCGCCGCCGGGGTGATGTCGGCGAGCCGGCCGCCGACGATGTCGGCGATCTGGGCGACGGTCAGGTCAATCATCGCCGGGCCTCGAGCGCCTCGAGCGCCTCCCCGAGCTCGACCCGGTCGTCGAACGGGCGCGTGTGGCCCCCGCCGCTCTGTCCGGTCTCATGCCCCTTGCCGGCGACCAGCACCACGTCGCCCGGGCCCGCCCAGGCCACCGCGTGCCGGATCGCGTCGCGCCGGTCGCCGATCTCCACCACCTCGGCCGCGCCGCCGGCCGCCCCGGCCAGGATCTCGCGGCGGATGGCCGCGGGGTCCTCGCCGCGCGGGTTGTCGTCGGTGACGACGACCAGGTCGGCCAGCTCGGCGGCGGTCGCGCCCATCGGCGCCCGCTTGCCGGGATCGCGCTCGCCGCCGGCACCGAACACCACCGCCAGCCGCCGGCCCGGCCGCGCCAGGGCGGTCAGCACGGCGCGCAGCGCTCCGGGCTTGTGGGCGTAGTCGACCAGCGCGAGGAAATCCTGACCCCGGTCGATCTCTTCCATCCGCCCGGGCACGCGCGTGGCGAGCAACCCGGGCGACGCCTGCTCCGGCGACACCCCGACCGCCTCCAGAATGGCAAGCGCCAGAAGGCAGTTGGCGATGTTGTAAGCGCCGGGAAGCCGAATGCCGACGCGGTGCTGCACGCCGGCGGGGTCGACGGCGGTGAACTGCTGGCCGCCGGCGCTCAAGGGCGCCGCGTCGGTGGCGCGCCAGTCGGCGGGCCGGCCGGTGGCGCTGACGGTGACCGCGTCGCCGGCCCGGGCGACCATCGCACGTCCGGCGTCGTCGTCGACGCAGACGACGACCGTGCGCGCCCGCAGCTTGGAGGCCGGGTCGATCAGCAAGGCCTTGGCCTCGAAGTAGTCGGCCATCGTCGGGTGGAAGTCCAGGTGGTCGCGGGAGAGGTTGGTGAACGCGCCCACCGCGAAGCCGGTGCCGTCCACGCGGCCCAGCGCCAGCGCGTGGCTGGACACCTCCATGACGACCGTGTCCACGCCGCGTTCGGCCATCGCCGCCAGCAGGGCCTGCAGGGCCGGGGCCTCCGGGGTGGTGAGCGCGCTGGGGATGTCGGCGCCGTCAATGCGGATGCCGATCGTGCCGATGAGCCCGACGGTGCGGCCGGCGGCCCGCAGCCCGGACTCGACCAGGTAGGTGGTGGTCGTCTTGCCGGAGGTGCCGGTGATCCCGACGACGGCCAACCGGTCGGAGGGGTTGCCGTACACCGCGGCGGCCAGGCCGCCCAGTACGCCGCGCGGCGCGGGATGCACCAGAGTGGGGACCCGACCGGCGTGGGCGCCCATTTCGGCCACCCCGGCGGCGTCGGTCAGCACGGCGGCCGCGCCGCGGTCGATGGCGTCGCCCGCGTAACGGGCGCCGTGCGTCGCCGAGCCGGGCAACGCTGCGAACAGGTCGCCGGCGAGCACGTCCTGGGCGCGCAGCGTCACACCGGTGACCGCGACGTCCGGGACGGCGGCGCTCCCGTCGGCGGCCACCGCGCCCACCTGGGCTGCCAGCGTGGACAGGGGAACGCCCGCGACGGCGCTGGGGCGCAAGCCACCCGGCACTGTTCCCACCTCCCTCGGCCCCTGCCCGATCCTCATGTTCGGCCATGACACCCTACCGAGGGACCGGGGGCGACGCGGTCTTCCCGCGCCCGGCTGGCGCGCTACCGGCTCTTACGCCAGTCGAGCAAGGGCAGGAAAATAGTGTCGACGATTTCTTCGATCGCATCGTCGGACAGCGGTTTCAAGGTCATCATGATCTCGTAACGGAACAGGTCGAGGGGCAGCCGGGCAATTCGCCCGGTGACCTGTCCGGGGGTGATTTCACCGCGGTCGACAGCCCGCCGGATCACCTGCTCGAGCATGGCCTCGCGATCGCCGTGCACGAACTTCTTGAGGTCGGCGAGACTGCTGCCGGTGTGCTGGTAAAAGCCGCCGAACCGGGTCAACAGCAGGGCCACGAGGCCCGCCCTGACCTTGTTGGCTTGCTGCAGTAAAGCGATGATGTCGCCGCGCAGGCTACCGGTGTCGGGGACGGCCACGGCGTCTTTGCGCGCCTGGTGCGCCAATACGTCGAGCACCAGTTCGTGCTTGTTGGGCCAGCGCCGGTACAGCACCGCGCGGCTGGTTCCCGCCCGCACGGCGACCGCGTCGATCGTCATGTCGTCGTACCCGCGTTCAGTCAGCTCCGTCCACGCGGCGTTCAGGAGCGCCTCCTCCAACGCCAGACCCCGGCGTCGCCGCGTAACCCCGGGCGCATTTAGAGACATTGCGTTTCCTATTGCTGGCGTCTACGTTGATGGATACACGTTGTATCTTATCCCCGAGGGAGAGCTTCGATGCGCATTCTTGTCTCCGGCGCGGGCATAGCGGGACTGAGTACGGCGATCAACCTGGGCGCGGACGGTCACGACGTCATCCTCGTCGAACGCGCTAACCACCTGCGGACCAACGGGTCGCCCATCGATATTCGCGGCCACGCCATCGGCGTAGCCGACAAAATGGGTGTGCTCACCGAGATCCACGATCGCCGGGTTGACATGACCGAACGCATCCAGTTCGTCGACCGGAACGGCGACGTGGTCGCCGAGCCGCCCCTGGACCAGATCAACGATTCGCCCGACGACGTCGAAATCGCCCGCGAAGACCTGACCCACATCCTGCACGGCCATCTTGGGCCGTCGGTCGAGCTGCGGTTCGAAGAATCCATCGCCGGCCTCGAAGACGACGACGCAGGAGTCACCATCCGCTTCGCCTCGGGCGCCGAGGAAACCTATGACCTGGTCGTGGGAGCCGACGGCATGCACTCGGCGGTCCGCCGGCTCACGTTCGGGCCCGAACGGCAGTTCCTGCACCATCTCGGCTTCTACGTCGCGCTGGCCGCCCTGCCCGATTACACGCCCGCTGGACGCGACAACCCGATGTACAACTACCCCGGCCACCTGGCCGGTATCGCCACATATCGCGACAAAGCGTTGGCGGTGTTGATGTTTCGTTCGCCCTGGGTCGAGTACGACTACCACGATCTCGCCGCCCAGAAGCGAATACTCGTCAGTGCGTTCGCCGGCCACAGCGAGTGGCGAGTCCCCGAACTGCTCGACGCGGCGGTCGCGGACCCGGAACTCTACTTCGACTCGGTCAGCCAGATCCATATGCCGACCTGGCACCGCGGCCGCGTCGTCCTCGTCGGCGACGCGGCGCATTGCGCCTCACCTCTTTCCGGGCGCGGCACCAGCCTGGCCTTGACCGGCGCCTGGTTTTTGGCTCAGGCGCTGCGCGAGCATCCCGGCGACCTCGCCCATGCCTGGCGCCAATACGAGCACGACCAGCGGCCGCACGCCACCCGCTCCCAGGCGACGGCGGCGCCCGGAGGCGAGCGCCTCATCCCGGCCACTCAGGACGAGATCGACGCCCGCAATCGCAACTTCCGCCGAGCAGAGGCTGGATAGACACGCCCGGCCACGCCGCGCTCGCGATCGCCGCTAGGTGGCCTGCAGGGTCAGCGGCGGCCCCGGATCCGGCGACAGCGGGACGTTCTCGCGCTGCATCAGCCAGCCGGCGATGTTGTGGAACAGCGGGGCCGCCGAGTGCCCGGGCGTGCCGTCGGCGTTGCGCTCCGGGTTGTCCATCATGATCCCGACCACATAACGCGGATTGTCGACCGTGGCCATGCCCGCGAACGTGATCCAGTAGACGTTGTCGAAGTAACAGCCGCAGGCCGGGTTGATCTGCTGCGCGGTGCCCGTCTTGCCCGCCATCTGGTAGCCCGGCACGCCGGCCGCCGGTCCCGTCCCCTGCTGGTATCCCATCGGGTCGCGCTGCACGACGGCACGCAGCATGCCGCGCACGGTCTGCGCGGTCTGCGCCGAGACCACCCGCACCCCGTCGGGCCGCGGCTCTTCGGTTCGGGTGCCGTCGGGGGCGATGGTCGCCTTGATGATGCGCGGCGGTATCCGGACGCCGTCGTTGGCGATGGCCTGGTACATGCCGGCCATCTGCAGCAGGGTCATCGAAAGCCCTTGCCCGATAGGCAGGTTCGAGAACGTGCTGCCCGACCACTGGTCGATGGGCGGCACCAGGCCGGAGCTCTCACCGGGCAGCCCGACGTTGGTGCGCTGGCCGAGCCCGAACTTGCGCACCATGTCATAGAAGCGTTCCGGACCCACGCGCTGCGCCAGCATCAGCGTCCCGACGTTGGAGGACTTTCCGAACACGCCCGTGGTGGTGTAGGGCATGACGCCGTGCTCCCACGCGTCGTGGATGGAGACCCCACCCATCGAGATGGTGCCGGGCACCTGCAGCACCTCGTCGGGGTTGGACAGGCCGTATTCGATCACCGACGACGCGGTGATCACCTTGTTCACCGATCCCGGCTCGAACGGCGACGACACCGCCAGGTTGCCCAGCTGCTTGTCACCCTGGCGCCCGATGTCCTGGGACGGGTCGAAGGTGTTGTCGTTGGCCATGGCCAGCACCTCGCCCGTCTTGGCGTCCAGGACGACGGCCGAGACGTCGTGGGCCCCGGACACGTTCTTGGCCTGCTGCACCTGCTGCTGCACGTAGAACTGGATGTCGTCGTCGAGGGTGAGCTGGACGGTGGAGCCGTTGACGGCCTTGTGCCGGTTGCGGTAGCTACCGGGGATCACGACACCGTCAGAACCCCGGTCGTAGGTGACCGATCCGTCGGTCCCGGACAGTACCGAGTCCATGGACTCCTCCAGACCGAGCAGCCCGTGGCCGTCCCAGTCGATGCCGCCGACGATGTTGGCCGCCAGCGACCCGCCCGGATACTGGCGCAAATCCTGGCGTTCGGACCCCACCTCGGGGTATTTCTCGGAGATCGCGCTGGCGACGGCGGGGTCGACGGCGCGGGCGAGGTAGACGAAGTTCTCGTCGCTCTGCAGCTTTTTCAGCAGGGTCGGGACGTCGGGCTTGTTGCCCAGCCGGGTCGCGACCTCCTTGGCGATGTCGCGCAGCCGCTGCTGGGGATCGGGCGCCGCGGAGTTCTTCTGCTTCGCCTCCTCCAGCTGGTGCCGGATGCGTTTGGGCTGGAAGGTCAGCGCGCGGGACTCGGTGGTGAACGCGAGCTGGTCGTTGTGGCGGTCGACGATGCTGCCACGGATCGCCTTCTCGACGTCGGTGACCTTCAGTTGCCCCGCCGCCTGGGCGCGCAACGTCGGCGCATCGGTGACCTGCAGGACGAACAACTGGATGGCGGCCACCAGGATCAGCACCAGGATCACCGCGTTGCCGGCCCGATGCCGGAAGACGAACGACGCGCCCCGGCTCCCGACCGCGACGATCTGCCGGGTGCGCCGCTGCGTGGCCGAATGACCGGCCGGCGCCGCCTCCGGGCGGGCCGCCGTCGTCTTGGCCTTCTTCGCCTTGCGGAATCCCTTTGGTTCCCGGGCGTCCCGGCCCTGCTCGGCCTGCCGCGGCTTGTGCAGCCGCTTGGGTTGCCGGAGGCCTTCGGCCTGCTGCGGGTGGCGGGGACCGCGCGTCGGGCGGGTCGACTGGCGGGTCCGTCGCGCGTCGCCCCGGCTCATCGGCCGGCAGCCGGGGGCACGGTGGCCGGCGGCAAGAACTGCTCACCAGTCGCAGGGCCGGGGCCCGGGCCCGGACGCGGGAACGCTCCCGGCGCCGGGGCTCCGGGGATCACCGGGACCACCGCCTGCGGCGCCGCGGGCGGCGGGCCCGGCAGCACCGGGACCGGGACCTCGGCCGGTAACGGCGCCGGCATGCGGGCCGGTGGCGGAATCGGCAAGCCCCCCAAAGGGATCGAGACTTCCGCTGGGCCGGGCGCGGGCGCCGGACCCCCCGGCGTCGGCAGCCCCGGCGTCGGCAGGGTGGGCGTCGGCAGGCCCGGCGTCGGGATGGCGCCCGGGACCTGGCCGGTGACCGGGCCGGTGGGCAGCCCGGGCAGCTGCGAGACCGCCTGCGGCAGGTGCTGCCCGCCGACCGTCGAAGCGCCGTCGGGGGCGCGCAGCAGCGCCTCGGGGCCCGGCCTGGCCGGGACGGGCGGGCCGCCGGGGCCGGGCTCGACCCGGATGGGCACCTCCGGGGGCAGCGCGGCCGGCTGGGGCGGCGGCGGTGGGCCGGCATCGGGAAGCCTGCTGTTCAGCGGTGGCGGCGGCACGCCGTCGGCGGGCTTGGGCGTACCCACGACCACCCAGTTGCCGGACGGGTCCTGGACCAGGTGCGCGGTGTCACGCGTCGGGATCATGCCCTGCTTGCGGGCCGCCTCCGCCAGCGCCGGGGCCGATTCCGCCTCGCGCACATCGCGTTCCAGCGATTCCTTCTGCTGTTGCAGCATCCGGTTCTTCTCGCGGGCGTGGCTCAGCTGATAGGAGCGCTCAGCGGAGTCCGTGGACAACCACAGCGTGAGCCCCAGGCCCAGCGCCAGCGCACCGATCACCAGCACGACGAACGGCACCTTGCTCGCGATGGTCCGCGGCCGCAGGTCGATCGAGGCGAGACGGATGGCCAGGCGCTCGCTCAGGCGGGGCCGGACAACCTTGGGCGCCTTCGCTTTACGCGCCTTGGCCCGCGCCTTGGCCTGGCTCGTGCTCTTGGGCCGGCCCGGTAGCTCGACCGGACGGGTGATCGGGCTCGTCTGCGGCCCCGATCTCGGTGCCCGCGCGTCACGGGCGGGCGCGGCGGCCCGGCCGGGCCGGTTGCGCCGCGACGACACCGGCTCGGCCCCGGTGCGCCGGCCGGTCCGGGCCGAACCGTCGCGGCCACCCCGGCGGTCGTTGCCGCGGCCGCGTTTCGGCGCCTCGCGCTTCACCTTCATGAGTCGCCTTTCCCAATCCGTTGCAGGGCCCGCAACCGCACTGCGGCGCTGCGGGGATTGCGTTCGACCTCGGCGGCATCCGCCCGCTCGGCGCCGTGCGTCAAGGAGCGGAACCGCGGCTCGTGCCCGGGAAGCTCGAAAGGCAGATCCACCGGCGTGCGGGACGCGACCGCGTCCGCGAACACCCGCTTGACGATCCGGTCCTCCAGGGACTGATACGCCAGCACGACGACGCGGCCCGACACGGCCAGCGCGTCGAGGGCGGCGGGAAGCGCCCGGCGCAGCGACTCGAGCTCGTCGTTGACGGCGATCCGCAACGCCTGGAAGGTGCGCTTGGCCGGGTGGCCGCCGGTCCGCCGGGCCGGCGCCGGGATCGCCTCGTAGAGCAGCGCGACCAGTTGGGCGGTCGACGTGAACGGGGTGCGGGCGCGCTGACGGACGATCCGCGCGGCTATGCGCCGGGCGAATCGCTCCTCGCCGAAGCGGTGCAGGATGTCAGCCAGGGCCGCCTCGTCGTACGTGTTGAGGATGTCGGCGGCGGTCGGCGCGGACTGCGGGTCCATCCGCATGTCCAACGGCGCGTCCTGGGCGTATGCGAAACCACGTTCGGGGCGGTCGAGCTGCATGGACGACACGCCGAGGTCGAAGAGCACGCCATCCACGGATTCCGTTGCGGCCAAACCACATTCGTTGAGCGCGGCCGGGATGCCATCGTACCGGGTGTGCACCAGGGTGGCCCGGTCGGCGAACCGCGCCAGGCGAGTCCGGGCGATGGCCAGAGCGCTCGGGTCGCGGTCGAGACCGATCAGCCGCAGCCCGGGCAGCTCGATGAGGAATCGCTCGGCATGCCCGGCGGCGCCAAGCGTGGCGTCCACCAGCACCGCCCCCGACCCGTCGGCGTGGTGGCGGGTCAGCGCCGGGGAAAGCAGTTCGACGCAGCGCTCCAGCAGCACCGGCACGTGACCGAAATCTTCTGAAATGTCAGCCACCGCAACGCCTCCCCGGGTTTGGGGGCACCCTTCGGACCCTAGGAACCCGAAGGCCGCCCCTGCACCGAGGTCCCTGTCCGAAGGCACGAACCTGGCGTTGGGGAAGTACGCCAGGGTCGGTTCGGGCAGAGGCCACGATGCACGGGCACGCGCCTCAGATGATGTCGCCGAGTGCTTCATCGCTGGCCGCGGAGAAGTTCTCTTCGTGGGTCTGTTGGTAGTCGTTCCAGGCCTGGGCATCCCAGATTTCGAGGAAGTCGACCGCCCCGATCACCACGCAGTCCTTGGACAGGTTCGCGTACCGGCGGTGGTCGGCCGACAGGGTGATCCGGCCCTGCGCGTCGGGGTGCTGCTCGTCGGTGCCGGCGGCGAGGTTGCGCAGGAAGGCCCTGGCCTCCGGATTGCTCCGCGAGGTCTTGCTCGCCCGGCGGGCCAGCTGCTCGAATTCCGCCCGCGGATACACGGCCAGGCTGTGGTCTTGGCTCTTGGTGACCATCAACCCCCCTGCCAGCGCGTCGCGGAACTTGGCGGGCAGCGTGAGCCGCCCCTTGTCGTCGAGTTTTGGCGTGTAGGTGCCGAGAAACACCTGCTCACCTCCCCTGCGGGGTCACCCGAACACTTGAGCCACCATACCCCACAATCCCCCACTTCTCCCCATTAAAGGGGTGTCGTGGCCGTGTTTTCGCGGTTATCCGCCCCCAACCGCCTTTCCAGCGGTACGACGGGACGCCCGGCGTAGCCCGGCAAACGCCGCGCGGCTCAGAAAATGCGCATGTCAGAGGCCTCAAACGGGAAGGTGGGCCAAAGTGGGGAGCTCGGTGGGGCCAAGTGGGGCTCGCGACCAGCCCCGAAGCCTCGATTCCGGCTCAGTTTGGATTCAGAAGGGACTCAACGGGTCTGCCGGGCGCCGACGGGGCGCCGCGGCCTGAAAAGATGGCGCCGCGCCAGCGCCCCCCGCGTCCCGCGCGCCCGGTCCGTACCTTCACCTCAACGACAAACGGGGCAGCCGTTGGCTACCCCGCAGTGTCGTGCCGTGCGTCGCTAGTCGTCGAAGCGACGGCGGAACCGATCTTCCATCCGGCTGGTGAACGAGCCCCCACCCTTGTGGCGGCGCTGGCGCGGCGAACCGACGGCCGGACCGGAATGGCCCGGCCTCCCCGACAACCGCGGCCCGGTGATCGCAAACACCACACCACCGAACATCACGATGAAACCGATGACGCTGAGGATCGGGAAACTTCCAATCATGGTGGCTTTGAATGCCACCCCGGACACCAGCATCGCCAAACCGATCACGAACAACGCCGCGCCCTGCAACCGCCGCCGCGCCGTGGGTGCCCGGAAGCCCCCGCCGCGCACGCTCGACGCGAACTTGGGGTCCTCGGCATAGAGAGCGCTCTCGATCTGATCGAGCATCCGCTGCTCATGATCGGAGAGTGGCATTCGTCCCTCCTTGCCGGCACGTTGACGCGTATCTATCGGTAGCACGCGGATGCCCGTTGGGAGGGCAACTAAATCAAATGATACGAGGTCAATCTGCGCGGTACCACTGGTTCGGCGGCGATTCTATCCCCGCCCGCCCTCCCCCACCGGCCCGCACCACCCCACGCCCGGCGGGCGCGGAACCGCGCTGCGCGCCAACCTGCTTGCTTCGAGCGGTCCCGCCGGGTGCGCGCCCGCCCGTCGGACGACCCCGCCCGGGTCCGATAATTGCGTCAGCGCGGGGACTGGAGGGTCAACCGCACGGATCACCCGACGAGGAGGCACCGCAGTTGGCGATCTTCCTCATCGATCTGCCGCCGGAGCACATGGAGCGCCGCCTCGGCGACGCCCTGGGGGTCTATGTCGACGCGATGCGCTACCCGCGCGGCACCGAGAACCAGCGCGCCGCCATGTGGCTGGAGCACCTGCGGCGCCGAGGGTGGCAGGGCGTGGGGGTCGTCGAGGCCGAGGTCGCCCACGGGACCACCCCATCAGCCGCAGACCTGAGCAACGCGCCACTGCTCGGTGTGGCGTACGGGTACCCGGGGGCGCCGGGGCAGTGGTGGCAGCAACAGGTCGTGCTGGGGTTGCAGCGCGGCGGCCAGCCGCCACAGGAGATCGCGCGCCTGATGAGCAGCTACTTCGAGCTGACCGAATTGCATATCCATCCCCGCGCCCAGGGTCGCGGCCTGGGCGAGGCGCTCATCCGCCGGCTGTTGGCCCGCCGGACCGAGCAGAACGTCCTGCTGTCGACGCCCGAAACCAACGGTGAGCCCAACCGCGCGTGGCGGTTGTACCGGCGACTGGGCTTCACGGACGTCATCCGCGGCTACCACTTCGCCGGCGACCCGCGGGCTTTCGCGATCCTGGGCCGCGCGCTGCCCCTGGAGGCCTCCGCGCCGCCCGGCTAACCTCCTACGCGCGGGCAGGCGGGACGACCCGCCGAAGCGACACACCCCGTCTGGCACGATGACCTGGTGCGCGCCAGCTCCCCTCCGCTCCCGGCCCGGCGATCCATTCCCCGGCGGCGCCGCGCGCTGGCCATCGCGATGCTGCTGCTCCTGGTCCCCCTGGCCACCGGATGCCTGCGGGTCCGGGCGTCGCTCACCATCTCCCCGGACGACATGGTGTCCGGGGAGATCGTCGCCGCCGCCAAACCCAGGACCTCGAAGGACATGGGCCCCCAGCTCGACACGAACAACCTGCCGTTCGGGCAGAAGGTGGCGGTGTCGAACTACGACAGCGACGGCTACGTGGGTTCGCAGGCGGTGTTCTCGGACCTGACGTTCGCCGAGTTGCCGCAGCTGGCCAACATGAACTCCGACGCCTCCGGGGTGAACCTGTCGCTGCGCCGGAACGGCAACCTGGTGATCCTGGAAGGCCGGGCGGACCTGACCTCGGTGACCGACCCCGAGGCGGACGTCGAGCTCACCGTCGCCTTTCCCGGCGTCGTGACCTCCACCAACGGCGACCGCGTCGAGCCCGAGGTGGTGTCCTGGAAGCTCAAGCCCGGCGTGGTGAGCACCATGACCGCCCAGGCCCGCTCCACCGACCCGAACACCCGCTCCTTCACCGGTGCGGGCGTCTGGCTGGGCATCGCGTCGTTCGCGGCGGCGGGGGTGGTGGCGCTGCTCGCCTGGATCGGGCGGGATCGCTCCCCGCGGATCACCGCGCCGCGCGACCAGCCACCGGTCTAGCCGGCCGGGGTGGGCGACCAGTAGTCGAGCATCTCGGCGAACGTCTGGAACGCCGGCCCCGATACCCCGTAAGTGGCCTCGAAATGGATGCTCAGCGGAAAGCCGAGATCGGCGACGCCGTCGATCACCCGCTTGTACAGGTCGACCATGAGCCGGCGCTTGTCGGCCGGCTCGCTGCCGGCCAACCGCTTGACGAACTCCTGCTCGCCGGCCACCGCCGCGTTGCCCGGGTCCTGGATCAGCCAGTTGATGAGGCCGACGCGGTCCTCGACCTTCGGGACGAACCCGAACGACAGCAGGATCTCCGGCCGGTGGTCGGTGGTCTTGGCGAACTCGGCCAGGAAGTCGACGATCGCGTCGGAATACAGCAGCTGGGTCATGGCGTAGTTGGCGCCCTGGTCGCACTTGAAGTTGAACCGGCCCTGCTCGCCGTCGCGGGTCGGAATCAGGATGACGCCCCGGTTGGGCACCAGGTCGCGGTAGATCGACAGGGCGTCGGTCGGCGCCACGCCGGAGCCTTCGCCGTCGTTCATGGTGCGCGGCACGCCGACGAAGACCACGCCTTCCATCCCGGCCGAACACAGGGCGGCGAGCCGTTCCCGCAACGACGCCTCGTCCATGAACGCGGTGACCTGCGTGCAGAGACCGCGCATCTCCGGCAGTTCCGGTTTGATGATCGACCAGAAG
This sequence comes from Mycobacterium saskatchewanense, assembly GCF_010729105.1. Taxonomy (NCBI): domain Bacteria; kingdom Bacillati; phylum Actinomycetota; class Actinomycetes; order Mycobacteriales; family Mycobacteriaceae; genus Mycobacterium; species Mycobacterium saskatchewanense. Next base: position 1,188,823 of record NZ_AP022573.1, read on the forward strand.
TCGAGCACGTCCAGCTTCGGCTTCATCGCGACGGGCCGGTCGTCGTCTTCCGCGATCATCCCCGGGATCATCACGTGCCGGAGCCGGCCGTCCAGGCCGGATTCGGCCGAGTACCGCACCACTTTCCGTGCATCATCGAGGGCCCGCTCTCGACCGTCGTCGCGATTCGGAGGCACCAGCTCGAGGGCGATGGTGTTGAGGGTCACGCGGCTCCTCTCCGTCGGTCAGACGACCATTTCCCTGGGCTCTGGATGGCCGCGCTGCCGTCGCGCCCAGACACCCCGCCAGCATAGGCGGGGCGGGACCGGCCGCTGGCGGGGGAATACTGAGGCGGTCCAAGCCAGTGCGGCCGCCGGCGCGACATAAACTGTCGGCCCAGGACCGCACGAGCCAGGCCGAGCAGGAAGGGGGCGCCGCGCTGAGCCCGGAAACCGCAAAAGCAGCGGCAACCATCGAGTTGACCGGCGCCATCACCGAGCGGCTTAGGCAATACCTGCACGAGCGGCGCGCCGAGAGCGCCTATATCGGCGCCGACTACGACGACCTGATCGGCGCGCTCGAAGACTTCGTGTTGGGCGGCGGCAAGCGGCTGCGGCCCGCGTTCGCGTACTGGGGCTGGCGTGCCGTGGCCGACCAGGAGCCGAATTCCGACGCGCTGCTGCTGTTTTCGGCCCTCGAGCTTTTGCACGCCTGCGCCCTGGTACACGACGACGTGATCGACGACTCGTCCACCCGCCGCGGCAAGCCGACGACGCACGTCCGCTTCGCCGCGCTGCACCGCGAGCGGGGATGGCGGGGTTCGCCGGAGCGGTTCGGCGAGTCGGCGGCCATCCTGCTCGGCGACCTCGCACTCGCCTGGGCCGACGACATCGTCTCCGACTTGCCGGTGTCGCCGGCGGCCCACCGGCGGGTTAGGCGCGTGTGGGCCCAGATTCGCACCGAGGTGCTGGGCGGTCAGTACCTCGACATCGTCGCCGAGGCGAGCGCCGCCGAGTCCATCGCGTCGGCGATGAACGTCGACACCTTCAAGACGGCCTGCTACACCGTGTCCCGCCCGCTGCAGCTGGGGGCGGCGGCAGCGGCCGACAGGCCCGACGTGCAGGCCGTGTTCGGCCAGTTCGGGACGGACCTCGGGGTGGCGTTCCAGCTGCGCGACGACGTGCTGGGCGTGTTCGGCGACCCGGCGGTGACGGGCAAGCCGTCCGGGGACGACCTGCGCTCCGGCAAGCGCACGGTGCTGCTCGCCGAGGCGGTTGAGCTCGCCGACCGGTCGGACCCCGCGGCGGCCGCCCTGTTGCGCGGCTCCATCGGCGCCGAGCTGACCGACGCGCAGGTCGACGAGTTGCGGGCGGTCATCGAGTCGGTCGGCGCGCTGGCCGCCGCGGAACGGCGTATCGCCGAGCTGACGCGGCGCGCGCTGGACGCTCTGGCGGCCGCGCCCGTCGGCGCCGAGGCCAAAGCCGGGCTGTTCGAGATGGCCAGGATGGCCACCGACCGCTCCGCCTGACGATGACCACGCCCACAGATACCCCGCCCGCCGACGAAGCCGGGACGAAAGCTCCTTTCCGACAACGCGTTTCGCGGCTCACCGCATTCGCCGCCGCCCCCGAGTCCGGCCCGGCGCGGCTGGGCCTGTTCGGCTCGATCCTGATCACCATCGGCGGGCTCGGGGCGGGCAGCACCCGCCAGCACGACCCGCTGCTGGAAACGATTCACATGTCCTGGATGCGGTTCGGCCACGGCCTGGTGCTGTCGTCGATCCTGCTGTGGGCGGGCGTGGGCCTCATGCTCATCGCATGGCTTGCGCTGGGCCGACGGGCGCTCGCCGGGCAGGCGACCGAGTTCACGATGAAAGCCACCACCGGTTTCTGGCTGGCGCCGCTGCTGCTCTCGGTGCCGGTCTTCAGCCGGGACACCTACTCCTACCTGGCCCAGGGCGCGCTGTTGCGCGACGGGCTCGACCCGTACGCGGTCGGACCCGTCGCGAATCCGAACATCTTGTTGGACAACGTGAGTCCGATCTGGACGATCACCACCGCCCCTTACGGCCCGGCCTTCATCCTGGTCGCGAAATTCGTCACGATCGTCGTCGGCAACAACGTCGTCGCCGGGACGGCCCTGCTGCGCCTGTGCATGCTGCCGGGGCTGGCGCTGCTGATCTGGGCCGCCCCACGCCTGGCACGGCAGCTGGGCACCGACGGCTCCATCGCGCTGTGGATCTGCGTGCTCAACCCGCTGGTGCTCATCCACCTGATGGGCGGGGTGCACAACGAGATGCTGATGGTGGGCCTGATGGCCGCCGGCATCGCCCTGACGTTCGCCGACCGCCACGTCCTGGGCGTCACACTGATCACGGTCGCGATCGCGGTCAAGGCCACCGCGGGGATCTCGCTGCCCTTCCTGGTGTGGGTGTGGATGCGCCATCTGCGCGCGCGGCGGGGTTACTCGTCCGCCAAGGCGTTCCTCGCGGCGACCGCGGTGACGGTGCTGATCTTCGGCGTGGTGTTCGGCGTGCTGTCCGCGGTCGCCGGTGTCGGCCTCGGGTGGCTGACGGCGCTGGCGGGATCGGTGAAGATCATCAACTGGCTGACCGTGCCGACGGCGGCCGCCAACCTCATTCACGCGCTGGGCAGCGGGCTGTTCCCGGTCGACTTCTACGCCACGCTGCGGGTCACCCGCTACGTCGGCATCGCGATCATCGCGGTGTCGCTCCCGCTGCTGTGGTGGCGGTTTCGGCGAGACGACCGGGCGGCGCTGACCGGCATCGCGTGGTCGATGCTGATCGTCGTGCTGTTCGTGCCCGCCGCCCTGCCCTGGTATTACTCCTGGCCGCTGGCGGTCGCGGCCCCGCTGGCCCAGTCCCGGCGGGCGGTCGCGCTGATCGCCGGCCTGTCGACCTGGGTCATGGTGATCTTCAAGCCCGACGGGTCGCACGGAATGTACTCGTGGATACACGTTTTCATCGCCACGGCCTGCGCGCTGGTCGCCTGGTACGCCCTGCATCGCGCCCCTGCTTCGTCGCCCGAGGCCGCCTAGGCCCCCATCGGTCGGCCCTCGGTCGGCCTTTAGTAGGCCCTCAGTAGGCCATCGCCTGCGCGCGGCGCAGGACCTCCCGGGCCTGGTGGGCGTGCAGGGCGTCGACGGGACGCGCATTGCTCAGCGATTCGCGGGCGCCGTCGCGGGTGACGGTCAGCGACGGATCCGGCGTGAACAGCCACCGCAAGATCTCGGTTTCGTGGTAGCCGCCGTCGCGCAGGATCGTCAGCAACCCCGGGAGGCTCTTGACGACCTCACCGGAATGGGTGAAGAAGACCTGGGGTACCGCCACGCCGCCGTCGCGGCGCACCGCGACCAGGTGCCCTTCCCGCAACCGCTGATGGACCTTGCTGATCGGCACGCCGAGCAGTTCGGCGACCCGGGTCAGGTCGTAGGTCGGTTCGTCGGGATCCAGAACGTCGTCGCCGGCCGGAATGCTGCCCACGGCGCCAGTGTAGGCCCCGCTCCGCAGCTTGGAGCGGTGTTCCGCCGACCGTTTGCACGGCGACGTCCGCGCCGCCCCTAAGCTGGCCCCGTGGCCGCGACCGGTGCCGGGGACCCGTTGGAGGGCACGTTGCTCGACGGCCGCTATCTGGTGGAGTGCCGGATCGCCAGTGGCGGCACCTCGACGGTCTATCGCGGCGTCGACGTTCGGCTCGACCGGCCCGTCGCGGTCAAGGTGATGGACGCGCGGTACGCCGGCGACGAGCAATTCCTCACCCGCTTCCGGCTCGAGGCCCGAACCGTGGCCCGGCTGAAGAACCCGGGGCTGGTCGCGGTCTACGACCAGGGCATGGACGACCGCCACCCGTTCCTGGTGATGGAGCTGATCGAGGGCGGCACCTTGCGCGAGCTGCTCGCCGAACGCGGTCCGATGCCGCCGCACGCGGTGGCATCGGTGTTGCGTCCGGTGCTCGGCGGGCTGGCGGCGGCGCACCGCGCCGGCCTGGTGCACCGCGACGTCAAGCCCGAGAACGTGCTGATCTCCGACGACGGCGACGTGAAGATCGCCGACTTCGGGTTGGTCCGCGCCGTCGCGGCCGCCGGAATCACCTCCACCAGCGTCATTCTGGGCACCGCGGCCTACCTGTCGCCCGAGCAGGTGCGGGACGGCAACGCCGGTCCCCGCAGCGACGTCTACTCGACCGGGATCCTGGCCTACGAACTGCTCACCGGGCGGACCCCGTTCACCGGCGACTCGGCGCTTTCGATCGCCTACCAGCGACTGGACACCGATGTGCCGCCGCCGAGCGCGGCGATCGAGGGGGTGCCGCCGCAATTCGACGAGTTCGTCGAGCGTGCGACCGCCCGCGACCCCGCGCGGCGCTACGCCGACGCCATCGAGATGGGCGCCGACCTGGACGCGATCGCCGAGGAGCTGCAGCTGCCCGACTTCCGGGTCCCGGCGCCCCGCAACTCCGCCCAGCACCGCTCGGCGGCGCTGCACCACAGCCGGATGGGCCAGCGGCCGGCCGGGCCGCCGCGGCCGGCGGCCCCGGCGCCGGCTCGCCAGCCCACCCGGCAGCTGACCCGCGGGCCCGGCGACTGGGCCGAGCCGGCGCCCGTCGAGCAGCCCGAACCGCGTCCCGATCGCGGCGACTACGCCGACGACGACTACTACGACAACGACTACTACGACAACGACTACTACGACAACGACGAAGACGAAGACGAAGACGAAGACGATGACTACGAATACGAGCCCGTCTCAGGCGAATTCGCCGGCATCGCGATGAGCGAATTCGTGTGGGCCCGACAGCGCGGCCGGCGCATGGTGCTGATCTGGGTGGCGGTGATCCTGGCACTCACCGGGCTGGTCGCCACGGCCGCGTGGACCATCGGCAGCAACCTCAGCGGGCTTTTGTAGCTAGCCCCACCGCGCGAGCGTCCGCAAATGCACAACCGTATCGGCGTGTCGCCGTACAGACACGGTCGCTCGCGGTGGTGAAAGTCAGTCGCGCAGCATCTCGGCCACGAGGAACGCGAGCTCCAGCGACTGCTGGGTGTTCAGCCGCGGGTCACACGCGGTCTCGTAGCGGCCCGCCAGATCGGTGTCCGAAATGTCCTGCGCGCCACCGAGACATTCGGTGACGTTCTCGCCGGTGATCTCGACGTGGATGCCGCCGGGGTGGGTGCCCAGCGCGCGGTGCACCTCGAAAAAGCCCTGCACCTCGTCGACGATGCGGTCGAAGTGCCGCGTCTTGTAACCGTTGGACGATTCGTGGGTGTTGCCGTGCATCGGGTCGCACTGCCAGATCACCTGATGGCCGGTGGCCTGGACCTTCTCGATGATCGGCGGCAGCACGTCGCGCACCTTGCCGTTGCCCAGCCGGCTCACCAGCGTCAGCCGGCCGGGCTTGTTGTGCGGGTCGAGTCGCTCCACGTACTCGACGGCGAGCTCGGGGGTCATGGTCGGCCCGATCTTCACGCCGATCGGGTTGGCGATCACCTCGGCGAACGCGACGTGCGCGCCGTCGAGCTGACGGGTGCGCTCGCCGATCCACACGGTGTGCGCCGACAGGTCGTAAAGTTGCGGTTCCCCGTCCTCGACGTCCGACAACCGCAGCATGGCCCGCTCGTAGTCGAGCACCAAAGCCTCGTGGCTGGCGTAGATCTCGGCGGTCTGCAGGTTGCGGTCGGCCACCCCGCAGGCGCTCATGAACTTCAGGCCCCGGTCGATCTCGCTGGCCAGCGCCTCGTACCGTGCCCCGGCCGGCGAGGTGCGGACGAACTCCCGGTTCCAGTCGTGCACGAGGTGCAGCGACGCCAGCCCCGACGAGGTCAGCGCGCGCACCAGGTTCATCGCCGCGCTGGCGTTGGCGTAGGCGCGCACCAGCCGCGACGGGTCGTGCTCGCGGGCCGCGGCGTCCGGGGCGAAGCCGTTGATCATGTCACCGCGGTAGGACCGCAGGCCCAGCGCGTCGATGTCGGCCGACCGGGGCTTGGCGTACTGACCGGCGATGCGGGCCACCTTGACCACCGGCATGCTGGCCCCGTAGGTCAGCACCACCGCCATCTGCAGCAACGTACGAATGTTGCCGCGGATGTGGGGTTCGGTGTTGTCGACGAACGTTTCCGCGCAGTCGCCGCCCTGCAACAGGAACGCCTCGCCGCGCGCGACCTGGGCCAGGTGGTCCTGCAGCCGGACGATCTCCGAGGGCACGGTCACCGGCGGGACGCTCTCGAGGACCGTGCGCATCGCCGACGCCTGTTCGGCGGGCCAACTGGGTTGCTGGGCGGCCGGTAGGGCCAGGGCGGCGTCGAGCCGGGCCCGCAGGTCACCCGGCAGCGGCGGCAGCGACGGCAGCTGGTCGATCGGTATGTCGACGGTCCAGTTCATCGGTCTATGGTAACCGGCATGAGGAGACGGCTGATCAGGGCGAACGGCCCGGCGGACTTCACCGGCCGTCGGAGGTGATGAGCCGGAATCGGCGCAACTGCTCGCGCGCGTCGACCAGCGCGTCGTGGGCGTCCGGTGGCCGCGGCGGCAGCCGGGGGGATCCCCGGTCCTCCCACAGCTGGCGAAGCTCCCGGGTGAAGCGGGGCAGCGCCCGCGGCAATTCCGGCATCGTGCCCCACAGCTGGCACAACGCCACATGGTCGTAGGCCGCGATCCACGCCCACAGCTCGACCCCGTCGGTGTCGTCGATCCGAAAGAACTCCTCGAGGTCCGCCCGGATCTGCCGGCGCGAGCGCCACACCTGCGACGACGGCGGCGGCAGCTTGGGCAGCACGTTGGCGCGGACCCAGCTGCCGGCGCGCTCGGGATCGAACTCCGTGGACACCGCGTAGTACTCGCGGCCGTCCTCGGCGACGACGCCGATGGAGATCAGTTCGATGGTGCGGCCGTCCTCGATGAACTCGGTGTCGTAGAAATACCGCACACGCCGCAGCCTAGCGGGCGATCAGGATGGGCTCCGTCCCCTCGGGCGGCGGTGCGGGATGCACCTCGTCGTCCAGACAGGCGTCGACGACGCGCTCGTCGGGCAGCCCGGGCGTCCCGGCGATCGCGCCCTGGATGTACAGCTTGGCGCGCACCACCGGGCGGCGCAGCATCCGTTCGCGTTGCAGGGCCCGTCGCATCTTCTCCGGGCGGCCGGTGTACCGCCACCGGGCCCACGGAGCGTGCGGGCGCGACAGGCGGACGGCGCCGATCACCAGCAACACCACGATGAACATGCCGAGCAGGCCGGTCCACACCTTGCCCTTGAGCACCACCACCACCGCCAGTGGCAGCGTCAGCACGAGGGCGCCGGCCACCGCGGCGCGCAGCGGCACCGAGTCGGTGCCCTCCCAGATGGGCAGGAAGAACATCAGCGGGTGCAGGCCCATGATGAGCAACCCGGCCACCCCGACGGCGGCGAACACCGCATCCACCGAGGTGCGGCCGTCTTCCGACCAGTACACGTCGGACAGATGCAGGATCAGCGCGTACTCGTCGAGTACGAGGGCCGCCCCGATCCCGAAACAGATTGCGCTCAAAGTGAATTCGGGCTCGCGACCGTTGATCGACAGCGTCACCAGGGTCAGCCCGGACAGCAATACCAGCACCACCCCGAACGTCACGTGGTGGATGTGCACGTCCCCGATGTGGACGTTGCGCGGATGCCACCACCTGGTCGGGTGGCCGCACGCGGCCCGGTGGCGGATGAACCGGACGAAGCTGCGCGTCACGAAGAAGGTCAGGATGAAGGCGACCAGGCAGCACAGCAACGGCAGCCGGCCGGCGGCGACGATGTCATGCGAAAACCACCGGGCCACCCTCGGCGCGAACCAGTGCAGCACTTCTCACAAGCTACGCCTGCGGCCGCCCACACCGCGCGAGCCGCGCTGTGGCCGCATCGCGGGGTCGGACACCGTTACGCTGTTCTGCGACATGAGTGGAACGCAGGCGCCCGGCGCGGGCCTCCCAACCAGACGTGGCTCCCGGCGGGCGCTGATCTGGTGTCCGCTCTGGCTGCTGGCCCTGGCGGGGCTCGGCTACGCCGCCTGGCAGTTGTTCGGCCACACGCCCTACCGGATCGACATCGACGTCTATCAGATGGGCGGCCAGGCGTGGCTGAACGGCCGCCCGCTGTACCACGGCGACGTGATGTTCCACACCCCAATCGGGATCGACCTGCCGTTCACCTATCCCCCACTGGCGGCGATCGTGTTCTGCCCGTTCGCCTGGCTGCACATGCCGGCCGCGAGCGTCGCGATCACGGCGCTGACGCTGATGCTGCTGATCGTCTCGACCGCCGTCGTGCTGGCGCGGCTCGACGTGTGGAACACCTCCGCCGTGCTGCCCGGGCCGGCGTGGCTGCGCCGGCTGTGGCTGGCCGTGGCCATCGCGGCGCCCGCGACGATCTGGCTGGAACCGATCGCGTCGAACTTCGCCTTCGGTCAGATCAACGTCGTGCTGATGACCGTGGTGATCGCCGACTGCGTGCCGCGGCGCACCCCGTGGCCCCGAGGCGTGCTGCTCGGCCTGGGCATCGCGCTCAAGCTGACCCCGGCGGTGTTTCTGCTCTACTTCCTGCTCCGGCGCGACAACCGCGCGGCGCTGACGGCGGTGGGCTCGTTCGCGGCGGCCACGCTGATCGGCTTCGCGCTGGCGTGGGACGACTCGTGGGAGTACTGGACCCGCACCGTGCACCACACCGACCGGATCGGCGCCGCGGCGCTCAACACCGACCAGAACATCGCGGGCGCCCTCGCCCGCACGGGAATCGCGGAGCAGCAACGCTTCCTGCTGTGGGTGGCGGCGTCGCTGCTGGTGCTGGGCCTGACGGTCTGGGCGATGCGACGGGTGCTGCGGGCCGGTGAGCCGGTGCTGGCGATCGTCTGCGTGGCGCTGTTCGGGCTGGTGGTGTCGCCGGTGTCGTGGTCGCACCACTGGGTGTGGGCGCTGCCGGCCGTGCTGGTGACCGGCGTGTTGGCCTGGCGGCGGCGCAGCCTGGCGCTGGGGGCGGTCGCCGCCGCCGGGGTGGCGCTGATGCGCTGGTCACCGATCGACCTGATGCCCAAGCACCACGAGACGGCGGCGTCCTGGTGGCGACAGCTCGTCGGGATGTCGTACGTGTGGTGGGCGCTGGCGGTCCTCGTCGTGGCGGGACTCGCGGTCACCGCCCGCACGCCGTCGCGGGACGCCGACGATCCGGCCGCGGACGCCGACGAACGCCGGCAGCTCAGCGACGTCGGGGGCTAGCCGACGGCGCTCTCGGGGATCCGCGCGGACGCGCTGGTCGGCGCGTCGCCGTTGCCGCGATCCTTGACGCTGGCGGCGTAGATGTCGACGTACTCCTGCCCGGAGAGCCGCATCAGCTCGTAGATCACCTCGTCGGTGACGGCGCGCTCGATGAAGCGGTTACCGGCCAGGCCCTCGAAACGGGAGAAGTCCATCGGCTTGCCGAAGCGGACCGTCACCCGGCCGAACCGCAACATGCCCGTGCCGGGCGGGTTGACGACGTTCGTGCCGATCATCGCGACCGGGATCACCGGGACGTTGGTGTGCAGCGCGAGCCGGGCCAGCCCGGTCTTGCCCTTGTACAGCCGGCCGTCGGGAGAGCGGGTGCCCTCCGGATACATGCCCAGCAGCTTGCCCTGGCGCAGCAGGCGCTCGGCGGTTTCCAGCGCGGCCTGCGCGGCGTCGGCGTTGGTGCGGTCGATCGGCACCTGGCCGACGGCGGTGAAGAACCAGCGCTTGAACCAGCCCTTCAGGCCGGTTCCGGTGAAGTACTCCGACTTCGCCAGGAAGGTGATCCGGCGGCGCACCACCAGCGGCAGATAGAAGCTGTCCATCACCGCGAGGTGATTGCTGGCGAGTATCGCCGGGCCGGAACTCGGAACATGTTCCAGCCCTTCGACTTTCGGGCGACCGAGCAACGCGAGCAGCGGGCCCAGCAGGATGTACTTGAATAGCCAGTAGTACATGGCCCTCCCTTTCGCCCCGCACCGACCCTGTTCTGCGCCAACTGTACCGACCCGCGGCAGGAGGGACCACCTTCGACGCGGCCGGTCAGTCCTCGACTGTGATCGGGATGGGCTGATACCGGGTCCGGCTGTCGCCGTCGCCGTCGCTGGGGCCGCCCGGCGGCCCGCCGGTCGGGGGGCCGCCGCCCTCCGGCGGCTCCGGGGACCCGTCGACACCGTCGACGATGCCGCGGATCACCTCCAGCAGGGCCACGCTGTGGTCGGCGATCACCGTGAGCAACGGGTGCTGCTCGCCGGTCGCGAGGGCGGCCAGGGCGCACACGGGACACCAAACCTGCTGGCACTTGCCGGTCCCGACGCCCGCGCCGGCCGTCAGCGCCGCCGCCGCGCGCACGGCCGGATCGATCCCGTCGACGATCGCCTGGGCGAGCCGGCGCAATTCGGGACCGATGTCGGGATGAGCCCCACTCACTTAGGCCACACCTCCGGATCCGGTCGAAAACGAACTGTCAGCTCACTACCCCGAATTTTGGCGTCCACTATCGTGCACCGGCGCAGCACCGACGCCAATCGAACCCGGCGCCGCAGCCCGCCGACGCTGACGATCAGATCGTCGTCGACGCGGCCGAGGGTCAGGGTCGCGGGATCGAGTTGGGGCAACGCTAGCCGCATCCGGTATGTCGACCCAAGACCGGATCCGGATTCGAGGTCGACGATCGGCCGCAGCGGTCCCGGCGGGGCCGCTCCGCCGCGACGACGGGCGGCGTCGAGCAGCGCGCCCAGTGCCTTGGGGCCGATCGGCTCGCCGGACAGGTGGGGGGTCAGCACGAGTGCCACGTCGCCGATCGTGGCGTCGAGCTCGTCGAGGACGGCACGTTGTTCGGCAATGCGTTCGGCGTACCACTCGAACGCGGGGTGGTCGGGCAGGTTGCGGTACTCGTAGGACTGGTCCTCGACGAGCATCTGGTTGACGATCAGCTCCTCGACGCGCACGCCCATCAGCGCGAGGGAACCGAGCGTCCGGACCGCTTCGGCGGCGACCACCCGTTCCGGGGTCAGCACCAGGTGGGCGTCGACCAGCTCACCGTCGGCGAGCAACGCGCCGAGGCGTTCGACGCTGCCGCTGATGCGCTCCAGCAGCTCGATGAGCGCCGCCGAGTGAGCGTCGTCGCCGGTGGCGGACAACCGGCGATGGCGGGGCCACGCCCGCTCGACATAGAGCCCGACGGTGGCGGGCAGCGTCAGCATCCTCAGGGCGTCCGCGGTCGAGGCGCAGTCGACGACGACGCGATCCCATCGTCCGGACGCGGCCAGCTCGCCGACGGCGTGCAGGCCGAGCACCTCCTGAACCCCGGGCAAAGCGGAAAGCTCTTGGGGCGCAACGGTACCGAACTCGGAGTTGGGGAACTGCCGATCCAGCGCGTCGACCACCCCCTGCCACCGGCTCTCGAGCAGGGCCAGGGTGTCCAACGCCAGCGCGTCGAGAAAGCCGCCGCCCTCGGCCGGCCCGGCGTCCAGGTCGGCCAGCACCCGGACCAGCCCGTCCCCGCCGCTCGCCGGCACCGGCGCCCCGAGCACGTCGCCCAGCGAGTGCGCCTGGTCGGTGGACACCAGCAGCACGCGGCCCCCTGCGTTCGCGTCGCTGACCGCGGTGGCGCACGCGAGCGTGGACTTGCCTACCCCACCTTTGCCGACGAAGAGGCTGATCCGGGCCGGGGCAGGAGCCCGAGATTCGGTGGACTCACTCAGCCCTCGACTCGTTTCTTCAGGTCTTTCAGCGCGGTGTCGGTCAATCGGCGCTCAGCCTTGCGCTTGAGCAATCCGATCATCGGGACGGCCAGGTCCACCGACAGCTCGTAGGTCACCTCGGTGCCGGAACCCTTGGGCGCCAAGCGGTATGACCCCTCGAGGGAGCGCAGCAGCGAGCCCGAGACGAGTGTCCAGCTCACCGACTTCCGGTCCGCGGGCCACTGGTAGGACATGACCATCGTGTCCTTGAGGACGGCCGCATCCAGCACGAACCGGGCGAGCTTCGGATAGCCGTCGGCGTCCTTCTCCTGCACCTCGGCTTCCTTGTATTCCGAGATCCACTCCGGATAGGAATCGATGTCCGCGATCACGTCCATCACGGTGCCGGGGTCGGCCTCGATGTAGATGGTCTGCGTCGTCTTCTCCGCCACCTGGTTGCTGCCCTCTCTCCCGCCCGCGGGTCGACCCGGCTGCGGGGAAACCGAGTGCCTGACTACCCCTGGCCTACGGTCCGAAACGGTACTCTCCACGCACACCGGACCTGGCTAAACTACCGGAGAAACCCCTACCGGACGGAGACGTTCCAGCGTCGTCTTGACCTCGAACGCCATTTTCTTCCCCGCCACGCGCCGGCGGTGCGTCAATTTCGGCAGGTTCAGCTTGGCCAGCTGCCACGCCGCCAGGCCGGTGGGCTCGGCGTGCAGGAAGTAGTGCAGCACCACACCGTCGAGCGAGGGCTCCAGCCAGATCTCCATGGTGCCGGTCAGTGCGCCGGTGACCGTCCAGCGGATGCCCTTGTCGCCGCGGTCCTCGACCACCTGCAGCCGCAGGTCGGGCCACCACCGCCGCCAGCTCGACCTGTCGGCGATCGCGGCGCCGACCCGTGCCCCGTCAGCCGCGACAAACGTCTCGTCGGCGATCTGGATGCTGTTCACCGCCCCAGCTTCACACATCGGTCACCCCGCGCCCGGGACGGGGCAGGCCGACAGCGCGGCCGCAGCTGGGTGAACGCTCGGATTAGGCTGGGTGCAGCAACCCCGGCTGCAGGGATGCCCCCGCAGAACGAGTCAAACGAGGTCATAACGTGCGTCAGTACAGTGTCCCCGCCCACTTTTCCGTCGGCGAGCAGGACCACATCGCGGCGACGGTCTTCGCCCACGAGCGCGAGAACCCCGATTTCGTCATCTACCGCCGCCAGGTCGAGGGCGAGTGGACCGACGTCACGTGCGCCGAGGCCGCTTGCCAAATCCGTTTCGCCGCA